>CALFYE010000226.1 GCA_937952145.1 uncultured Myxococcales bacterium
CCCCTTGGCCTATCCGGGGGCGTGTGGCGAGCTAGCGATGTGCAGGTACGCGATCAGCGGATCGATCACGAGACGCGGATCATCGGGATCGGCGGCGGCGGCTCCCCGCAGCAGGCCGGCTCGTTCTAGCGTGTACAGCTCGTGGCCGGACAGCCCGCGATAGGGCATGGCATCGACGGGACTGGCGCTGGCGCATAGCGACACATGCTCGGCCGGCATCAGCCGCAGAATCTGGCGCAGCGCCCGCACCGTATCCAGCGGATACTTGCCGCCAAAGTAGCGCCAGATCATCTGCGACTCGTCGGCGTCGCCGAGGTTGTAGATGAGGTAGTTGTTGGCGAGCCAGGCCACGAGCTGCAAGAAGCGGAAGGGCACGACGACGGGATCGTCGGGGGCAAAGCGCTGCAGGAAGCGCTCGCCCAGGGCCTGCAGGCGGCTGACCGCTTCGGGGGCAAGCGGCGGATCTTGCATCGCGGCCCATCGCAAGAGGAGCTCGGGGGCGGCAGAGCGCGGCAGCGGCGGCAGGAAGATGCGGCGAAACTGCCGCAGCAGGGTCTCGTTCATGAACTCCGAGCGCAGGCTCAGCACAAGACAGGTTGGGGTCAGCTGCGACAGCTCGCTGAGCAGCCCGTGCAGGGTCCTCGCTCGTCGCGCCAGTGAGGTCCCGGCCGTCACCGCGAGCTCGTCGAAGTCATCGAGGATGAGCAGCGTAGGCAGACCCGCTGCCGTTGCGCCGCGAAAGAAGTGGTTGAGCGCACTGACCAGCACATGGGCTTCTTCCCGCTGCACACTTGCCGCGCCCCCGTCCCCGATGTCGCGCTGCGGCTCTTGGGCGCCACGGCTGCGCTCGTGGGCTTGCTGCACGATCTGCTCCAGCGTCGCAGAGAGCGCCCGCAGGTCGGAGCGAACGGCCAGCTCTTGCGGCCGACCGACGAAGACCTGCGGTTCGTCAAAGTCGGCAAACATCGGAATGTTGATCCATGGAAACCCCATCTGATTCATCGTCAGTTCCCCCTGATGACGTCTGCCGTCTGCACTACGCCGCTGCGGCACGGGGCTGGCTGGTGGCCCGCTGAGCCGTGGTGATTCCCCCCTGCGCGTCGCTTACGAAGCGCGTGATGCGACCGTCGGCGGCGTTGATTTGAAAAAGACGCAGCCACTCGTTGCGCACCAGATCCGCGATCTGGGGCTGGCGGGCGAGCACGGTTTCGATGGCATCGCGCGGGGCCTCAATGAACACGCTCAGACGCAGCGGGGTGTGGCGCGTCCCCGTCCCATCGTGCAGGCACTGCTGCGGTAGACCGATGCGCAGATCGCCGCCGTTGCCTTCGAACACGCCCAGGTGGCCGCCCACGATGTTGTGCAGCACCTTGTTGCCGCTGCCGTAGCGCAGCGGATCCACCGTCGAGGCGTAGTACTGCAGGTTGATCCAGTGGGTGACCACCATCGGCGCGGTCAGGATCAGCTCCAGGGTGCGCAGCGACGCGTCCTTTCGGAAATCGTAGTCGTGCAGGAAGGCGCGACCGCCCAGCGAGATCGAGCGTGTCCGCTCTCGGGGGGCCACGATGAGGCAGGCGTTGTCGGCCAAGCCCCACTCAGGGCGGACCTGGGCCCAGTCGCTGCCGCGCTGCACAAACGCATGCCGCTGCGCGGAGCGATCCAAGAGCGCGAGCTCGGGATCCAGAGTGGCCGCCCGAGCCTGGCGATTGCTCGCCGCGGCCTGCGCCAGCCAACCCTGCAGCGTGGCGATGAGCGCCTGGTGCATCGTCGGTACGCGATCGAGATCGAACAGTCGAACGTCGTCCGAAGTAGTGTCGTGCAAGCCGGCGACAAACCACGTGGTGCCTGGAATGTCGATGCCGTGCTGCCGCAGAGCGTCGCGCAGCGTGTCGGTATTCAGAAGCTGGGCCAGCAGGCGGGCATTGACCTCGCCGCTCTGTCCACCACAGGCACCGCACTGCAGCGCCGCGGCATGCGGATTGTTTTGGCTGGTGCTGCCATGGCCACAGAGCAGCACCAAGCGGGCGAAATCGGAAGTCCGCCCCATCGCCCCCAAGATGCCGGCCAACATCGGGGCCAGATCCGCTGTGTCCGGCAGCGAAGGACGCGGTAAGTCGGCTTGATGTTCGGCAGCGCGCGGACCAGCCAGCGGCGACTCGCGCAGGTCGGTGCGACGCAAGCTGCGGGCAAGCAGCTTGAGCGCGTACAACATCCCGAAGGTCTCGACGAACGCGAAGGCCGAGCTGGCCAGCCGGCGCAGCGCGCGAGCGGCACGTCCCTTTTGTGCGCGGCGCTGGTGCTGGCGCTGCAGGTGCTGGGTCTGAGTCGGACGGTCGCAGGACTCGCGGGCATGCAGCCGAGGCGAGAGCAGGCCGGGCAGCCGCGGCTCGGCGTGCTCGCAGCCCAGCGCCGTGTAGTCGATCGGCAGGCCAAAGAAGCCGGCGAAGCCCGAGGTCCGGATGCGACCCGAGCATGCTTCCAGCGCGCGCCGAAATGGCTCAGAGCGCACATCGATGCAGAAGACCGCCTGGACATCGAGCGCATCGTCATCGTCCGACGACTCTGCCCGCTGCGTCTCGCCCGAGCGGAGCGTATGGCAGAGTGTGTCCTGATACGCCTGCTCCATCGCCTGCTGCAGCAGCCAGTCCGGCTCTTGCGCGGCGCGCGTGTCCGCAAGGAGGGTGTTGTACTGGCCCCACTGCGTGTGGAATAGCAGCTGTTCGCTCTCGGTAAGCTCGGCGCAGCGAGCCAGCAGCCACTCCCAAGCCAGGCGAATGGCCAGCAGCTGAACGATCTGATCATCGTCGCCCCCGAGCTTGCGCGCTTCAAAGCGCTGGTAGGCGCACCAAGCGGCCCAGCCGTTTATCCGCAAGAGCAGGGCGGCGAAGTAAGCCGGGCAGGCCGCCGCCGGGATGCGCAGCTCCGCCGTGACGAAGGCCAACAGGTCCTGTGCGGTCGCCGGCAGCATCGCGACGCGGGCACGAAAATCTGGAAGCCCCATGCGCAGGACAGGACCGCGATCGGCGGCCGCAAGCGTCTTCCAGGTGGCATACATGCTCGGCCCGCGCGGGATCGGCCAGTCTGCCTGCCCACCGTCGAACCACGCGGCGCAGAACTGGCTGATCTGGTGCGTGACATAGTCCGGCCAGGGCGGCAGGGATTCGCGCTGGGCAGGGTCCCCGCGCATCGCCACAAGATCGCAGACCAGCCGCAGGCGCGGCAGAGTTGCTGGGGTTGCCTGCAGGCATGCGATGAGCCCCTCAACGGTAAGTGTGCTGTGGTGGTCTTCCAGCCCGGCTGCCAAGTGTTCCCGTCGCAGCTGTCCGCTCTGCCAGGCGCGGCGATAAAACGCTCGCGGCATCAGTAGCTGCGCCCCGCAGAGGAGCTGTAGCTCGGCGGCGGCCGTTTGAATGGGGCGGTCGCCGAGTCCGTGGTAGGGGTTCACGGCGATGAAGCGATCGAGCGGCCACGTGGGAGCAATCCGCTGACCGGCCCAGCGGACGGCGTGGTCGATCGCGGCCCGAGCGGGTGGTCCTTCCGGGGCGCTGGGCAGCGCCGACAGGGGATGGCGCGGCAAGCTCGCACTGCCTGCCCCGGCAGGCTGCTGGCGTCGCCACTTCAGCATCAGGCGAGTAAACAGCTCATCGAGAAACAGCCCGCCGAAGAACCAGGGATATAGACGGCGCGACCACGTCCCTTGCGGGGCGGAAAGCAGCGTTCCCTGCAGCGCGAAGAGGAAGACGAAGCACAGCGCGGCAAAGGCCAAGGTCCCGGCCGGCGGTCCGTGGTGGGGCAGAAAGCTGGCCGACCCCAGGCCCAGCAGCCGAGCCAAAAGATGCGGCACAGAGGCCAGCCCCGCCACCCCGAGCGCGAGAGCCAAGCTGGCGACCGGCCCGCCCCGTCCAGCGAGGACAAAAAGCGGCGTGAGGGCCAGGCCCAAAAGCCCGCGCAGCACCCCACCGGGGGTCGTGGGCAGAGGCAGCGAGCCGGTCAGAATTCCCCCGGCGTGCACCACTCCCAGGCTCACCGCGCCATAGCCCAACCAGCTGGAAAGCGAGGGCGGCGCAAGCTTCGGCCATTTACGCTCGGTCCGCCAATTCTCGACGGTAGAGCCGGCACTTAGGAAGGCGTGCGCCTTGTACAGCGAGTGCGCGAGGAGATGTAAAAGCGCCAGGTCATACGCCCCCAGGCCGCACTCCAGCAGCATGAAGCCGAGCTGAGCGCAGGTCGACCAAGCGAGGGCGACCTTGATGCTGACCCGCGTCAGCATGACCAGCGAGGCCAGCACCGCTGACAGACCCCCGACGAGCACCAGCAGCCCCTGCGCCGTCGGCGAGCTGCCGATAAGTCCGCCCAGGCGCAAGAGCACATAGCCCCCCAGGTTGACCACGCCGGCATGCAGCAGCGCGGATACCGGAGTCGGGGCCTCCATAACCTGAATCAGCCAGCCGTGAAAAGGAAGCTGCGCCGACTTCAGACACACGCTGAGTACCACCAGCACCGCCGCGATCTGCAGGGTGACCGGCACGGTCGACAGCCGCGAGATCTGCGTCAGGACTTGGTCGATCTGCAGGGTATGAAGCTCGCTGCCGATGAGCGCGATGGCCGCAGCCAAGGCCAGCTCGGCGAGGCGGCTGACCACGAACTTCTTGCGGGCGGCAAGCTGCGCCGCCGGCCGGTCGGCATAGAACGTCAGCAGGCGATGCAGGGACAGGCTGACCGCGATCCAGGCGGCAAGCAGAAGCAGCAAGTGGTTGCTCAGCACGAGCAGCGACACCGAGGCCAGCGTCGCCAGCAGCCAGCCGTAGTAGCGGCGCAGACCGGGCTCTCCCGCAAGATAGGGCTGCGAATAGCGAACGATCACCCAGCCCAAGAAGCTGACCAGCAGCAGGACCACGCTGCTGAGCGGATCGCTGGCCACACTCAGCGGCCAAAGCGGCGACGCCACCTGTGGGGCGAGTACCGTAAAGCGGACCGCCGTCGCACCGGGAAGCAGCAGGCTCGCCGCGGCCGCAAGCGCACACAGACCGGCCAGAAGTGTGGCCTTGTCCAGCAGGGCACGACGCGCTGATTCTCGACGGAGCAGCAGGCCGAGCGCCGCCAGGAAGTAGAGCCCGGGAACTGCGAGGGGAAGGCTGATCTGCAGAGCGGGCTGCCAGGTGAGTAGCGAGGCCATCACATGCCCTCCGTGCAATTGGGTGAATGACTCATGGCCAAAGGATGCCGGCCGCCCATGATTCTGAAAAATTCAAATATCTTCAGGTATCGTTCTATCTAAATGAACGATGGCGATGCCAAGGTTGCTCCCAACCGCCTGAACTACCACCACCTGCACTACTTCTGGGCCGTGGCGCGCGAGGGGAATCTGACGCGGGCCGCGGCGCGCCTGCGCGTTTCGCAGTCGGCGCTATCGACCCAGATCAAGCAGCTCGAAGAGACGCTTGGGCAGTCGCTGTTTGCGCGGGAAGGCCGTAGCCTGAAGCTGACCGAAGCGGGCCACTTGGCGCTGAGCTACGCCGAGACCATCTTTGCAACGGGCGATGAGTTGGTCGGCCTGCTGCGCGATGGGCGCAGGCGCGAGCAAGAGGTCCTGCGCGTCGGCAGTGTCGCGACGCTGTCGCGCAACTTTCAGGGACGCTTCCTGCAGCCGCTGCTCAAGCATCCGCAGGCTGGCCTGATCCTGCAGTCGGGCAGCCTAGAGGATCTATTGAACCAGCTGTCAGTGCACGCGCTGGATCTGGTGCTGTCGAATCGGCAGGTGCATGGCGATGCCGTGCGACCGTGGCGCTGTCGGCGCATCGCCCGTCAGCCCATCAGCTTGATCGGCAAGCCGCGGCGGCGGCGACCAGCCTTTCGCTTTCCGGAAGAAATCGCCGAGGTGCCGCTGCTTCTGCCGGGGCGCGACAGCGATGTCCGGGCCAGCTTCGAACTTTTGTGCGAACGACAGGGCCTGCGCTATCGCCTGCTGGCCGAGGCCGATGACATGGCCATGCTGCGCTTGCTGGCCCGCGAGTCGGAAGCCGTGGCGCTGTTGCCGCCGGTGGTGGTGCGCGATGAGCTTCGTACTGGACGCCTGGTCGAGTACTGCAAGGTGCCCGGACTGCACGAAAACTTCTACGCCATCACCATGCAGCGCCGCTTTACGCCACCGCTTCTACGCGTGCTCTTGCGTCGATCGGAAGACGAAGTGCTGTGACCGACTCACCGGGTCGCACCTGGGCCGTGCAAGAACTGCGCCTGAGTCGAGGACTGCCTGACGTCGCAGACCGGGGCGACACAAGGGGCTTTCCCCGCAAGCAGGCGGCCCGTTACACTGACCGAGATGTCGAGTACCCAAGGTGCAGATCCCCAGGCTGGCAGCGCGTCGTCGGCACAGGCGGCGCTCGGCCGCTGGCTGACTGAGGAGCGGGAGCGCATGGTCTCGCTGACCTTGGCCACGCTGCGTGACAACCTGGTCTTCAATCGCAGCGCGCTGCCGCCGTTCCGCCTGCCGCCGCTCTCCGCCGAGCTTGTCGATGGGCTCATTGCATACGCTCGCACCGTCGCCGCCGAGGGAGCGCAGAGCCTGGGCGAGGGGCTTGGGGGACAGGGGCTGGGCCTGCGCGCCTTTTTGGCCGTCGGTCGCGCCTGGGCCGAGCACGTCTGTCGCGCCGAGGGGCCCGCGGGGAGCATCGAGCGCGCCGCCATCCCAGTGATCCATGACTACGCTAGCTGGGTGGCTGCGGGGATCGCGGCGTGTGAGCTGCAAGAGATGGTGCGGCAGCGCGATGAGCTGCAGACCTCGCTCGCTCGCGTCATGCAAGCGCGTGAGGATGCGCTGCGGCAAGCGCTGGATGCTCTGTCGACCCCAGTCATGCCGGTCTTCGATGGCGTGCTGGTGCTGCCGCTGATCGGCGCCATCGAGCGCGAGCGCGCCGAGACCATCACTGAGCGGCTGCTCAACGCGGTGGTGGCGATGCGCGCCCGCATCATCATCATCGATGTGACCGGCGTCGAGGCGGTCGACGTCGCGGTGGCCGAGGCGCTGCTCCGTCTGACGAGCGCGGTTGGCCTGCTCGGCTCGCGGGCGGTGCTGGCCGGCATCCGCGCCGAGCTCGCCGCGACCTTGGTGCGCATCGGCGTCGATCTTTCGGGGATGGCCAGCTGCGCCACGCTGCAGAGCGCGATCGAGTGGGCGCTGGCCGAGCGCGGCTTGTCGATTCAGCCGCTCGCCAACGCACGCTTGCCACCAGCTGCCGCCGCCGCCCCTCGCGCGCAGAGACGATAGGAGACCAGTGATGTCCGCGGATCCGCTAAAGCCGCACCTCGGCCGCATCTATGACTTCATGCTCGGTGGTCATCACAACTACGAAGTCGACCGGCAAGCGGCGGCGGCGATCCTCAAGAGCGTGCCTTCCTATCCCAAGTGGGCGCGGCTCAATCGCTGGTTCCTGCAGCTCGTCGCCACCGAGTGGGAAGCCGCCGGGCGCACGCAGGTCCTGGACGTGGGCAGCGGTCTGACGACGGGAGGCCACTTCAACGAGCTTATGCCGCGGGCCAAGATCCTGTTTTCCGATGTCGACCCGCTGACCGTGAGCTACGGCAGCGAGCTGCTCAAAGATCGCCCGACGATGAAGTATGTGCAGATCGATGCTGCCGATGCGCCGGCTGTCATCGCTCAGGTCGAGGCCTACTTCGGCCCCAAGCCGCAGCTGGCCATCGGCGTCATCGGCGTCGCCTACCTGATCCCCGACGAGGCGCTGGCCCGACTGTTCGCCGCGCTGCACGCCTGCTGCGCCCCCGGCAGCGTGCTGGCCTGCACCAGCGTGCAGTGGAAGACCGGCCCCACCGCGAACGGATCGGCCCAAGCCAACGCCATCCAGAAGCACGCCGGCACCGGCCTTCATATCCGCACGCAAGAACAGCAGCAGGCGCTGTTCGCTCCCTTTTCCGTCCGCAAAGTACAGTCGCTGATCGACTGGCTGCAGGTCCCCGACATCTTCAGCGCCGAAGAACACAGCCAGATGAACAGCATCCTCTCGGGTTGGCTGCTAGAGCACTAGAAGCGCGGCAAGGTCGCGCTTGATCAGCCCCGCAAGGCGTGTCGAGATAGAGTTTCACGACACGCCGCTTCGAATCGATCGCAGGGGGATTCCTTGAGACTTTTTTCAGCCAAATCGGCAGCCCTGGTTTCCGTTCTGGTGAGCTTGGCCGGGGACGCGAATGCGATTCCGCCACCGCCGCCCGAGCCATCCCGCCTGCGCACCGCGCAGCTACGCATGAAAGTGCAGCTAGTCCAGGCCAAGGCCGGCACCGTGACCAGCGTCCTTCCCGTCTGTGAAGTGAGCGGAACGGTTCCGGTCTACGCCGGCGAGTCCGTCTCTGCCCATCACGGCCCCGTTCCCGGCTGTCAGCTGACCTGGATGGGAAAGAAGCTCGACGTCTCGATCGGGGGCGCGCTTGCCGTCGCGGCCGACTCGACCGTCCTCGCCTCCGCCCACGTCAGCGTGACGCCCCCCGACGCCAAGCCCGGCTGCCCCGACCTCTGTGGACCGCAGCCGCTCGCCGATTCACGCGGCGACGTCAAGGTGAACGGCCCGGCCAAGAACATCACCTTTCAGCTCGTGCCGAATCCCGTATCCCTGCTGCGCGCGCAGCCGACCGTGTGGTTCGAAGCCACGGTCACGTTCGTTGATTCGAAATAGTTAGGGGAGATCGACGGGGCCGCAGACCCGGGACGGCGTCGGCTAAAGCTGGGCGATGACCGCTTGCGTGAAGGCTTGCGTGTTGGCTTGGCCGCCGAGGTCGCGGGTGCGGGTGCGGGGGTCGGCGAGAGTGCGGAAGAGGGCGGCGCGGAGGCGTGCGGCGGGTTCGTTCTGGCCGAGGTGTTCGAGCATCATCAGGGCGGCCATGAGCAGGGCGGAGGGATTGGCGATGCCCTGGCCAGCGATGTCGGGGGCGGAGCCGTGGACGGCTTCGAAGATCGCGGCGCGTTCGCCGAGGTTGGCGCCGGGCGAGACACCGAGGCCGCCGACGAGACCCGCGATGAGATCGGACAGGATGTCGCCAAACAGGTTCATGGTGACGATGACGTCGAAGCGCTCGGGCATGAGCACGAGCTTCATGCAGGCGGCATCGACGATGACGTCATCGCTCTCGATGTCGGGGAACTGCTTGGCGACCTCTTTGCCGACCTCCAGAAACAGGCCGTTCGACATCTTGAGGATGTTGGCCTTGTGGATGATCGAGACCTTCTTGCGACCGTGCTTGCGCGCGTACTCGAAGGCGTAGCGGACGATGCGCTCGGAGCCGTGACGAGTGATGACGGCGATCGACTCAGCGGCGCTGCGGCCGGGACCGACGAAGTGCTCGATGCCGGCGTAGATGTCTTCGGTGTTTTCGCGCACGGTGACGATATCGACCTTCTCGTAGCGCGAGGGCACGCCGGCGATGCTCTTGGCCGGCCGCAGGTTGACGTACAGATCAAAGTGCTGCCGCAGCGCGACGTTGACCGAGCGAAAACCAGTGCCCTTGGGCGTCGACAGCGGTCCCTTGAGCGCGACCTTGGTCTTTTCGATCGAGGCCAGCGTGATTTCGGGCAGCGGATCGTGATGGGTGGGCAGCGCGGCAACGCCGGCCGGGACTTCTTCCCAGCGCAGCTTGGCGCCGGCCGCCTCTAGCATGGCCAGCGTGGCCTCGCTGATCTCGGGCCCGATGCCGTCGCCGCGAATCAGCGAGATGAGGGGCGCTGCCGCTTCTGTGTCCTGTGTGCTCATCGTGTCTTCCTGTCCCGGCTGGGCTTAGGTCGCAGCCGGTGCGGTCTCGGAGGCCGCCTTGTTTTTTGCCAACACTTCGACGCGGACGAGGATCGCCAGCTTGCTGCTTGCTTGCTCGGCGGTCACGCCCTTGCTCACGAGATAGTTGATGCCCGGCTCCAGCGCCAGCGCCAGCTTTTTTTCCTGCGCCGCCTCGCCGTCCCCGTCGCCGCTCTCGCCATCTTCGGCCGCCGCTTTTTCTTCCTTGGCCTCATCTTTGGCCGGCGGGCTCGCCGCATCTGCCGTCGGAGCAGGTGGCGTCGCGGGAGCTGCACTCTGTTCATTCCACTTCTTGCGAAACAGCTCTAACGCCTCGCGATAGCGTTCGTCTTTGAGTAGCTCGGCGGCTTCTTCTTCATCGGTCTTGATGAAGCGACTGGCGATGAGGAGCCCCAGAATGCCCAGCGCCAGCAGGCTTAGCAGCGACGGAAAACGGTAGAAGAAGGGCTTGGGCAGCTTCTCGACCTCGACCCCCAGAAGCGTTGCCGCTTGCTCGGGCTTGAGGCTCCAGAACGACTTCTCATGGAACAGGCAGTACTCGCCGCTCCAGGTCCACAGGTCGAGGAAGAACAGGCCAAAGTAGCTGTACTTGTAGCCAATCTCGACCCCGGCCCGCGTCGCTTTTTCGAGAATCTCTTTCTTGTCAGCGGGCAGCGGCCCAAGCTGCGAGATGCTGTCGCCGTAGGTGATCAGGAACGGGACTTTGGCCTCGCTCCGACGGGGAGCGAAGCTAAGCGCAAGAAGCAGGGCACAGAACAGAAGCGGTCGCAGAAACACAGCCATGGTGAGATCCCCCCAGAGTCACGCAGGAAAACCCTGTCAACGTATCACGATCAACTGGCGGGCTGCGCGGCGAGTCGAGGCGGGCGAGAAGCTGGTTGATCGCGGCTTCGGCGAGCTTCATCGCCTTCGCTTCGGCCTGGGCTTTGCGCAGAAGGCGCTCCGCCTCGGGCTGATCGCCGGGCCGCTTTCGCTTGAGCAGCCCTATCGCCAGCTTGGCCTCGCATACCAGGATGTCGCGGCGAGCCTTGAGCTTCCTAGGCCTCGGTACGTGCTCCCACCCTCGGCTATCACGCCATTGCAGGATGCTGCATCGCGCTCTGCGTCGCGGTCGCGGATCAGATCATCGACGGCAGACAGGTAGAACTGAAGCTTCCCGACGTACTCCGGCTTAAACGCAGTCGTCTTCAGCTCGACGACCACGTAGCAGCGCAGACGCAGGTGACAAAAGAGCATGTCGAGGTAGAAGTCCTCGCCCTCGCCCTCCAGGTGGACTTGACTGCCGACGAAGGCGAAGCCGACACCTAGCTCCAGCAGAAAGCTGCGCAGCTTCTCGATCAGCGAGCGTTCCAGCCGTCGTTCGTTCACGTCGCCGCTCAGCTCAACAAAGTCGAACATGTACGGATCTTTGAGCGTCTGGTTTGCCAGATCCGACAGCGGCTTGGGCAGCGTGCGCTGGAAGTTATTGACCGACTTGCCAACCCGCTTGCGGTAGCCGGTCTCGATCTGGATCGCCAGGATGTCACGCGACCAGCCATGCTCGATGGTGGCCGCGGCGTAGACCAGCCGCTCCTTGGGTGACTTGAGCTTTTCAAGCAGAGCGATCTGATGGAACCACGTCAATTGTGCAAGGCGCTCTTGCACAATTTGCGCCTCGGGCCACGTACTGACTCGGTGGTTGCGCTACTCCGGCGCGGCAATTTTCCGGCAAAACAGGTGCCCGACGCGCGGGCCATAGCTATCGTAGGCGATACGATTGCCGGCATGGTCGTCGCGGCCTTGCCTATTGCGGGCTGGTCGTTCTCAAAACTCGCGCGCGACCACGATCTGCTGCGCGCCACTTGCGAGGCCATCAGACAGGCTCTTGCTGTCTGCGAGCGGACTGTCCAGGCACGGGTTGGTGCCGCTCGCCGGCTTGTCCGCCCACGCCTAATGGGCTGGGCACTGCGGATCGTGCCCCACCTCGCGCCCTACCTGATCGAGCCCTTCTTCCGTTTCCACTTTACGAAGATCGACGCCCAGATTGTCTCGGCACTGGAGACCTACGCACGGCTCGCACACAAGCATGGCCTTCCTGCCGACGCGATCGAGGGCTTGCTTGCACGGCGACGCGCAGTCGAGCAGCTCGACGCAGCGCCCGCCGGTTCCCGAAATCGTTAGCTACCGGCGCCAGCCTCTCGTCGGGTCGCCATTTCCCTTTTTTCCCACGCTGCACAGCTTCCGCCGAAGCCCAGCCACCCCGCCGTCACCCCCAGCGCCCTCGCCAGCGGCTGACCGCGCTCCTCGACGAGGTGGAGGACCGACCGAGCCGTACTGGCAGTACGGCGACCGAGGGCTTGTGGGCCCCCATCGACCACGTGGATGGGGAGACGCAAGCCGAGTCCGGCCAGTCCCGCGTAGCCGCAGTGGAGCGACTACGCCCACCAGCGTCTAGAGCTTGGCGGTGTTGGCGAGGTTGAGGCTGCGGGCGCAGTCGGCGACAGCGCGGCGGACGGCCTCGTGGACTTCGGGATCGAGCGGGGAGGGCACGACCTCATCGGGTGGCACCACGCTGGCGATGGCTTCGGCAGCGGCAATGAACATGCGGGGGTGCAGGGTGCTGGCCCGCGTCTCCAGCGCACCTTTGAAGATGCCGGGGAAGGCGAGCGCGTTATTGATCGCGGCGCCATCGGCGGCGTAGCTGGCACCGGCTTCGATCGCGGTATCGGGATCGATCTCGGCCTGCGGGTTCGACAGCGCGAAGATGACCTGGCCCTTGCGGATCATCTCGGGCTTGATCAGGCCGACCTTGCCGGTGGTGCAGATCACGACGTCGGCCGTCGCCATGATCGAATCCAGCGTGGCGGCCTGCGCGCCATCGGCCACCAGGCGGGCGATCATCTCGGGGTTGACGTCAGTGACCATCACCGACTGCGCCCCATACGCAATGATCAGGCGCGCAATGGCGCTACCCGCCGCCCCCAGGCCGACCTGCGCCACCTTGCAGCGATGCAGATCCAGGCCGGTGACACGACAGGCGTTGATCAGCGCGGCCAAGGTTACGACCGCCGTGCCGTGCTGATCGTCGTGCATCACCGGCTTGGCCAGGCGCCGACGCAGCTCGTTTTCGATCTTGAAGCACTCGGGAATGCGGATGTCTTCCAGGTGGATGCCGCCGAAGGTCTTGGACAGCCGCACCACGGTCTCGATGAACTCGTCGGCGTCCAGCGTGTCGATGAGGATCGGCGTCGCCGAGATGCCCGCGAACTTGTCGTAGAGGACGGCCTTGCCCTCCATCACCGGCATGCTGGCCAGGGGCCCGATGTTGCCCAGGCCCAGCACGCGCGAGCCGTTGGTGAAGATGCCCACCGAGCAGCCGATGTTGGTGTAGTCCCAGGCACGCTCGGGATCAGCGGCGATGGCACGCGAGACGCGGGCGACACCCGGCGTGTAGATGTAGCGCAGATCGACCAAGCGCTTGAGCTCGATGCGGCTGGCGGCGCGGATCTTGCCACCGCGATGGAGCTCAAAGACGCGGTCTTTGACCTCCAGCACTTCGCAGCCATCGGTGTGCTGCAGCGCCGAGATCAGCCGGCCGGTGTGCTCTTCGTTTTCAGTCTCGACGGTGATGTCGCGCGTCGAGAGACCTTCGGCCATATGAACGGTGGTGATTTCACCAATCAGCGCGCCTTCCTGCGCAATCACCGTCGCCAGGCGAGCAAGCTGACCTGGACGATGGCGCGTGCGCACGCGCAAGACGGTGTCGATGCGTTGACGACCCATGGCACTACAGTATCGCAGTCAGAAAGCGCGGTCAGCCGTCGCGCTAGGCGACCTTTCCGCCTGCAGATTTAGCGCCGTACGCCGCACTGCGTCACGATTGCCCCCACGCGGACTGGCCGGTGCGCCGCAGTCGGTGAAAACCCGCGTGTCGGCCCCTGGGATCGCATAAGCTGGTCGATACTGTGACCCCTCTACACCCTCTGTTTGATGACCTCCTAAGTGTGGACTCATGGACGCGGCGTGCGGCAGTGGGTCGCAGCGATGTCAGTCAGCCGGCCCTGCGCTTTGCCCTACGGCGGATCCTGTGGCGCGATCGCGATGCCGGGGTGCGGGCCGCGGCGGCGATTCGGCTCAGCCGCGTCAAAGCGGGTGCGGCTTCAAGTCCGACAGCGACGGTAGGTGCGGCCAGCGAAGTCGCGGCCTGGCTGAGCGATGCGCTGGGCGATGTCGCGCCGATGGTCCGCGAAGCGGCGCTGCGCGGCCTGGCTCGTCTGGCGCCGCGTCTGCCGGTGTTGGCTCGCGCCGAGTACGGCAAGGCGGTCGGTCTGATCTCCAGCAGCGACGCGACGTGGTGGGTGCGCCGCGCCGCGCTGCTGGCGCATGCCGCGCTGCTGGCGCTGCAGGCCGAGCGCAGTCTGCCCCTTCTGCGCATGCGCTTGGGCGATCCCTTCTGGCGGGTGCGTCATGCCGCGGCGCAGGCGCTTTACGCCATCGGCCTGCGACAGCCGGAGCTTCGCGAGGCCATCCTCGCCGCCAATACGGATCTTCCCGGGGCGGCGCAGGCTGGCCTGTGGTATCTACGTGCCCGTTTCCAGCCGGGCATCGAAGTCCATGCTTTTGCGGTCCCACCGGCGGATGGCCCGCTGCACAACCCCGACCCGGCTGTCGTGACGGCTCGCCTGCGGGCCCGGCCCCTGGGACAGCTCGACGCCACCGAAGCCGGCGAGCCCGCCATTGCCCCGGCCGATCTCGTCGCCTTCTTCGCCGACCCGCACGAGGCGCTGCGCCGACTGGCGGTCGAGCACCTGCATCACTACCTCACCGGCTCGCCAAGCCCGCCTGCGGCTGAGGGGGGGCGCATGGCAGTCCTGCGCTCGCTCTTGCCTTGGCTAGAGACGCCGACCCTGCCGCACGCGGCAGAGACGACGGCCGCCTTCCTCGATCGACTGGGTGAGCCGGCCGCCCGCTTGGCGCGTGACCTTCTGCGTCTGGACTCGCCGCCGGCGGGCGCCCTGAGCTGGGCTGCGGCCTACGCAGCGCAGACCGCAGCGCACGATCTTTTGCCGCTTTTGTGCCGCCAGCTGGAGCATCGATCGGCGACGGCGCGGACGGCGGTGATGGCGGCGATCTTGGCCCTGCCGCCGGCCCCCGATGCCCCGCTTCCGAGCGCCCAGGGCGATGACCGCAGCGACGAGCGTGGCAGCGATAGCAGCGACGATCCGCGCAAGCTGGCCTTCCTGCGCGGCCTGGCCGATGAGCGCATCGAGGTCCGCAGCCTTTCGGCGGTGGGCTTGGCGGGTTATCCGATGGATCCGCGGCTGCATGCCGTGCTGTGGGAGCGACCGCTCGCCGACTATCGCCCGGCGGCGCGGCTGGCGCTGGTCGACCTGGCGCGACGCAGTCAGGATCGCGCTGGGCTAGGACGCGCGCTCTACGATGCGCATCCGCTGGTGCGAGCCGCGGCCCTGCGCGCTCTGCTTCGTCTGCCGGCTGGATCGTCTGCCGGTGCCGGTGCCGGCGTCGGCGCCGATGTCGCTCGCCTGCCCGACCCTTGGCTGGGCGATCGCGATCCCGAGCTCCGCTGCGCTGCTTTGCCCGCTGCGCCCGAGCAGGCTCCTCGCCTCCTCGCCGAAGATCCCGATCCCTATGTTCGACGGGCCGCCCTGCGGACGGTCAGAAGCCCGGCGGGACGGCAGCACCTAGGTCCCGAGCGAGTGCGACAGGCTGCGCTGCTGGCCAGCGGCGCGAGTGATCCCTGGCTGCGTACCGAAGCGGCGGCTCTGCTTTCGGCAATGGCTGAGGACTCGGCCGGGCTGGTTGCGCTGCTGCGGCTGTCGCGCGATCCCGTCGAGAGCGTCCGGGCGGCAGCGGCCGATGGCTTGCAAGATCCGGCGATCACGCCTCGCCTGCGCTCCCTGATCGATTGGGGTCCGTGCAGCGATCGGGCACCCGCGACCCCGGCCGCGCTCGCACCGGATGAGCGGGCTGCCGCTTACGCCTGGATCGCCCTGCACGAGGGAGCAGCGGCGAGTGAACTATTACAGCGGGCGCGACTTGACCCCAGCGAGCCGGACGCGGTGCGCCAGATCCTGCCCTCGCTGCTGTTCTTGTCGACCGGTGAGAGCCCCGATGCAGACGAGCCGGGAGCGAGCGCGGCGACGGTCCGCCCCACGGCGAGCGCGCCAGCCATGCCGGTTCCCGCCCGGCGCATGCTCGGTCGTACCGGCATCGCGGTCTCGGCGCTGGGGTTGTCAGGGGCCTACGATCCGCCGCTCTCCGCCATGCATCGCGCCCGCGCCGCCGGCGTCAACCTGTTCTTCTGGGAGCCGAGCTATCTGCGCCTGACGCGCTTCCTGCGGCGCCACAATATGCAGGGGCCGGCGGCTCGCCGCGACATCGTCATCGTGGCTGGCAGCTTCGAAGCCGATCGCGTCGGTATCGAGCGCGATGTGGCGCGTGCCCTGCGGCGGCTGCGCACGAGCTATCTCGATGTGCTCTTGCTCTTGTGGGTGCGCTCGCCCGAGCGCTTGTCGACTGAGGCGCTAGGCACGCTGCAGGATCTCAAGCGCCGCGGAGTGATTCGCGCTTTCGGCTTTTCGACGCACCATCGCGACCTGGCGGAAGCGGTGGTCCCAAGCGGCCGCTTCGATGTCGTCATGCTGCGCCACAGCGCGGCCCATCCCGGCGCCGAAGATCGTCTGCTGCCGCTGTGTGCTCAGCACGGCGTGGGCGTGATCACGTTTAGCGCGCTGTCGTATGGTCGCCTGCTGCGCGCCCAGCCGGCCGCCGCCCAAGCGACCGAATTACACGCTGCGGGCGATGAGGCCGATGCGCTCAACGCAGCCTCTGTCCTGGGCCCGCTGCCGACGGCAAGTGAGTGCTATCGCTACACGCTCAGCCAGCCCGGCGTATCAGCCTGCTGGAGCGCGCCGCGCAGCTATGGCGAGCTCGCCGAAAACCTCAGCGTGCTGAGCGCCCCGCCGCTGCCCCCCGCCGACTGCGAGCGCCTGCGACGGCATGGCAAGCTGGTGCGCGCCGAAGATCGCCGCTTCTCGGCCTTCCTGCGCAAGGGGACTGAGGGCTCGCCCGAGACCCTGTCGCAGCTCCAGCCGCCCCCCGACCCACTCGTCGGTGCCAACGCTGCGGCCGGCTCTGTCGACGAGCTCTTGGCCGATGTGCTGGGGCTGCTCGATGCGCAGCCGCTCTCTGCCGACTATGGCGATCCCGACGCACCGGCCGGTGGCTCAGCAGCGGGCGGGGCAGACTCCGCGACTTCCCCCGAGCCGGTCGCCGGCGGGGGCGGTCCCTTCGCGCTGGGCTTCGGTCATTCCTTCTTGTCGCGACGTCGCAAGTCTGAGAAGATGTAACCGTCTGAGGTGCTCTTGCGGCCTAGTGGCTGACTCCCCGGGGGGAACGTTGAAGAGGCGCACCACCGGGGGTCGCGAGCTAGCTTCCATGCTGCGATGGAACGTCGCGGCTGTTTATGACCGGCACTGGAGAATGCAGTGGGACGAGAGGCCGCTTGCGGCTTTTCTCCTCTCGTCCACCGCTGTGAGCAAGTAGCTGGGCCGCAAGAGCCCCTCTGACGTCCTGGCAAGCGAGTGTCCATGACGGAAGCCACCCTGGCCCCTCTCCCCCGCTATGCCCCGCCCCCGCGGAGTCGAACATGAGTCTGTCCGCGCTGCTCGTGCAGCTGAAACCTCTTTTGGCAGCACCGCGCGAGAACCTGGCGGCGATCAGCGATCTGCTGCGTCGTCATCGGGATCTGGCGGAGTATGAAGTCGCGCGCTTCTGGGTGTCGCGCGCCATGGGACCGCAGCTAGAGCAAGAGCTACGCAGTCCCGATCCGCGCACCCGCCGCAAGGCCGCCGAGGCCGTGCGTTATGCCTGCACCCGCAGGAGCGCCGGCCGCCTGCTGCGACCGCTGGTCAAGGAAGCCGATACCGGCGTCGCGGTGCGGGCCCGAACGGCGATGCACGCGCTGCGGCTTGACGATGTCGCGCTGCCTGACACGCGCTATCTCAAGCCGAAAAATCCCTCGGCCTTTGGCGGCTACAACGTCAGCGGCTGGTGCTTTGGCCTGTTCCCGCACATGCATCGCTGGTGGCGCAAGAAGGCCAATCCCAACCAAGCCGCGAAGCAGACCCTGCTGGAAAAGCATGGCCTGCCAGTGCTGGCCACCGAGGCCGATTTGCTGAGCTGGCTGGGCCTCAAGCGACGCAAAGATCTGCTGCGGCTGCTGCGTCCGGGCTGCGGCACTGGGGCGCCCTACGTCGAGTTTTCGATCCCCAAGGCCAGTGGCGGCACGCGCACGATCAGCGCTCCCCGTGCCTCGCTCAAGAAGCTTCAGCGCCGCATCCTCGATGAGATCCTGGCCAAGCTGCCGACGCATGCGGCCAGCCATGGCTTCGTCCGCGGCCGCTCGGTGCTCAGCAACGCCAAGCCGCACGTCGGCGCCAGCCTGGTCCTCAAGATGGACCTGCGCGACTTCTTTCCGACCATTCACTTCCGTCGCGTCTGCGGTCTGTTCTGCCGCATCGGCTACTCGTCGGAAGTGGCGAGCCTGCTGGCCGGTCTTTGCACCCATCGCGGCAAGCTGGCTGATGGCTATGTGGTGTGGCCGGGCGTGCTGCCGCAGGGCGCCCCGACCTCGCCGGCGATTGCCAACCTGCTGTGTCGGCGGCTCGATGCGCGCTTGACCGGCCTGGCTCGCGGGCTGGGCGGCAACTACACGCGCTACGCCGACGATCTGACGTTTTCGTTTAAGGCCGTGCCCGAGCGTGGCATCGGGCGCTTCTCGTGGTGGGTGGATCAGGTCTGTCAGCAGGAAGGCTTCGTCGAAAACACCGGCAAGCGTCGCGTGCTGCGTCCGCAGAATCAGCAGCGCATCACTGGCATCGTTGTGAACAGCGGCCTGAACATCCCGCGCGCGGCGCGCCACACCTTCCGGGCCCTCTTGCACAACGTCAAACACGACGGGCTTTCGGCGCAGGCGCGTGGTCGCAAGGATCTGCGCGCGTATCTTTTGGGCTTTGCTTCCTACGTGCGGATGGTGCAGCCCAAGGTCGGCAAGCCCCTGCTCGCCGAGGTCCGCGCCGTGCTGAAGGCGGCGGGTCAAGCCGACAAGAAATAGCCCGGCCGCTGCTATCATGCGCGGCCATGTCCGCCACGATCTCTCCGCAGCGCTTTCCCATCTATCCCTGTCTGTCTGGTCGCACGGTGCTGATCACCGGCGCCTCCAGCGGCATCGGCGCAGCCTGTGCGCTGGCCTTTGCGCAGAACGGCGCCCGCCTGGTACTGGCGGCGCGGCGACGCGAGCGGCTGGCTGGTCAAGTAGAAACCCTGATGCAAGCGGGCGCGCTAGGGGTTCACCCGGTCGCGCTCGATGTCCGCAGCCGTGCCGCCATCGCGGAGCTTCTTTCCGGCCTGCCGCCGGACTTCGCGGCGCTCGACATCGTCATCAACAACGCCGGCCTGGGACGCGGCCGCGACAAGCTGCAGGACGGCGATCCGCTGGAATGGGACGAGATCCTCGACACCAACGTCAAGGGCCTGCTGTACATCGACCGCGCCGTGCTGCCGCAGATGGTGGTGCGCGATGCAGGACACATCGTGCACATCGGCTCGATCGCCGGGCAGCAGGCCTACGCCGGCGGCAACGTCTACTGCGCCAGCAAGGCCGCGGTGCGGATGCTGGGCGAGTGCCTAAAGCACGATCTATTGGGGACGCGGGTGCGGGTATCGAGCGTCGAGCCCGGCATGGTCGAGACCGAGTTCAGCGTCGTGCGCTTCCGCGGCGATGCCGAGCGCGCGCGATCGGTCTATCAAGGCATGACGCCGATGACCGCCGCCGATGTTGCCGAGGCCGTGCTGTTCTGCGTGTCGCGCCCGGCCCACGTCAACATCAGCGAGGTGGTGATGCTGGCCACCGATCAAGCCGCCGCTGCGACCGTGCATCGTCGCCCGAATAGCTAAGCGCCCGACAGGAAAGCAGAGTCGCGCAGGGGCGATAGCGCGACCTGTGACTACAGCGTCAAGCGGCGATAGCCAAACAGCCGCACCCGCCGCAAAAAGACATCCAGCAGCAGCACCGCGATCGCCGCGCCGACGAGATACAGCCACAGCGGGCGCAGGTAGCGCAGCGTCTCTTCACCGCGCGACAGCACCTGCTCGGCGCGCTCGTAGCGGGCCCCAAAGGTGGCTTGGGCGATGCGGTCGAGCAGATCTTGATCGGGGGGCAGCGCCAGGTACTCGCGCGAGTAGGACAGCGACAGCGTGCCCCACGACTCGGCGACTACCGGACCCGGGCCGGCTGGGGTACTGGCTCCGCGATGCACGGCGCGCAGCATGAAGGCGCCAGTGCGCGGCAGATAGACCTCGGTCTCGTAGCGACCGGGCGCGGTCTGCGGCAGGGGCAGCGTCAGGATTGGACCCTGCTTCAGCGTGCTCGCCGAGGCCGCCCCGCCCAGCGCTGAGCCCGTCGCGCGTCCCTCGCTGTTGTCGAAGATCTCAAGCTGGGTATCCAGGCCCGACACAAAGCGGTCATCGCTAGAGATGGCATCGACGCGCACCTGGACATAGGGCGGAACGGCAGCGGCGCTTAACTGATAACCCGGCCCACGGTTCTTGCTGTCGTGACGCATCGACGAGCGCACAAGCTGCGCCCAGAAGCGCGCGTAGCCCGGCCAGCGCAGCCAGTCTACCGCCCAGCGATTCTTGACGTCGCTGGTGAACGCCACCACCTGACCCAGACCCTGCCGCCAGCGCACCAGCAGCGGCTCGCCCTGCGGCGACACCAAGATCACCTCGGACATCGGCTTGGCCTTGGTCGACACATAGCCGCGCAGCGCTGGTGCACTCTCGATGCCGACGCCATCCAGAAGCTCGACGAACTTGGCGACCACCGGCCGCACGCGATCTTCGACCAGGGCCGAGCGCGCGACCTGCGTCGTCTCTTTAGTGAAGATCTTGGGGATCGAGCTCTCGTCCTGGGTGTAGTAGAAGCGACCGCCGCCGTTTTCGGCGATGGCGGTGAGCAGCGTCTGATCCGCGCCCGAGCCGACGCCGACGGTGGACACCGTAATCTTCTGCGCCACCATCTGATTGACCAGCTCTAAGATGCCCTGGTATTCGGCCTGCCCGTCGGTGAGCAGGATGACGTGCTTGATCTTGGCGGTGGCCGCGGCGAGCTGCTGATACGCCTCTTGCAGCGGTGGCAGAAGCTGCGTGCCGCCCCCCGCGGTGAGGCGCGCGATGTCGCTGCTGATGCGCACGCGGTTCTGCGCCCGCTGCAAGCGGACAAGCGGCATCGCCTGACTGTCGAAGGCCACGACGCCGATCAGATCATCGGCCCCCAGCATCTCGGCCGTGGCGCGAGCCGCATCCTTGGCGAGCTCCAGCTTGCGACCGCTCATCGAGCCTGAGCGATCGATCGCCAGGATCAGGGCCAGCGTCGGCTGATCGCGCTTCTTTTCCTGCTCGAAGCGCACCGGCAGCACCTTTTCCAGCTGCGTGCCCTGATAGCCGCCCGAGCCAAAGCTGTTCTCGCCACCGGCCATGATGAAGCCGCCGCCGAAGTCGCGGACGTAGCTCTCGATGGCCCCCATCTGCGCTTGGCTGACCAGCGTCGCCGACACATCGGACATGAGCAGCAGATCAAAGCCCAGCAGATCCTTGGCGCGGCTCGGCAGACCGTAGGGACCGCGCGTCTCGACCTCGATGTTTTCGCGGGTCAGCGCCTGCGCCAGATAGCTCTTCGCAGCGTTTTCGCCCTCGATGTAAAGGATGCGCGGCCGACCGCGCGCGAACAGCGGCAAGAGCGCCTGATTGTTGCTGGCAAAGCGATCCGCGAAGGGGGCCCCCGGCACCGCGCCAAGCTGCAGGCGATAGCTGGTGACGCCGGCGCTGTCGATCTGGCTGCGGAAGCGCACCAGGTTGCGACCAGCCAATAGATCGAGATCGCGATGGCCATCGCCTGGGTTTTCGCGCTCGCCAGAAATGCCGCTCTGAATCAGCGTGGCGCGGACGCGCTGAGCGACGCTGGAATAGATCTCGCCTTCGAGAGTAAACGGGGCCCCGACCTTGATCTGCGTCGCTTCGGTGGTGTCGCTGAGCAGGCGCAGATCGCGGACCAGCACCTCGGCGGCTTCTTCCGCGGCGAGCGGGAAGTAACCCACGCGCACGCCGCGCCGTCGCGCCGACAGGGCCTCTGAGGTCACGTCGCCTTCGGTCTGATTTCCGTCGGTGAACAGCACGGCTCGGCGCAGCGTGTCGGGGGCGTGCAGGCCATAGCTCAGCTGCAGCGCGGCCTGCAGGTTGCTGCTGTCAGGGCGCAGCCAGGCTTGTGCTGCCTCGCGATGACCGGCTGGTCCACGCAGCGTCTCGACCGTTGTCGGCTCACTGGGACTGCGCGGCGCGGGCAGCACCCCGGGCCGACCGGCGAAGGTCACGACGTGCAGATCGTCGCCACGCTCACGACTGAGGCGGCGCAGCTCGTCAATTCGGGCCGCGGCCTGCGCGATCTGGGCATCGCTGATCGAGTGCGAGACATCGACGAGGGCCACCGTCGAGACGCGCGTGCGATCGCCGAGCAGGGCGGGCTGCGACAGCGCCAAGCTGACGCAGAGCACGAGCAGGCTGCGCACCGCAAGCTGCGCACCAAGCTGGGTCCGCGACATGTCGGTCAGCGAGGTCGCAAGCGCCGGCCACAGCCAAGGCAGGAGCGACAGCAAGAGCAGCGCCAGCGGTCGCTCGATGACCAGGATCTGGCTCGCACTGATGCTAAAGGCCAGAGCCCGCGGATCGACGCGGGCGGTACCGGCCAAGCGCAGACCGCTCTTAAGCCAGGCCGGGGGCTGGCCAAGCAGCGCTGCGCCGCCGAAGAACAGGCCCAGACTGGCGAGCAGGCTGAGCGCCGTCAGCAGGAGCAGCCGTCGCCCACCGCGACGATACGCCAGGGCAGAAGCCAGCCCGGACAGCCCGATGTATCCGGCAAGGATCCAGGGGAGCTGAGCGGACGAAAGACCAAGCTCGCGCAGGGCGCTCATACCGTCCACCTGCGGTGATAGCTCCACCATTCAAGGGCAATCAGGGCCAGCACGGCGAGCAGAAGATACGGCCACAGCACGCGGCGCAGCGCACGCTCGCCGGGCTCGGGCGCACGCAGCGTGGTCTCGCCGACCCGCAAGTCGCTGCGCAAGAGCGCCGCCGATTCGGTGGGGTCGCTGAGGTTGCCGGCGAAGCGAGCGGGTACACCGTCGGGCCGCGAGATCTCATAGAAGCCGACCCGCTGACCAAAGTGCAGGGCGTAGCCCTCGCTGACCGGCGTCGTCAGCAGCTCACCATCGGGCAAAAGCAGGCTGGCTGAGGTGAGGAGGCCCGTGCCAGCGCCGCGTGCCGATCCCGCGAGGCGCGGCAGCGGAATGCGCCAGATCTGGCCGGTGCGGCGACTGCCCAGGTCTTCATCGACCTCGCCGGCGAACCAGTCGAGCGCGTTCATCAAAAGCAGCGGAAACGCCACCCGCAGCGGCAGATCGCTCTGCCTTAGATCGAAGCCCAGGGCCAGGCTGCGGCGCAGACCGACGCGGCTCGACTCTTCGCGCGCCACGACCAGCGACTGCTTGAACATGCTGGCCAGGGGGCGGTCGCCTGGCTGCAGCGTAAACGCTGAGCTTCGGCTCATGTTGACGTCGGTGAGCGACACCCAGCGCAGCACCGGATGGGCGGTATCGACATCGGTAAGCAGCGGCGACTTCACGGTTCCAGCAACGGGGAAGGGGCTGTCGGGACCCTGCGGATCCAGGTAGATAGCGTGCGCATTGGGCGGTGCCTTGGGCGTGTAGGCATCGAAGATGATGGCGTCGTAGCGCTCGGCGCGAGCTGGGTCATAGGCGGCGGGGGCGACGCGCTCAACGATCAGGTGATTCTCTTCACCGGCCCCGGTGGCCAAGAGCGCCCCTTCCAGAAACAGGTTGCCGCGCGTCACAATCAGCACGCGCTGCTGCCGGCGCTCGGGCAGGACGGTGAAGGCGCGGTCGTCGAGCGGCAGGATATCGACGGCGCCCGGCGTGGCCAGCTTGATCTGCGCTTCGATGTTGCGGCCGGCCCCCGACAGGTTGTTGTAGATGCGCTCGACGGCCTGGCCGGGCGGCAGATCCAGGGTCTGGACATCTACGACCTCGCCGTCTTGTCGTAGCTCCAGCGTCGCGCGCTGCGGCGTCGTCGGCAGGGCCTGGCCATCGCGGGCGATGCCCGAGCGCATCGGCTCGGGGAACCACAGCAGCCGGACCAGCACCTCGTAGCTCAGGCGATTGCGACGATAGCGACGCACCGACAGGGCCGAGATCGCGGCATTGCCGCGCACGCTCCCCGGTTTTTCCGTCGCGACGGCGGGCAGTGGCTGGAAGCGGACATCGATGCCGGCGGAAGGCAGCGTGCCAAGCGAGGCCAGGCTCGAAGCCTCAAAGCCGCCGTCTGAAAACAGCACCACCGTGGGGTTTGGCCGCCCAGCGAGCAGGGCTCGCGAAAGCTCAAGCGCCGATGGCAGGTCGGCTCCGGTATCGCGCGGGATTACGCCATCGATCTGGGCAAATAGCTCGTGCTCGTCGTAGGACAGACCACCGAGCGGAGCCGGCTGGCCATCGAGGGCCACCACCACCGCCAGATCATCGCCGCCCAGCGCACGGACAAAGTCGCGCGCCTGCGCCTGCGCCGCCTGCAGCCGGCTCAGCTCGCGACCACTTCCGGCTAGGAGTCGCGCCTGCATCGAGGCCGAGGCGTCGATCAGAAGCACCAGCGTGCGACCGCGCTGACTGCGCCCCAGGCGCGGATCGCCAAGCGAAAGCACAAGCAGGGCCAGCACCACAAGCTGGATGAGCAGCGAGAGCAGCCGCAGCAGCCGTCGCCACCAGCTGGTCGCTTCACTGCGCTGCAGCACCTGCTGCCACAGCCGAATAAACGGGACGTCGACGCGCCGGCGCTGCTGCTTCAGCAGATACAGCGTCGTCAGGCCGATCCCAGCGATGGCAAAGATCAGCCCAAGCTGCTGCGCGGCGAGACCAAGCAGGGTCATCGCAGGAAGCCCCCCTCGCGCAGTACGCGTAACATCAGATCTTCAAACGGCACGTCCGTGTTTGCGCGTAGATAGCCAATTCCGCGCGCACCGCAGTAGGTCTCTAGCGTCTGGCAGTACTCGGCGTGGGCGCGGGCGTAGGCGGCGCACATGGCATCGGTCAGCGTCACCTGGCGCCGCTCGCCGGTCTCCATATCAGCGAGCTCAAGATCGCCGCGCAGCGTCGGCTGGGCCTCGCGCGGGTCGACGATCTGGATCACGGCGGGCTCGAAGCGGTGATAGCGCAAGAGGTTCAGCGCCTCTTCATAGCCGGCGTGGTCGTAGAAGTCGGACAGCACGACGGCGACGCCGCGGCGCCGCGTCTTGTGGACAAACTCAGAGATCGCGGCCCGCAGATCGGTCTGGCCGCCGGGCACCAGGCCCGACAGGAAGTCGAAGACCTTGAAGATGCGACCCTTGCCGCGCGCCGCGGGTAGCTGATCCTGCATGCCCTCGGAAAAGGCATACAGCGCGACGCGATCGAGGTTCGAGAGGCCGACATAGGCCAGCGCGGCTGCGACCTGCGAGGCATAGCCGAGCTTGGCGATTCGTCCATCGCGCCCGGCGACCGACAGCGGCCGACCGTCGCCCGCTGCTCCCAGGCGCATCGACTCGCTGGCATCGACCAGGATGTAGATGTACAGGTCCTCTTCTTCTTCGAACAGGCGCAAGAGCAGGCGATCCATGCGGCCGTAGACCGCCCAGTCGAGGTAGCGCAGATCGTCGCCGGGGGTGTACTGGCGATGGTCAGCGAACTCGATGCCGGCTCCGGTCTTGCGCGAGCGGCGCTCGGCTCGCAGGCGGCCGGTGAACACCTTCTTGGCGACAATGTGCAGGTACTCAAGCTTCTTCAGGAAGGCCTGATCGAAGCCGCTCTCGGCTGCACTCTGTTCGTCGCGTAGGGCCATGGTCAGCGGGCGGCAGACTTAGGCCGGGCGGGCGGCCGGGGTCGGACTTGCGGCCGGCAGATCGGGCGCGTTCTCGGGTGTGCGCTCCAGGATGGCGCCGATGATGTCATCGGGATCGACGCCCTCGGCCTGGCCTTCGAAGTTGAGGATCAGGCGATGGCGCAGGGCGGGACGGGCGACGCGCTGCACGTCAGCGCAGGAAGCGGCGAAGCGACCATCGAGGAGTGCGGTCACTTTGGCGCCCAGAAGCAGGGCCTGTGCCCCCCGCGGCGAGGCGCCGTAGCGGACATAGCGGCGCACCGGATCGCGCTCGCCCTTGCCGGGCTTGGCTTCTGGCTTGCCGCTCGTCGGAGTCGTCCCGGCCTCGGGATGGGTCGCGCGCAGCACGCGCACCGCGAAGTCTTGCACCGATCGCGCCACCGGCACCTGCCGCACCAGCGCTCGCAGCGCCAAAAGCTCGTCGCCGCCAATGACCTTATGAGCGTGCACCGGCCGCTCGCTGGTCGTGCGATCCAGGATCGTGTGCAGCGCCTGCCGCGACGGAAACTCGACCTTGAGCTTGAAGAAAAAGCGATCCAGCTGGGCTTCCGGCAGCGGGTAGGTGCCTTCCATTTCCAGCGGGTTCTGCGTCGCTAGAACGAAGAAGGGAGACGGCAGCTGATAGGTGGTCTTGGCCACCGTCACCGTCTGTTCCTGCATCGTTTCGAGCAGCGCTGACTGGGTCTTGGGCGTAGCGCGGTTGATCTCATCGGCCAGCACGATGTGGGCAAAGATCGGCCCGCGCTGAAACTCGAACCGCCGCCGCGTCCCCTCGGTGCCGGCTTCTTCGACGAGGACGTTGGTGCCCAGGATATCGGCGGGCATCAGGTCAGGAGTGAACTGCAGCCGCGAAAACGTCAGATCGACGGCCTCGGCCAGCGTGCGCACCAGCATCGTCTTGCCCAGGCCGGGCACGCCTTCCAGAAGGACGTGACCGCCACTTAAGAGCGCAACCAGGACGCCAGTAACGATCTCGTCGTGTCCGACGATGACCTCGGCGATGGCGGTGCGCAGCCGCTGCACCTTTTGGCGAAAGCGCTCGACCTGCTCGCGCATCTGTTCCGGTCCTGCTACCGCCCCACCTGCCGCCTTGTCGTCCATATCCGTCTCCCTGGCTCCCCTGACTTGTCTGCGCGTCGTGTGTGTCGATTGCGTCGAAGTTTGTGCGAGCTGGCCCTCTCAAACAGGTCATGGGGGCCGCTGCTTCCGGGCTGGCGCTGCTTGGCCGGCTTACTCTCGCGGCTTGATCATCTGGAAGTAGCGCTTCACGTAGAAGCGGTAGCCGGGGGGAACGCGCTGCTGCGTCATGGCGCGCTCCGACACCGCGGTGTAGTCGCCGTAGACCTTGCGATACGGTTGCGAGGCGAACCCCTTCTCGGCGGCCCCGAGGATGGTCTCGGACCGCGTCGGACCCGCGCCCTCTTTGCCGTAGACGCGGGTCAGGCGGCGCTTGCTGTCGATCTGCGTGACGTCGCCGGTGAGGTTGGGGTCGTGCTGGGTGCCGGGCCGCTCGCCGCCGGGCTGATTCCCTGGGCCGCCCGATCCGGGATTCTGGCCCTTTTCGCCGCCGCCGCCTTTGCCCATGCCAAGGCCAGGCAGGAGCACCGGGTCGTTGCCCTGGCCCAGAAGGACCATGCTCTGCCCGTCTTTGCCCTGGCCTTCACCCTCGATCAGCACGTCGCTGTCGCCGCTGCCGTTCTGTCCTTGCCCTTGGCCCTGGCCTTTGGCGCGGTTCATGAAGTCTTTCATCGAGCCCTGGCCGCCCTGGCCCTGCTGTCCCTGACCGTTCTGACCTTGCCCCTGCTGTCCTTGCTGTCCTTGCTGTCCTTGGCCCTGGCCGGTCCGTCCGACGCGGCGCAGCACTTGCTTAATCGACCCGAGGGCGATGGTCACCGGCCCGCGCCCACCTTGCCCCTGTCCCTGCTGCCCCTGCCCCGGCTTCTGCTGTCCGTTTTGCCCCTGCTGGCCTTGGCCCTGGCCCATGCGGCGAAGCTGCTCTTGCAGACGCTGCATGTCTTCCATCATCTTCTCCAGCGCCTTGCGCTGCTCCGGCGACATGCGGTCGAGCTGCTTCTGCATCTCTTCCGCGGCTTTCTGCATGTCGCGCTCAAGCTGCTCTAGCTCGCGTCGCGCCTGCTCGCGCTCCTGCTTCTCGCGCTCAAGCTGCTCTAGCTCGCGCTGGACTTTCTTTAAGCGCCGCTCGCTCTCTTCATCCTGCGGATTCTCTTGCAGCTTTTTCTTGAGGCGCCGCTCCTCTTCCTGCAGCTCCTGCGAGCGGCGCGTGCGCTCTTCTTCCTTCGTCTTGCCCTGCCACTCGTCTTTTTTCTGCGCCTCGGCGCGGCGCTCTTCCTGCTCGCGCTTGGCCTGCTCGGCGAGCTGCGAAAGCTCGCGCTGAACCTCTTCCAAGCGGCGCTTGGCCTCGGCATCCTGCGGGTTCTTTTCCAGCTGCTGCTTGAGGCGGCGCTCTTCGGCCTGCAGCTCGTTCATGCGTCGGGCGCGCTCTTCGGCCCGCGCTTTATCGGCCTCGCTCTCGGGCGGCGACGACTTCTGGGCGTCGTTCTGCCTTAGGCCCTGCGCCGCGCGCTCAAACGCCTTGGCCATCGCCTGGCGGTCGCTCTTGTCTTTTTCGCTCTGGGCCCGCGACATCGCTTCGCTGGCTAGCTTTTTGAGCTCGGCCTGGGCCTTGGCCAGATCTTCTTTGGCCAGCGCCTGTCCCAGCTCGCGGGTCAGCTTGGCTTCCGACAGCTCGTTGCCGGCCTTGCGCAGCTTTTCTTTCAGCTCTTCCAGCGCGCCGTCTTTGCCGCGCAGCAGGCGCTGCTCCAGCTCGGACAGCTTGTCGAACGCTTCTTTGCGCGTCAGCTCACCGCGCTCGACCTGCTCTAAGAGCTTCTGCAGCTCGCGCAGGATGGCAGCGGCTTCCTCGTCGCCGCGCGCTTCGGCATCGGCCAGCAGGCGAGCCAGCTCGTCTTTTTCCGGGGCGATGAGCTCGGGGTCGACGAGCAGGCGGGCTTCGGGGGCAGACGGCGCAGCCACGACGGTAGGCGGGGTCACGCTTGGACGCGGCAGGCGAATCCACAGCGAAAACAGCGACAGCAGCCCAAGGAGCGGAATCAGGCCCAGGTGCTGCGGCCGGACAAACGGCGCCGCCCGTCGGGCCTCGACACTGCGGGCAGCCTGCTCGGCATCGGCGATGGCCAGCTCGCGCAGGGCAGCCTCGGGACCCAGCGGCGAAGGCGGCGGTGTGCTACCCACGCCCATAAACTGCAGCGCCGACGACAAGCGGTCGTAGAGCGCGTGGCTCTGATCGATGCGCGCCGCGATGGTCAGCGGATCGATGCGACGCAGCGCGCCGACCAGCATGCCGACGAAGAACAGCCCGCCAGAAACGAAGCCCAGGCGCTGTAGCTGGGGGGACGACAGCGCTCCGAAGCGATAGGCCAGCGTCGCGCCCCACAGCAGGGCTCCGCCGGCGACCAGGCCATACACGCCGTGCTGCAGCGCCCGCCACAGCCGCAGCCGTCGTCGCACCCGCTGGATCGCCGCCCGCACCGTCGGCAAGCGCGTCGCCAGCCCCGCAGCCCCGTCTGGCGAGGACGAGGGCGCAGATGGACCGCTAGGGGAGGCCGATGGCGAGGCGGACTGCGACATCAGAATAGGGTGAGTGTACAGGTCGCCGCGGCTATTGACGAGAGCGGGCGCGGTCCCTATCCTGTCCCCGTCTTGTGCACCCGAAAGGGGGCGAAACGGTTTCGACGGGGGTGAACTCCGCAGACGGTCGCGTGTCGAGGCTCCGTTACCTCGTAAATCCACCGGAAAAGCATAAACGCGAACGATAACGCGTACGCTCTCGCTGCTTAATACCCAGTAAGAGAGCCGCCTCCCTCGGGTAGGGTCCGTGACTCGGGACGGGGTGTCAAAATAGCCGGGCTAGCGCTCCTAGATGTCCGTCGCTAGGAGGGCGAAACCAAAGACGGAATAGCCCGAAGCGGGGCTCGCCGGTAGGCGCCGCAAAGGGTGAATCAAATACCGGCTACACACGTAGTGGCCCCTGTGAAGCATCTTCGGACCCGGGTTCGACTCCCGGCGCCTCCAAGACTCGGCCCCCCGACGCCCCATCGAAGCGTCGGGGGGCTTTTTTTTCGTCGGGGGGGACGCAGCCGGTGTAGCCGACGCAGCGGTCGCCCCGGGGATCGATGCAGGAACCAGACGAGCCGACCCCGCTCTCCGATGCCATATTTGGATCGCCCCGGATAGTAAACTCATCGCCGTGCGAGGCTACTGCGTTCAACAGTTAGGCGATCCAGTGATTCCTAGCCATGATTTTGTTCTCTCAAGACACAGTGCGTTTCTTCGGCTGGGCAATCAGGTTCTTCGGCGATGCCATAGGTTTCTTTGGACAGGCGATCAGGTCATCGCTAGGATGCACGCGTTCGCCTACCCAAAGGAGCGTTCCATGGCCAAGAGCAAGCCGATTACTGGTGTTCCCAAGACCTTTGACGATCAGCTGGAGGGCTTTGTCAGCTTCCTCAAAGCCAACAAGATCTCGGGCTTGGGCATCGACGTGAAGCAGATCGAAGCCGATCTGAAAGCGCAGCGCGCCCAGCGCCAGGCCGATCTCGAAGCCGAGCGCACCTACAAGACGCTGCACCGCACCTTCATGGAAGATCAGTCGAGTCGCTACAGCCGCTACATCACCGCGTTGTCGGTGCTGCGCGCCGCCAACCGCGACAACGCCAGCGTCCTTAAGGGCCTGGCCCAGTTCAAGCGCCCGCGCGCCGGCAAGCCCGCCGCCAAGCCCACCGCCGCCAAGCCCAAAGCCAAGTAGTCAGGCCCTCCTCCCGCGCGGAGCGTGACGCATGATTCGCAAGCTGTTCGCCAGCAACTTCCGCAGCCTTGGCGAAGGGGTCGAGATCCCGCTGGGGCAAGTCAACGTCCTCGTCGGCCAAAACGCCGCCGGCAAGAGCAGCATCATCGATCTGATCCGATTCCTGCGCGACGCGGTTCAGCAGAACGCGGAGCAGGCGCTGAGCGTGCGCGGGGGCCTGCCCAGCATCAAGCGCCGCGGCAGCGCCCCGAATGCCGCGCTGCAAGTCGGTGCCGAGTACACCTTCGAGGGCGTAAAAGTAAGCTGGAAGTTCAGCCTGATACCCGAGGGCGAGGCCGACTTCGAGGTGGAATATGAGCACTATTACGCGACGATTCCCGTTCAGAATGGAGAGTGGCCGATCGCCCATTATTGGCAGCGCGGCATTCAGCTCGCGGTTCCCAAGGGCACGAAGCCATTTAATACCGGACCGCGGCGGCTGGCAGCACCGGCATGTTTTGAGGACGATCGCCCCTTTCGCGAACTTCGCGCCGCCTGCTTCTACAGCCTGTTTCCCAATGAGCTGCGTCCGCCGCAGAAGCCGGATCCGCTGCGGCAGCCGCTAAACGAGCACGGCACGAACTGGACTTCGGTGCTGCGGCGGCTGAAGAAGGCGACCGCGGGGCGGGATCTGATCGCGGCCTTGGGTCGCGTGGTCGGCGACATCACCGACTATCGCGTCAACCAAGTCGGCGGCTACCTGGCGGTGGAGTTCTGCCACGGGGGGGACACCTGGCTGGACACGACGCAGGAATCGGACGGCACGCTGCGGCTGGCGGGCCTTTTGACGGCGCTCTTGCAAGACCCGGCGCCGCCTTTCATCTGCATTGAGGAGCCCGAGCTGACGGTCCATCCGGGGGCGCTGCCGGTGCTGTTCGACTTCATCAAAGAGGCCAGCCAGCGCTCGCAGATCGTGATCAGCACGCACAGTCCAGAGCTTCTGGATCTGTTCGATGTCGATCAGCTGCTGGTGGTCGAGCGCCACGGCACAACGACGGTGGGCCCGATGGACCCGGCGCAGCGCGAGCTAGTGCGCAAGCACCTGCTTTCGACAAGTGACCTGCTGCGCAGCGAAGGGCTGCGGCAGGCGGCGCCGACGGCGGCCGAGGGCTAGGAGCAGCGCCATGGCGGGCCTGCGCAACAAGCTGTATCTGGTAGGAGAGGGCCACGGCGAGGTGAAGGCGGCGCTGAACCTGGTGACGCGGCTATGGGCCGAGCTGGGGCTTTCGCCCGAGCGCATCTGGAAAGAGGCGCTGCGCGGCCTAGCGCTGTCGACGGAGGCGGGCTTCCACAAGACCTGTGTGCTCTTGCGCAGCAAGCCGGACTGCGCCGGGGCGCTGATCCTGCGCGACGAAGACGACGGCTGCCCGGCCACGCGGGGACCGCAGGCGGCGGGCTGGCTGGCGCAGGCCGCGCTGCCGTTTCCAGCGGCGGTGGTGCTGGCCAAGTGCGAGTACGAGGCCTGGTTCCTGCCTTGCCTACCCCAGATGGCGGGAAAGCCGCTTATCGACCCGGATGGCCAAGAGCGTCCCGGGCTGCGCGCCGAGGCCCGCTTTGATGGCGATCCCGAGGCTCGCCGCGACGTCAAGGGCCTGCTGTCGCACTACTACGAGGGCGGACGGGCCTACAAGCCGACGCTGGATCAGCTGAGCCTAACGCGGCTTATCGACCTGCCCACGCTGCGCCAGAGCGGCATGGCCAGCGTCGGCACGCTGGAGCGAGCGCTGCGCTTCCTGTCACGAGAAACCGGGCACGTCGTGTATCCGCCCCCCCGGGCTTAGCGCCCAACGAGCCGGGCCGTCGCGCCCGGCCACGCTGCGGGTTCCGGCCAGCAGGTGTGGGGGGGAATTCCCGCCGGTTGGGAGACCGGGGGACGCTTGCGATTGGGCGTGCTCGACGGAGACCTGCGCGGGGCGGGCTTGGCACGGGGTTTTCATAGGGAGGGAGTGGGCCGCGTGGTGTGGCCGGCGGACGGACAAGCGACAAGGAGTGTGCGATGAAGGCAGCGACGGTTGGGCTGGTGCTTGGAGCGAGTGCGGCGATGGCGCTGGGCGCCTGCGGGGGGCCTGAGCTAGAGGCGGACGAGACGGGGGAGGGGCCGGCGGTCGAGGCGGCAGCGGTGGGGACGGCGCATCCGGAGTTTCTGCGCAAGCTGCGTGACGTGGAGCACTACTGGCTCGATGAGGCGCGGCTTTTGGGCGGGAGCGAAGAGACGCTGTGCGGTACGCGCGACCTGCAGCACGTAAACAGCTACGACGGTCGGCTGGGGGTGTCGCAGACCTACGTGAAGAAGTACAAGGGCGCGGTCGGGGCGATGAGCAGCAAGAACACACCGACGGGCGGCAAGTACTGCAGCGGGACGCTGATCGGCAATGACCTGTTCCTGACGGCGAGTCACTGCGTGTCTTCTTCGACGGTGGGGCACTACGTCGTGTTGGGTTACGAGCGCAAGGCGGGCAGCACGAGTGTGGGCCCGCAGGAGTTCTTCAAGATCAAAGCGGTCGTTGAAGAAGGCGCGAAAAAAGGCATCGACTACGCCATCGTGCGGCTGGAGCGCAGCGCCGGTGGCACCTACGGCGTGACCAAGATGCGGCCGCAGGATCCTAAGAACAGCGCGACCCTGGCCATCATCCAGCACCCAAGCGGCGAGCCCAAGCAGATCGAAGCCGGCAAGCTGCAGGGACTGTCGGGCAACTATCTGCGCTACGCCGACATCGACACGCTGCCTGGCTCGTCGGGGTCGGGGGTGCTGGATGCCGAGGGCTACCTGGTCGGCGTACACACCAACGGCGGCTGCACCAGCGGCACAAGCGGCGCCAACAGCGGCGTGCGGCTGTCGCAAGCGGCCAAGGTGTCGTCGATTATTCGCTAGCGACGCGATGGGGAGCGGCCGCGACTCAGCGACCGGCGTACTCTAAAGCGATGCTGGCAAAGCGGGGTGCGTGGCCAAGTGGGGTCGGCCTGCTAGGGCTTTTGTGCGGTTGTGGTGGGGCAGAGCTGGGCGAGGCGATCCTCGATGCGCGGCGCGACTTGCGGGGGGCGCTGCCGGTGTTCCCGGGGGCGGAGGGCTTTGGCACGACGACGCCGGCTGGACGGCGCGGGCAGGTGCTGCGGGTGAGCAGCCTGGCCGAGCGCGGACCGGGGACGCTGGCCGAGGCGCTGAGCACGCCGGGGCCGCGCACGGTGCTGTTCGAGATCGGCGGGGTCATCACAAGTCGCGAGGCGATGGTCATCGGCGAGCCCTACGTCACGGTTGCTGGGCAGAGCGCGCCGGCCCCTGGCATCACCCTCGCTGGCGCGGGCTTGGTCATCGCCACGCACGATGTGCTGCTGCAGCACTTGCGTATCCGGGCCGGCGACGATCCCGATGGGCCTGACCCCGGCGGGCGCGACAGCCTAAGCATCGATGGCGGGCCGGGCGGGGGGAACGGGGTGCACGATGTCGTCGTCGATCACTGCTCGCTCACCTGGGCGATTGACGAGGGGGCCAGCACCTGGAACCCAGTGCGCGATGTCACCTTTTCAAGCTCGCTCATCGCCGAGAACTTGTCGCACTCGCTGCATCCCAAGGGCGAGCACTCAAAGGGCCTGCTGCTGGGCGATCACGGGCTGCGCATCAGCGTGCTTTTCAACCTGCTTGCCCACAATCGCCTGCGCAACCCGATCGTAAAGGGCGACGTCAGCGCGCTTTTGGCCAACAACGTCATCTACAACCCGGGGGCCGAGGCGATTCACCTCGACGATCCGGAGCACTCAGGACCGAGCCTGGCGAGCCTGCTGGGCAATGTGCTTATCGCTGGGCCCGACAGCAATGCGACGATCCCGCTGTGCGATGTGCTGTGGGATGTGCCGGCGACGACCGAGGTCGGTCTTTACGACAACCTGCCGGGCCGTCAGCCGCTGTCGCGGGCGCTGTTCAATCCGGGGGTGCTGCGGCCGCTTGCCGACCCGACGGCAGCGCGGGTGTGGGTGCAGCCGCTGTCGCTGCGACCGGCTTCGGAGGTGCTGTCTTTTGTGCTGCCGCGCGTCGGGGCGACTCCAGCGCTGCGCGATGCCGTCGATGCCCGCATCGTCGAATCGGTGCGGACGCACGGCGGCGCGATCATCGACAGCCCGGCCGAGGTCGGAGGGCTGCCCAACTGGCAGACACAGACTCGTCCGCTGCAGCTTCCTTCCGACCCGGCGGGCGACGACGACGGCGACGGCTACACCAACCTGGAGGAGTGGCTGCACCGGCTCGCGGCGGCGGTGGAAGGCGGCGGCTAGGTCTTGACCTTGATCGTGGTCAAGAAGGTGAGCGCAGCGGTCAGCACAAGGAAGCGCAGGGTGATGGGCCCGTCGCTTTTTTCTGGGGCATCGCGACGGAAACAGACGGTGAGCGCGATCAGGCTAATCAGGGCCAAAAGACCCTCGCTGGTCAGGGCCCAAGCGGTCGCGAAGCCGGCGGTCACCAGGAAGCGATGCGAGCGCGAGAGCGCGCTGAAGCCCCGTCCGCCGTCGAGCTGCCAGATCGGCATGAGGTTAAACAGATTGATCCAGGCGCCGGCCCGCGCGATGGCGCTCCAGGTCGAGGTCGGCCCGCCGGTCAGCAGGCCGAGGCCGTAGCAAAAAATCGCGGCGCCGAGTCCCCACAGCGGCCCAGCTAGCCCCACGCGAGCGTTCTCAGCGGCGGTGACGGGATGGCTATTGAGGCGCACGAGCGCGCCGACCCCAGGGATGAACATCGGTGCGGTGGCGGGCATGCCGAAGCGGCGCAGGGCGGCGACGTGCCCCATTTCGTGCACGTAGATCGAGGCGACCAGGCCCACGCCGAAGCGCCAGCCATAGAGCGCCCAGTACGCGCCCATCGACAGCAGCATCGAAAACAGCGTCGAGGCCTTGGTCAGACCGAGCAGCAAGAACTTGGCGTGCGAGGCCAGCGCGACGAGCAGAAACTTGAACTTCCACAGAAGGAGTGCCGCGGCTCCGAGCGGACCGAGGCGCTTGATCCAGGGCGGCACCTCGGCCTTGGGCTGGCTGGTGGGCGTCGGGCCCGCCGCGGTCTGCGTGCTTAGCGTCTCGATGCGCGACCGCAACAGGCCATGCTGACGCGAGGTCGCCGGCAAGAGCGGCAGCGCCCCGCGATAGTGCAGGAGCGCGGTGGCGTGGTCCCCAGCCGCTTGAGCAGCCTCGGCGGCAGCCACCAGGCGCTTGAGCTCGTCGGAGTGCAAAAGGGCCGCGCAGCCCGGGCAGACCAGCATGGCCGAGGTCAGGGGAGTGCTGCAGCTGCGACAAGCCGCCGGGACGTCCATGCTGGGAACCTCTAGGGAGTGGCCGGGTCGGTCCCGCTATCCGAAGACGCGGACGCGGCAGCTGACGGGGCAGGGACGGTCACCGGCAGTGGGCCGCGCAGAACGAGCGGTGGGCGACGGTTCATCTTCCAGGCCTCGTACAGCGCGAAGCCGATGATGATCCAGCCCATGAAGTTCTGAAAGCCAGCCAGGATCGGCGCCGCGGCCGAGAACAAGAACAAGAGGAAGCCGGCGAAGAGCAGGTTGAGCAGCATCTTGCCCAAGCCCATCTCCTGCGGCGCGCGCTCAGGCTGGTTGGTATCGACGTGGGGCGCTGCCGCTGCCGGCGGGTTTTTGGCCGAAGCTGGGCTTCCACCACCGACCGCTGGGAGCGTCTTTTCGCTGGCTGGCCCGGCTGCTTCCCCCCCAGCGGGCTGTTCCGGCGCGGCTGTCTTGGCTGGGGGTGTCGTCGTCGGAGAAGGGGCCGGCGTCGCGGTGCTCGATGGGGCTGCGGTCTTCTCGCCTCCGGCCTGGTGGTCGGCTTCCGCCTTCACAAGACCCTCGTACACCGACGGCATGTAGGCGCTTACGATCGAGGCGTAGGTAAAGGCCATGGCGGCCGCCTGCAGCTTCCAGCCGCCGCGAAACCCCGAGGCTCGACGCACGGCGCCGCCCACCAAGAGTCCGACGCCGATGGCAATCAAGCCCAGCTCGTAGCCGGTGAGCTTGAGGACCGCGAAGTAGACCAGCGTCCCGATGAGCGCCGCCCCGCCGCCCCACAGGGTGACTCGCCCCCAGATCGACCACGGGATGGGAGCCGTAAAGTGCCCGTTCAGCGCGACCTGACACGACTCGCAGCTCGGCTGTCCGTTGAGCTCCCAAAATTCGTGGACCAGCGGCTGCTTGCAGTAGTGGCAGCAAAGACCGCCCCCGGGGTTTTCGTCGGCGTGCTCGGCGGTCGGCTCGAAGCGATCGAGCTGCAGCCCCTCGTCCGGTTTCGCTTTCGCAGTGGAGCTTTCGCCCGGTTCAGCGGGCAGAGCGGACGAATCAGCGGCATCACCCATAGCGGCCTCTCGAACAGCAAGAATTTCTCGATGGGAGATCGCCCCGGCAAGCGGCGGAGAGCCGGCGACACCGACACGTTCTCGTGTCGCGATCCCATGTAGATAGCTATCGCAGATTCGCCCCGGCAGATCACTTGCAAAGCAGGGACGCTGACCCGGAGCAGTCCGGCGCCGCATTCGGTGTTGGCTCGCTCGCCGCGCTTGCAGTCGGCCCAAGTACGCCAGCCTTCCCGTCGCAGAAGCGGCTGTCCAGCGGCGGGGCGAGCGTGATACCGTAGTCCCTAAGAGACTTTATGGCCCACTCTCCTCCCCCTCCCCCAGCCGATGCGGCAGTTGCCGCGAAGCCCGTCGCCCAAGCCGGTCGCAGCGATGCTGGCCTGAGCAGCCCGGCCAAGTCCCGCCGCCGCTTCGTCCTGCGCTTGACCCGCTTTGTCAGCGACTGGCTGGGCATGATGATCCTGTTTGTGCTGTGGCTGTCGATGCTGCTCCTTGTGGTGCACATCGTCATCGTCCCGCGCACCTGCGGTCAGCAGTGGCCGGGCTGGGTGCCGATCCTCGGCGGCCTGAAGTCGATGCTGCCCAGCGGCCCACCGCCCCGGCCCGAGTGCACGGGCGTGCCCCTCGATGCCGCGGCGGCAGCGGCGGCGAAGCTGGCGGTAGCGGGCGACGGTCTGACCACCTACATCTTGTCGGAGCGCGCGCTGGGTCTGGCGCTGACCCTCCTGGCGCTGATCGCCATGCCGCTGCTTCTGTCCTTCGGCGCTGCGCTGATCGCCAAGTGGCAGCAGGCGCCGCGCTCGGGTCATCGCTTCCTGCCGCAGGCGGAAGGCGAGCACGTCTCATGGACCTCGCACGAGCGCAGCTGGAAGGGGGATGTCACGGAGCGCATCCAGAAGCTGTGGCTGATCGAGTCGCGCCACGCTGAGCAGGCGCAGCATCGGATGATGCAGCACGCCTGCCTCTATGGCTTTGCCACCTCGGCGATCTTTGCTTGGGGCGTGGTCGCCAATAACGACACGATGTTGGCCTGCCAGACCCGCATGGTGGCGATTGCCGCCGGCAGCGCCGCCCTGACCTCGTTCAGCCTGAGCTTTGGTCGCCTAACCGTGCGCGCTTCGATCCGTGACACCAGTGCGCGCATGTTTGCCTATGCCCTGCGCGGACTGATCTTGTCGGTGCTGGCCGCGGTGCTGCTGGTCGCGCTGATGTGGCATCAGTCCATTCCCGCGCTGCCGAGCGGCGATGCGGCGCAGGTGGTCAACGACAGTGCAGTCCTGGCGCAGCAGCCCTTCAAAGGACCGACGAGCTACATGCTGCTTGGCATGCTGGTGTCGCTGATCGGCGAAGGCGTGCTCAGTCAGATCACCAGTCGCGCCGCCGCCGCCTTCAACCTGCAGGTGGCACAGCGGGCGAGTAATGGCAGCGCTGAGCTCCTCGTGCTCGATGGCATGACCGAGCAGGATCTGCTGCGCCTGGGCGAAGAAGGCATCGACTCGATCCATGCGCTGGCGCTCGCCTCGACGGGAGCGCTGTACTTCGCCACGCCCTACACGCTGCAGCGGCTGTGCGACTGGCAGGATGCGGCGCTGCTCATTGCCTATGTCGGGCAGGCCAAGGCGCAGATGTGTCGCGAGCGGCTGATGGTGCGCGGCGCCATCGACCTGCAGCGCAAGGCGGAGTTCCTGATCGCCGAGTCTGAGGGCCCGCCCGAGCAGCAAGAAAAGCACGCCAAAGCCTTCGAGGTCATCCGCAGCTCGCTCGGCTTCATCTCGATCGAGCAGGCCCGCGAAGCCCTGCACCCGATGGCCCATGACGAAGCCACGCGCCGCCTGCGCATCTATCACCGCGGCTCGGTCCTGGAAGACGGACGCTAGCAGCGCCTCGCAAGACGTCGAGCGGCCGGCAAGCGGCGGCACTTACGTCGGCGGCACGGTCGGCACGGCTGACGTGGCCGGTCGCAAGCGCGGCAGGATCTTGGTCACTCGGCTGCGCAGCTCGGAAGCGACGCGATCCTGCAGCGCGAAGATCTGCGCGCCCGTCTTGCCCGGCGCAGTCAGCGTCATGCTGTCGAGGATCTCGCCGCTATCGACGCGGCTAAAGCGAGCCGTGACTCGCATCTGATCGTCCAGGCGACTGAAGGCACCTTGCACCAGCACCTCGACACCGAGCACGCGCCCCACGGCCGCCACTGAGGCCTGGTCCATATACTCTTCTTTGCCGCGCTTGAGCTCGGGCAGGTTCTGTTCGTCGAACTGGTTGCGCTCTAGTAGCTGGATGCGATCCGGGGTGTCGCCACGTAGCTCGTTGAGCTCCGTCGTGACGCCTTCCGAGATGCCTTCGACGAGCAGGTTCAAGCTGGGATCCGCGCCCAGGTTTTTGAAGCGCAGGACCGCGACGCGCACCGGACCAGTGGTCGGCACCGCGGGCTTGTCGGTGGCCGCGGGGGGCGCAGCCGTCGGCGGCGGGGGCGGGCCCTCGGGTGGGCGTGGCGGCGGTGGCTTGGGCAGGGTCTTGTTGCGCTTGCGAACCCCCAGGCCCGACAGGGCCAGCGGCAGACCGAGCGCCACGCTCATCCCCAGCCCGGCTGCGATCAAGAGCACGCGCCGCTGACGCGCCTTGCGCTCGATGAGCGCCGCCGGCAGATCGCTCGGCGCGGTGGCATCGAGCTGGCTCTGCACCGCCTCGCACTCTCGTACCACTTCGGCGCAGGTCGGCAGACGCGCATCGCGCTCTTTCTGCGTCATGCGCTCAAGCAGGCTGCGCAGGCTGGCCGAGACGCCGGGGACTTCTTTGCTGATGTCGGGCAGCGGCTCGCTGATCTGCTTCATCGCCACGCCAACCGCGCTATCGGCCTGAAACGGCGGATGCCCGGTCAAAAGATGAAACATCACCAAGCCCAGCGAATAGATATCGGCGCGCGCATCGACCGCTTTACCCGACAGCACCTCGGGCGCCATGTAGTGCAGCGTGCCCAGGGCCTCGTTCGTCGCGGTCATGCCTTCGCTGACGCCGCCGGCAACACGCGCCACGCCGAAGTCGACGAGCTTTAGGCCCCCGCGCTCATCGACCAGCATGTTGTGCGGCTTGACGTCGCGGTGAACGATGCCGACATCGTGCGCCGCTTGCAGCCCAATCGCCGCTTGCCGGACAAGCTCGATGACCTCGGCCTGTGGCAGCGGTCCGCGCTCTTTGCTGACCGAGGACAGCGGCTTGCCTTTGACCAGCTCCATGACGAAGTAGGGGTTGCCCGCCTCGTCGCGACCGAAGTCGTAGACCTGCACGATGTGGGGATGCGATAGGCGCGCGATGGCCTTGGCTTCGCGCTCGAAGCGCACCAGATATTCCGGGTTGTGCTCGCTGTGCCCGGGCTGCAAGAGCACCAGCTTGAGCGCCACCGTGCGATCCAGCGACGGGTCATAGGCGCGATACACCGCCCCCATGCCTCCGGCCCCAAGCAGCGTCAGATCTTTATATCGACCAACCGAAGAGAGCTGTGGAATCGGCGCCATGGCCGCGAGCCTCGAATGCTGAAGAAATGAGATCCCGCGCGCCCCCGCTTAGAAGCGAAGCTGCGCGTACAGATAGACGTAGGGTACGACGAGAAGCAGGGCATCGATCCGATCCAGCATGCCGCCGTGGCCCGGCAGCAGCACACCGGAGTCTTTGACGCCGACCGAGCGCTTGATCAGCGACTCGCAGAGATCGCCGAGCTGACCCAGGATGTTGGCCGGCACGGCGATGCACACCACATCCAGCCACGACAGCGCCGGCAGATACCACAGCTTGGCGACGGCTAGCGAAGCCAGGCTGCCAAGCAGACCGCCGACACCGCCGATCATCGTCTTTTTCGGGCTGATGGCCGGCCACAGCTTGGCTGGGATAAACGGCGACAGGAAGCGCCCCGCGAAATACGCACCGGTATCGGACAGCCAGGCCGAAGACAGGCAGATGTAGATCCACGCCGCGCCATCCCCCGCCGCGCGCAGCTTGAACATCATGAGCGGACTAATCAGGAGGCCAGCGTAGAAGATGCCGCACAGCGCCGCCGCCACGCGCACCGCCACCGTCTCGATCGGGCGATAGCGAAACAGGAAGAACAGGAAGCAGGCGATGGTGCTGCCCCAGATGCCGCCGAGCAGCGCGCGGGTATCCGGCACCCAGCAGATAAGCGAGCCCAGCGCGACGCCGACCACTACGCCGAAGGCGCGATCGAAGACCGGCTCTTTCGGCATGGTCATGTTCATCCACTCGCGCAGCCCAGCGATCTGTGCAAACAGCACCCACAGCCAGACGCCATACGGCTGCCCCCAGTTGATCGACGCGATCAAAAGCGGAATGGCCACGACCGCCGTCAGGAATCGTTGAACAAGATTGGACATGCGTGTTCCCCCGCGCTAGGTCGTCGGCGCGGCCGGTAAAGAGGTCGTCTGCACCAAGTGGCACTGCTCCAGCGCGGCATAAAGCTCCCGTCGCTGAAAGTCGGGCCACAGGCACGGTGTGGTGTAAAAAAGTGCCCGCACGCCCTCCCACAGAAGGAAGTTCGAGATGCGGCGCTCTCCCGAGGTGCGGATGATGAGATCGACGGGCGGCAGATCCGCGGTCTGCATCGCGGCAGAGATCATGTCTTCATCGATCTCGTCGGGACGCAGGCGCCCTTCGGCCACGGCAGTCAGCAGGACCCGCGCGGCATCGGTGATCGACTCGCGTCCGCCATAGGACAGGGCCAGGCTCAGCGTCATGCCGCGCAGCCCGGCGGTCTCGGCGATGAGCGCGTCGAGCGGCCGACGGACAAAGGCGGGTAAGCGGGCGCTGTTGCCAATGGTGCGGACGCGAATGCCGTTCTCTAGGATCTCGCTCCGCTCATCGACGATGTAGTCGTGCAGAAGCTGCATCAGCCCGCTCACTTCATCGAGCGGCCGGCCCCAGTTCTGCTCGGAAAACGCGTAAAGAGTCAGCGCCGACAGACCCATCTGCCGCGCCGCCCGCACCGTGTCGCGCACGGCATGCGCGCCTTGCTTGTGCCCCTCTAGCCGCAGCAGGCCGCGCTGCTGCGCCCAGCGACCGTTGCCGTCCATGATGATCGCCACGTGACGAGCCGTCGGAATCGGCGGAGGTGGCCCGGCGGCGGTCGGGGCGCTGGACCCACCGGCCGGTGCGCGCCCCGGGTCGGGGGGAGGGCAGGGGCAGCTTGAAGCCTCTCCTTGGTCTGGACTTTCCGACGACTGCATAAACAGCACAGGTATCACAGGCACGACGATCGCGACAAATGTCAAAACCATGAAGTTCTGGTGAAGCCACGGGGTGCGTCAGGCGCTGGGCGGGCCTTAGCCAGGGCCTTGGTCAGGACCTTGGTCAGGGCTGTGGCCAGGCCCGGCAAGGGGCATGACTTCATCGACGGATTGCGATAGCGTACCGCCATGACTGTGTTGTCGTTGAGTGACGTTCAGAGCGGCTTTGCGTACCTGGTCTCGCACCCCGAGTTCCTGCTGCGCAGCCTGATTAATGCGGCGCGGATGCGCCTCGGTGTGCCGCTCGATGCGGTGAACTGGCTGTTGCACAAGGTCGCCGCGGGCAAGCTGCCTGCGGATCTGATGCTGACCGCGGAACCGCCCGGCATCCGCGTCTCGGCGACGCTGGAAGTGATGGGCACCCGCCTGGGGCTCGCCGCCACGCTGACCGTCGAGCAGGTGCTGTTCTCGCTGGGCAGCATCCGCGTCGAGCTACGCGTGCGCGACCTGTCGATCAAGCCGCAGGGCGACAGCCCCATGGTGCAGATGCTGTCGATGATGGATCTGTCGAAGCCCGGCGATCTGCTCAACTTCATGCCGATGCGGCCGCCGATGATCCTCGATGCGCAGGGCGATCTGTTCGTGCTCGATCTGATGAAGCTGCCGAAGCTTGCGCGCAATGAGATGGCGCAGCGCATCGTCGCGGCGATGTCGGAAGTGCTGGCCATCCGCGAGTTTGCGACCGAGGACGATCTTCTGGTCATCGGCCTGCGCGCCATGCCGCTGGGCCTGATGTCGGCGATCAGTCACCTGCGATCCTAGGCCTCCCGCTGGATCGGCCAGTCGTCGGCTAGGCCGAGATCGGATGGGTCAGCAGGTAGTCGATGGCGGCACAGACGGCGGCGGCTTGCGCGGCGTTGCACTGCTCGGGGGTAGCGCGTGGGCTGTCGGGATAGACTTCGGTGGTGGTGGTGTAGCGGGCGTCGGTCAGGCCCGCGCACAGCCCCAGCGGGCGGCAGGGATAAAGGATCACGCCGGGGGCCACAACGGGGGAGCCAATGATCTGGCCCTGGGCATCGGCCGGCGCGATGTGTGTCACGGCAGCGACGGCAGCGATCACTGCGCTCTGAAACTCAAGCTGCGGGTTTGCGCTATCGCCCACGACATAGAAGCCATCGGGGATAAGGCCCGGCTCAGAGTCCTTACCATCCCGCGCGGCCAGGGCGGGGCGGAACTCGCTCTCGTCGGTGTCGGTGGTCTCGTGGAGATCGATGTGCAGCTGCACGGCGTGCGACAGCGGCTGCATATAGCGCATCAGCGCTGCCGCCTCGGGCGCGGGACTGGGCTCGCGGAACGAGCGATTGGGGTCGACGGCCTGCGGGTTCCAGCGGTGGATGCGCTCGTAGGCCCAGGGGCTGACGCAGGGCACAACCACTAGGTTCACCCGCCCTTGGTAGTGCTCGGCGTGGCGGTCGAGGAACTGCAGCGCACCGTGGACACCGCTTGTCTCGTAGCCATGGACGCCGCCGGTGACGAGCACCGTGGGGCGCCCCAGCTGGGGATTCCGGCTGCACAGGGCGTAGAGCGGATAGCGATCCGGCGGGTAATCCAGCTCGCCGTAGGCCTGGACATCGAAGCGCGAGCGCAGGCGCTCGATGGCGGTCAGCACGTCGTCGGCATAGCTGCGCTGGGGGCGCTGCTGCGAGTGCCACAAGGCTCGCTCAGTGTCGCCCCAGGGCTGGCCAGGAGTACCGATGGGATAGCGGGAGGTCGATTGCATCGGCGCAGTGTGCCGCGGGCTGGCGAGCAGGAAAAGAGGCTCGTCATTTCGTGGGGTTCGGACGGGTGAATCGTGGGCGAATAAACGGCCGGGTCGCGCGTCAGACTCCACAAGAAAGGCAGGAAGGACCATGAAGCGCATCCTCCTATCGCTTGTTGCTGCACTCGGACTGGCTACCCTCAACGGCTGCTACGCCGATGTCGGACCCTACGCGGTGGGTGGCGCGGCTCCGGTCTATGCCGCTCCGGCGTATGGCTACGGCCCGGCGTATGGCTATGGCCCGACGTACTACTCGACTCCGGCGTATGCCCGTCCGGTGGACTACGGCTACTACCCGCCGTCGCGTCCGGTCTATGCCCCGGCCTATCGGGCGCCGGCCCCGGTGTATGTCGCGCCGCACGCGGGGGTTCCTTATCGACCGGTTGTGCACCAGCCTGCGCCTCGGCCGCGCTGGCGTTAAGACGGCGTAAAGACGGCGTTAGCAGGGTTTGCTGCGAATGCCTTCAACGCGGCCTGGCTGCACGGCTGGGGCCCCCGCTTTCCAGAACGCTTTTTTCCGTCGGGGCGCCGAAAAAAAGGTTCTGGGCGGCCCCAGCCTCCTGGCTTCCTTTTGGGGAGTGAATATGTAAACGCCTTCTTGGGGGGGTGTTTACATATTGGGGGCGAGCGGGCTTGGGCGGGGGCGAGGGGATGGGGACTATGGGCTGGCGGACGATCTAGGGGCGCTTGCGGCCCTTGGTCGGCCCGCTGGCGTCGACGGCTTTGCGGGTCCGCTGGACCGAGGGCTTGGCCGATGGCGGGGCGTTGGCGGGGGGCGTCGGCGGTGTGGGGCGGCCTTCGCGTGTGCGCCACATCGCGCGTAGGCGCTCGTGCATCGCCTCGAAGAGATTCCTGGCGGCCCAGCGTCGGAAGTGCGCATACACGTCCTGCCATGGCGGCAGGTCCTTGGGCAGCATGCGCCATGAGCATCCCGTGCGCACGGCATAGCAGCAGGCATCTAGCAGCTGGCGGCGAGGATATTTCGGCGGCTTGCCCGGTCCATCATGCTCGAACAGGTCCGCGACCAGCGCCCATTCTTCATCGGTGAGCGCGCCGGGATAGCGCGCTGCGGGGCGGCTGTCGCACGGCTGTTCGGGATCGCTAGAGGCCGCTCGCGGAGATGGCGCTGGCGCTGGCTTTCGGTCGCTTTCGTCCCCCGCTGCCGTTTGCCGTGTTGCCGGTTTCTTCGTCACTGCACCCGACTCTTTTGCCATGTCTGTCTCCTTGACCAGGCGCACTCTAGACAGCCGCTGGCAATATGTAAACACCTTCAGCGGGTCGGCCTTCGCCGGGGGCCGTGCGACCACCTTCTTCAGCCAAAGGTCGGCATTGAGAGCCACGGGTGCTTCCTTGAGCACCTGGCCGGCGTCTGCTGTCTGGGGTGAAAAAATCGGCGGGTGGGGTCGGCTGTATGAACGCGGGCGGGGCTGGCGCTGCGGCGACGGGAATCGGCGGCTTTCGAGCGCGCCGCTAGTCGTGCCAGATCACGATCTTGCGGGTGCCGTACCAGGTGTCGATGTTGTCCGAGTAGGCTTTTTCGACGACGTCGCGCTTGAGCTTCATCGTCGGGGTGAGGAAGCCGTTTTCGATGGCCCACTCATCCTTGACGATGACCGCACACTGCAGCTGTTCCCACTCTTCGATCTCGCGGTTGACGCGGCCCACCAGGTCGTTGATCGCGGCCTCGATCTCGCTCTTCAGGCTGCCGCCTGCGCTGTCCTTCAGCTGCTTGCGCAGCGTCTCGGACAGCATGATCAGCACGAACGGCTGCGGCTGGCCCGAGCCCATGACGCAGGACATCTCGATGTGGGTGTGGGCGTTGATCAGGTTTTCGATCGGCACCGGCGCGACGTATTTGCCCTTGCTGGTCTTGAACAGCTCTTTGACGCGGCCGGTGATCTTCAGGCGACCTTCGCTGTCGATCTCGCCGCGATCGCCGGTCTTTAGGAAGCCGTCTTCGGTGAAGGCGGCCTTGGTCAGCTCGGGCTCTTTGTGATAGCCGATCATATTGCCGGGGCTCTTGATCAGCACCTCGCCCTCGGGGCTGATCTTGCACTCGACGCCTGGCATGGTGTTGCCGACGTAGCCGACGCGGGCCCGGCCCGGCATCGAGACGTGCGAGTAAGCGAAGTTTTCGCTCATCGCATAGCCTTCAAGCAGCTCCAGCCCAAGGTCGCGATACCACTGGATCAGCTCGGGGGCGATCGGCGCCGAGCCCGACACCGCGAGGCGGCACTGATCGAGGCCGAGGCCGGTCAGGATCTTCTTTTTGATCACGCCGGACAGGATGGGGATGCGCAGGAGCGTGTTCAGCTTCTTCTGCGGCATCTTCTTGAGCACGCCCTGCTGAAACTTCAGCCACAGCCGCGGCACCGAGTGGAATACCGTCGGGCGCGCCCGTTGCACGTCCTGCACGAAGGTCTCTAGCGACTCAGCAAAGAAGATGCGGAAGCCGAGGTAAAACGAGATCGACTCGACGACCAGGCGCTCAAAGACGTGGGCCAGCGGCAGGTACGACAGCACGCGGTCGGTGGGCTGCAGGTGCAGCGCCGCCTGTCCGCCTTTCACCGAGCAGGTGATGGTGCGGAAGGTGTGGACCACGCCCTTGGGCTGACCGGTGCTGCCCGAGGTGTAGAGCATGAGCGCGCGGTCATCGGGCTCGCGCGTTGGGTTGCCCTCGATCGGCTCGGTCTTGGCGATGAGGTCGTCCCAGGTCGGGAAGTCGGTCTTGGGCGACAGCGGGAAGCTGATGCAGGGCAGGCCCTCGGGTACGCCTTGCTTGAGCTCCTGATCCCAGGTGTCGAGCTTGCCGACGAACAGCAGCTTGGCTTCGCTGTGCTCCAGGATGTAGCGGATGGTCTTGGTGTTGACCGTCGGATAGATGGCGACCGAGACATAGCCGGCCATCCAGATGGCCAGCTCGGAGAGGATGAAGTGGGCGCAGTTCTTCGAGACGATGGCGATGGTTGCGCCCTTGGGAAAACCCAACGACTGCAGGTGCCGGGCCATGCGGCGGGCTTCGTCCACGGTCCGCGCCCAGGTGTAGTCGCGCGTCGCGCCGCCGCCCATCGGCTGCGTCATGTACACCGCGCTCCCGCGCTCGCTGCCCCAGCGATACACCCGCTGCAGCACCAGATCGTTCGCATCGAGTTGCATGGTCTTCTCCATGGCCCCTATCGTCCCCGATGCTGCCGCCCGCAAGCAAGCATGATTACAAGAGTGTCATCTGCCGCCGCCATCGGCGCGCGTGGCGAGGGGTTGGGGCGGGCTGGCAAAGGGCTTTGCCCTCTCTGCGTCGGTTCGGATATAAGTGCAGAGGTGACGCAAGCAGGCACAGGGCAGGGGGACCTGCCGCAGGCAGGAGCAGGTCGGGTACTCGACGGCAAGGCGATCGCGGTGACGGTGCGGGCGGAAGCGGCCAAGCGGGTGGCGGCGCTGCGCCAGGCCGGCATCGTGCCCGGGCTGGCCGTCGTACTGGTTGGTGACGACCCCGCCTCGCAGGTGTATGTCCGCAACAAGACGCGGGCCTGTGACGAGGTGGGCCTGGTCCACTTCGACCACCGCCTGCCGGCGACGACGACCCAGTCCGAGCTAGAGGCGCTGGTCGACCGCCTGAACGCTGACCCGCGCGTCCACGGCATCCTGGTGCAGCTTCCACTGCCGGCTGGGCTCGACAGCGCGGCGCTGCTTGCGCGCATCGATCCGCGAAAAGATGTCGACGGGCTGCTGCCTGAAAACATTGGCCGCTTGTGGAGCGGGGCGCCGCGCTTCGTCCCCTGCACGCCGCTGGGCGTGATGCGTCTTCTTGGCGAAGCCGGGACGCCGCTTTCTGGGGCGCACGCTGTCGTCATCGGTCGCTCGGCGCTCGTCGGCAAGCCGGTGGCGGCGCTGCTTATCGCGCAGAACGCGACGGTGACCCTCTGCCACTCGCACACCCGCGATCTGCCGAGCCTGGTGCGGAGCGCCGATATCGTCATCGCCGCCGTCGGCAAACCAGGGCTTGTCGTCGGCGACTGGATCAAGCCGGGTGCCACCGTCATCGACGTCGGTATCAACCGCTTACCCGACGGCCGCCTGGTCGGCGATGTCGATTTCGAGGGCGCCCGCCAGCGCGCCGCCGCCATCACCCCCGTCCCTGGCGGCGTCGGCCCCCTGACCATCGCCATGCTGCTACACAACACGCTGGCCGCTGCGACGGGGACCTAGACGACGGAAGCCGCCCGGCTGCGGTCAGCGCGTCACCGGCACCTGCAGGTCCGGCGACGCGATCGCGAGGACCCCACCCACAAGCCCCACCGCCAGCGCAACGCCGGCGGCGATCCCGAGCGTCTTCCTCTCCTCGTCGCTGCCGAGCTGGCCGACATAGGGCACGCCGATGCCGAGCGTGAAAGCCGATATGCCCAGCACGTATGCGACGGTGCCGCCGCCGATGCCAAACACTATGCCGGTGATGCGCAGCGGGTTGGTCGTGAGGCGGTACCCAGTGGGCCCGGCGAGGTGCGCCCAGCTGTAGACGGCTTGGCGGCCTGGCGGGGAGGCACTGGCCCGGGCGGGAGGCTCCTTCGTCGAGGTCGCTCTCGGCGGGGCCTGAACCGCCTCGATGTGCTCGATGTCGGCGAGGGCGGCTGAGCCTTCGGCCTTGTCGTCGAGCCAGCGACAGCGAGCGGTCTCGGCGCGGCAGGACAGGTCCCAGACCAGCCGCGGTGGCATATCGCGCAGGAACAGGCGGCGCACGCTTTTGGCCGGGCCGGGGCGATCGAGCCAGGACGCATCGGCGGCGGTGACGCTCTGATCCGTCTGTCGTCGAATGCTCTGTGCCTGCCGGTTGGCGCCGCTGGGCAAGAGGGGCAGGGCCATGTCGTACCGCGCATGAAAGTCCGACCGCCGCAGCATCAGGATGCCCTGCTGTAGCTGCATCGACTCGACCGCGACCGTGGGTTCCAAGACCCAGGCGACGTAGGGATAGCGCGCCAGCGTCACATCGATGACCGCGACGCCGTGCTGCAAAAGGACGATGGCCGCCGGAAACTGCAAGAGCACTGGGCTGCGAGCCGGCTCCGGTAGGGTGGCCACCCCTAGGATTTTTTCGTCGCTGCCGTTCTTGCGGAGGACTTCGAATCGCGTGCCCCAGGTGCGATACACCAGCCGATCGGCGGAGCCATCCACGAACGCCGCTAGCGTCCAGACCTCCTCAAGCGGAGCGTCCACGGGCTGGTGACGGATCGGCGATGTGACCCCAGGCTGGGGCGGTGGCGGGGCGGCAATAAGGGCGTGCTCGGGCTCATCGAGATACACCGCATCGATGCGCTGGATGTCCTCGATGAGCACGGCGCGCCCGTCGCAGAACAGAGATCCGTCGGGCAGGCGATGCAAGCGACCGACCCGGCGCTCGCCAGACCGCAGCCAGATCCGGCGACCACTGGGCGCATCGGCGGGAAACTGAGGCAGGCCGTGGGCCAAGAGCGGTGGCGAGGCAGTGGGATAGAAGCGACGCGGTGCGATGCGGCGGAGCTCAGGCCCCAGGGGGCGCAGCGGCTGCGCGAGATCGTAAACCAGCGGCCCGTTTAGCGTCTCAAGCCGCAGGTGGTCCTGCCACAGCGACAGTGAAAGCACGCTGCGATCTTTGGCCAGCTGCCAGACGATGTAGGGGTCGGTGGGCACGCCGATGTCGACGACCAGCACGCCCTCTCCCCCCACCGTCACGTACGCCGCCCGCCCAATCAGCAGCGGGACATCGCGGGCCGGGGCCGGCAGCGGCAAGGAGGCCAGGGGGACTTCGCCAGCCAGATCGCTGCGCAAGATGCGCAAGTGAAGGCCTCTGACTTCTACGCGCAGGGTGCTGGTCGTTGCCCCGCCCTCGCCGGGTGCGGAAGTGGCTGGTGGCGTTTGGGGGGCGGCGGCGGCGCTAGGTTCGTCGCCGGCACTCGTGCCCTGGCTGCCGAGCAGCGCCCCTAGAAAGATGCCTAGCTGCAGAATGCGCCAAGTCGTCATGACAGCCCTCTTCTTCACGTCACTGTCGGGACCGCGGGAACGCCGCTTCGGTGGCCTCCCCCAGAAGGAATCGAGAGCAAGCCCCATGCCGCGGACCCCAAGGACGCCGGGCCCGGTGGCAAGCCAGGCTGGGCTCCCGCGAATGCGACGCTCGCGCGGACTGGCGGCTGGCGCTACCCACTGAGGGGTGCGCGCAAGTCTTGCGATCTACCCGGCCTAGGATCTGGTTACGTATGAACCGACGGCCAGTGGCGAGGCATGACGTTCTTTACGTAGCCGGCTCGACGCTGGGCGGCAGGCGGCGCTTCCCCCGTGGCGCGAAGGCCAGGTACAGGCCGCTCAGTGAGGCGACGACGAGCAGCAGGCCGGCGGCGAGGAGCAGGAGGTAGCTGTAGTAGGGGCCGGGGCCGAGGCTGAAGCGCCAGACGTGCAGGCCGAAGTAGGCGGCGCGGATGAACCAGTGGATGCGCTCGGCGCGGATGATCACCTCGCCGGTGCGGGGCGAGATGTAGATGTCGCTGCCGTCGCTGATGGCGACGCGGTAGGCGGGCAGCTCAAAGTCGGCGAGGTAGACCAGGCTGGGCTGGCTCTGCAGGGTGGCCGACAGGGCGCGGGTGCCTTGGGGGGCGGCGGCGTCGGCGATGCGCAGGGCCTCGTCGCGCTCGATGCCGGGGATGATCTGGCCGCTTTCACCGTCGATCAAAAGGGGAGTCGGCGGGCTGGCAAAGTGCACGATGTAGCGGGGGGCGCCGACGGTGTGCGTCCACTCTAGGCGCTGCGGGTCGGAGCGACCCTGGGTGGCCAGCAGGGCCAGCACCTGCGGCAGGTCGGCGCGGTGCGGCTGCTCGATGGGGGGCGGCTTACGCGCAGGCGGCTTGCGGGTGTCGCGGGCCCAGTTCTTCCACGCCAAAAACGATCCCGAAACGCCCCACAGCAGGCAGGGCAGGCAGACGGCCAGCGCGAGGAGCTTGTGCAGTCTTCGTGAGGTCATTGGCGGGCGCTTAGGCGAAGTATTCGTCGAGCGAGAAGTAGCGCTCGCCGGTGTCGCAGAGCACGGTGACCACGACGCTGCCTTCGCCTAGCTCGGCGGCCACCTGCATCGCGACGTGAACGGCGGCGCCGGCCGAGATGCCGACCAGCAGACCCTCCTGTCGCGCCAGACGCCCCTTGGTGCGATAGGCGACGGCATCGTCGATGACCCGCACCTCGCTGATCAGGCCGCGATCGAGGATGGCGGGGACAAAGCCGGCGCCGATGCCCTGGATGCGATGCGGTCCCGGCTTGCCTCCCGACAACACCGCCGAGCCGCGCGGCTCGACGGCGATCAAGCGCACATCGGGAAAGCGCCGCCGCAGCACCTGGCCGACGCCGGTCAGCGTGCCGCCCGTGCCGACGCCGGCGACGAAGGCATCGATGCGGGCAGGCAGGGACGAGCGCGGGTCGATGTCCTCGCTTGCCGCCGCTAGCTGATCGATCTGCGTCAGGATCTCGGGGCCGGTGGTGCGGACGTGGGCTTCGGGATTGTTGGGGTTTCGGAACTGCTGCGGCATGAAGTAGCGGCTGTCGCTACGCGCAAGCTCTTCGGCCCGCTCGACCGCCCCGGCCATGTCGAGGCGCTCGGGCGTCAGCACCAGATCGGCGCCGTAGGCCTGAAGCAGGCTGCGGCGCTCCAGGCTCATCGACTCGGGCATGGTCAGCAGCAGCTTGTAGCCCTTGACGGCGCAGACGATAGACAGGCCGATGCCGGTATTGCCCGAGGTCGGCTCGACGATGATCGACTCGCCGGGGCGGAGCAGACCGTCGCGCTCGGCGGCCTCGATCATCGAAAGAGCAATGCGATCCTTGATGCTGCCGCCGGGGTTTTGCTGCTCGCACTTGCAGAGCACGGCGCCACTGCCCGGCTCAGGCAGGCGACGCAGGCGCAGGAGCGGAGTTCCGCCGATGAGAGAGAGCAGGTTGGGGACGGCGCAGATGGGCTGTGGCACGTCCCCTTTCTACCGCGAATCCCGAGTCAAACGCAGCAGGCTCGTGCGCGGCTGGGCGGCTACGGGGGGCCGAAGGCTCGCGTGCAACCCACCCGCTTATTCGCTGCGCGGGATCTCGCGGTGCAGGGTGACGAGGGTGGCGCCGAAGCTACCGGCGGACTCGTCGGCGTTGCGGATGGATTCGACCCGCGGGTCGCGCCCCAGGATCTTGCGGACATGGGCCCGCAGGATGCCGCGGCCCTTGCCGTGGATGATGCGCAGCTCGTGGATCTGACGGGCCAAGCACTCGCTGATGTAGTCGGGCAGAAGCTCGCGGACTTCGTCGGGGCGGAAGGTGTGCAGGTCCAGCGTGCCGTTGATGGGCAGGACCACGCCATCTTCGGTCAGCTCAGCGTCGTCTTCGTCTTCGGGGCGTTCATCGGTCGTCCTGCCGGGCGCTGGCTGGGGATGGGGGGCACGGGGCGGCTTCATTGCAGTAGCATCTTGCGACAAAGTTCAGACCTCGGAACTCAGATCAGGGAGCCCCGGATGTCCATGGACCCAGCCACCCCCGAAGCCCTCCACCCGCACATGGTGTTTATCCGTCGCTATTTGGATGCGTTGGAGCGCGGCGCAGTCGGTGCCGAGCTGGCGGCGTTTTACACCCCCGACGTCGAGCAGCGTGAGTACCCAAACCGCCTAGTGCCCGCCGGTGCCAGCCGCGATCTGGCGGGTCTGCTGCAAAGCGCCGAGCGCGGCCAACAGGTCGTCGCGTCGCAGCGCTACCACGTCCGCAGCGGGGTGGTCAGTGGTGACACCGTGGCCCTGGAGGTCGACTGGTCGGCGCGACTGCGCGTGGCCATCGCGAGTCTCGCTGCCGGTGATGAGATGCGCGCCGCCTTTGCCGTGTTCATCACCCTGCGCGACGGACGCATCGCCAAGCAGCACAACTACGACTGCTTTGAGCCCTTCTAGCCAGACGCATTTTTAGCGCGGAGCCGGCGAGCCAGGCCGGCTGATTGCGGGCGGGGGATAAGCCGGGCTGGTGATTGGCGTTGACGCCATTTTCCGCAGTCGTGAAAATGGTAAACATGGACAACTCTCTGGCCTCGATCCCTCCCGAGAAGGAGCTCTCCTACGGCAAGGGGAAGTTCCACCTGTGGTATCCCAGCCCCTATGTCATGCGGCTCGCCGCGTTTGGCTATGGCGAGGCACCGCTGGTCGCGTTGGTGACCAAAGAGATGGACGATGCCGGTCGCAAGGCGGGCCGACCCATCGCTGTCTTTACCGACGATCGTGGGCTGACCGGCTACGAGCCGGCCTATCGCCAGGCGTTTGAGGGCTGGTTGTATGGCTGCTGGGACCGGATCTCTTCGATCCACCTGCTGGTCGACTCGGCGGTTGTCGAGATGGGCATGGCGGTGGTCAGCATGAAGATCGGCGACCGCGGCATCTACGAGATGTATCGCGAGTACCCCGACTGGCTGGCGCGCTATCAGGCGGCGCTTGCGGAGGCCGGCAAGTAGGCCCACACCGTCGGCTCGCTGGGGGCGTGGAGCCGACGACTGCAAGCGCGATATGGGATGGCTGCATCGCCATAGATTCTGGCTGCGCCAGCAGGCGCCGAGCGCCGTGGCGCTGTTGGCTCTTTACGTCGCGGTCTTCGTCCAGCTGTTCGCGCTGGCCACGGCAGCACCCCCGGCAGGCGGGGGGAGCCGGGCCGGCACGATCGCGCTGTGGCTGCTGTTTCTAGCCGCTGCGACGACCGCAGTCGGGCTGCTGGCGCGCTATGCCCATCGCCGACTGCAAAACCGGCTAGAGCGTCTGCGCATCTTGGCGAGTCCCCACCTGCCAGCCGGTCACGATGCCGAGCTGACCGGCGCGGTGGCGCCCATCAGCCTGGTCGGTGTCGGCGAAAGTCAGGAGAGCGATTCGCAGGATGTCCTGGCTCAGGCCGAGGCCGCGCAGCAGGCGGTGCAGCAGCAGTTCGAAGCGCTGCGCTACGCTTCCTGGCAGCGCAGCAGCGAGCTGGTTACCGCCGCCCAGCGAGTGATTCAATCGCTGGAGGGGGTGGCCCACATTGCGCGACAGCCGGTCGACCAGACGGCGATCAGCATCGAGACGACGTCTTCCAATGCCATTGTTCTTGCCGAGCGAGCCAAGGAAGCGCACGAGTTTACCGACAGCGCGCGGGCCCATGCCGAGCAGGGCGTCAAAGTGGTCGATTCCGCCGGGCGCGAGATCCAGCGCGTCTCGGAGATCGTCGATCAGTCGGCACAGACGCTGCAGTCGCTGTACCACAAGACCTCCAGCATCTCGTCAATCGTCAGCGTGATCAAAGACGTCGCGGATCAGACCAAGGTGCTGTCGCTAAATGCCGCCATCGAAGCGGCGCGGGCTGGCAAGCATGGTGGCGGTTTTTCAGCGGTGGCCGATGCGGTGCGGCGCCTGGCTGATCGCACGGCGCAGTCGACGCGACAAGTCAGCACGATCATCGAAGGCATCGAGCAAGAGACGCAGCGCGCGATGTCGACGATGCAGCAGGCCCTGCAGGGCGTGTTGTCGATCCTCGCGCTGTCACGACAGGCCGGTCAGGTGCTGCAGCAGATCCAAGCCGGGGCCAAGGCCAGCGAGAGCACGGTGCGCGGTATCGCCGACGCAACTGCTGAGCTGAAGTCGGCCAGCCTAAGCCTGGCTTCGCAGATCAGCAGCCTGGCGCAGGGGGTGCGGCAGGGCAACCGGCTGTCGCAGCGCGCGGTCAACGACGCCCGCGAGCTTCTGACCGGCATCGAGGGCCTGCGGCAGCAGCTATCGCCGAACGACAAGGCGAGTCACAGCCTAGATTGACGTCGGCTGGTGTCGTCGCTTCCAGACGACGGCATCGATGATGTAGTGGTGGAAGGTCAGGGTCAGGCCGATGGTGATGACCGTGGGGACGACGCTCTTAGACAGCGTGTCCAGACCGTAACCCAGCCAGGGCAGCAGGTAGTAAAACGGCATGGCCAATACGATCGAGGCCGCAAAGTAGAGCCCCGCCCGTCGCCAGCCCGGCTGCACCAGCCACGACAGCGCCTTCGCCTGCGGATCGATACCGCTCGCAAAGCGCCGCCGGTTGTACTGCCACACGAACACGATGTACTGCACGTTGTGCCAGACGTTGACCAGCAGCCAGCCCGAGCACAGGTCAGCGATTAGCACGTAGCCAAACAGGTAGATCAGCAGGTGCGACAGCATGTACAGCGTGTGGCCCAGCGCGAGCTGTCCCCGACGGTAGGCAACGACGCGAGTGTAAAAAAAGTAGAGCCACAGGCCACAGCTTGCGATCGCGGCCAGCGTGACGCAGAAGCGGGGCACCGGCGGCAGCCAGAAGGGCAGCGATAGGAACTCATCCGGCCGCCCCGCGCAGCGATGGAGAAAGCCCCAGATCGGCACCGACCACAGCGTGATCTCGGACAGCCGTGGCGAGTCCCAGGGCAGGCCGCCGGCCCGCTGGCGATACTGCTGCGCCAGGCCCCAGCTCTGGCGCACGGTGTGGTGAAACTGGCCGAAGAAATAGAGCACGTACACGCCGGTCAGGCCGCCGGCCCGCCCGACGGCGTAGAGCGCCAGCAGCACAAACGGCGGCACCAGCCAGCTGAGGCGACGATAGCGGCTGCGATCCTCGGGCCGGCCCCACAGGCGGGTGTAGGTCGCGACCAGGTGCTCGTAGCCGAACAGCCAAGTGTGCACCGCCAGCATCGGCATAAACAGGCTGGAGTCCAGCACCGTCAGCCCCGACATCGCGGCCGCCAGAAGGGCAATGCCGAAAATGAAAGGAAGATCGAAGGCGGGGCTGTGGAGCCAGCCCGGACTCGGCCGTGCGGCGGGGGTGTGGGGCGTCTGCATGCGGGCCGTGCCCTATTTTCGCCGCGCCATCCGGCGGCGCGATAGCAAAAACCGCCGACCCGGCTAGGGCCTGAGCCGTCCTCGGCTTTTGTCGGATCTCCGCTGCCAGGGCGGGGCCGGGCGGGGCGGCGGCGCCGTCGTCAGGCTTGCATCCGCAGCGGCGACTCGTTATGCATCGTTCGCTTGGCGACGTGCGGCGGGTGTCGCGCCAGGTGGCAAGGTGAGCCATGACGAAGATCTTGTTGGTCGAGGATGAGCCGGATCTGCAGAGCCTCCTCGAATTTAATCTGCGGGAAGCGGGCTACGACGTGCTGGCCACGGCGCGTGGTCGCGAGGCCGTAAGCCTGTGTCAGAGCGAGCGGCCGGATCTGGTGCTGCTCGATCTGATGCTGCCCGACATTCCGGGCACGCAGGTCTGTCGCACGCTGCGCAGCAGTCCCGCGCTGCGGCAGACGCCGGTGATCATGCTGACCGCGCGCGGCGAAGAGATCGATCGCGTGGTCGGCTTTGAAGTCGGGGCCGATGACTATGTCGTCAAGCCGTTCAGCGTGCGTGAGCTTCTGCTGCGCATCCAAGCGGTGCTGCGGCGCCAGGTGCAAGCCAGCCCCCCCGTCGAAGCAACCCGCCCAGCGGTCGAGGACGATGCCGCGGTGCTGCACATCGATGATCTGCGCATCGACTCCCGGACCCATCGCGTCTACATCCGCGATGCCGAGGTGCGGCTGACCGCGCTTGAGTTTCGCCTGCTGTGGACGCTGGCCAGCCAGCCGGGTCACGTGCTGAGCCGCAGCCACCTGCTGGAGCACGTCTGGAACATGGATCCCAACATCACCACGCGCACCGTCGATACCCACATCAAGCGCCTGCGGGAAAAGATCGGCGTGGTGGGAGATGCCATCGAGACCGTGCGCGGCGTGGGCTATCGCCTGGTGCGGCGACCGTCGGGGGCGGCGGCGTGAGGCTGGGCATCCGCAGCAAGCTGTTTCTGCTGTCGCTGGGGCTGATTGCGCTGTCTCTGGCCATCGCCTACAGCGTGCTGCGTCCGACGCTCGACCGCATGATTTTCGAGCGCATCGCCGGCGATTTGAACGTCCGTTTGCGCTTGGTGGCCGATGCCGCGGGGGGCGCTGGGTTGTCGCCAAGCGAGCCGCGGCGCTGGCAGGCCACAGCGGGTCGCTTGGCGCAGCTGGCCGATGCGCGCGTGACCCTGCTGTCGCAAGATGGCGTGCTGCGCGGGGACTCTGAGGTTGCTGAGGACGAGCTGACCCGCGTCGAGAATCACTCGGGTCGCCCCGAGATCCGCGACACCTTGGCGGGGCTGCACGCCGGCTTTCAGCCCGGCCGCGCTGCGGTCAGTCAGGCCACGCGCTACAGCGCGACGCTGCGTCAGCGCATGCTGTACGTCGCGATGCCGTTTGCCCTCGCCGATGGCGCCCCCGCGATCGCTCGGCTGGCGATGCCGCTTTTGGCCATCGATCGCGCGATGGACAAGCTGCATCTGGCACTGATCTTGGCGACGGTGCTTTCGCTGCTTGTGGCCGTGCTGATGTCGAGCATCGCGGCCCACTTGGCAGCTCGCAGCCTGCGCCTGTTGACCACCATCGCCACGCGCATGGCAGGCGGTGATCTGAGTCCCCGTGCTCAACCCAGCCCGCACGAAGATGATGAGCTGGCGACCCTGGGGCGCGGGTTGGATCGCTTGGCCTCGTCGCTGGCCGCCGCGCTGGTGGTGCGTCGCGACTTTGTCGCCAATGCCTCGCATGAGCTGCGCACGCCGCTCGCCTCGCTGTGCACCGCGGTCGAGACCTTGCGGGCCAGCGCGGGCCGCGATCCGCAGAAGAGCGAGCACTTCTTGGAGATCATCAGCCGCAACGCCGACCGCCTGCATCGCCTGGTCGATGATCTGTTGGACTTGTCGCGCATCGAGTCGCCGACTTTTCAGCTGCCGCTCGCGCCGCTTGCGATCGACGAGCCGCTATCGCACGTGCTGGGTCTGGTGCAGCCGCGCGCCGAGGGGAAGGGCATGGTCATCTCGCTCGATCTGCCGAATCCGCCCCCGCTGGTCTTGGCCGAGCGCCGGGCCGTGGAGCAAGTGCTGAGCAACCTGCTCGATAATGCGCTCAAGTATGGCTCGCCATCGAGCCCGATTCGCCTGGCAGCCGAGCGGCAGAAAAAGGGCGGGCGCGGCTATCTGCGCTTTACCGTCACCGATCACGGCGCGGGCATCCCGGCCGAGCACCTGCCGCGGCTGTTCGAGCGCTTCTATCGCGTCGATCCTGGGCGCTCGCGAGCCCTCGGTGGCACCGGCCTGGGCTTGGCCATCGTCAAGCACTTGGTCGAAGCGATGGGAGGTGAGGTCGGCGTCAGCAGCACGCTGGGGGTGGGCTCGACCTTTTCGTTCACGCTGCCGCTCGCCCCGGCGCAGTCCAACGAGCCCTGAGCTTCCGGCGGGGTTCCGGGGGGCGCGCGCATCGCTAGAAGAACGCGGCGGTAAAGCCCGCGGTGGTGCTGTAACCGTAGGCGGGGGTGGCGCTGCCGCGACCGTCGATCTGCCACTCTAAGAGCAGCGGATGGGACTCAAAGAAGAAGCCGAGCCCGAGGTCGCGGGTCGCCATGCCAAAGACATCGATGCGAACCGGCACGCCGAGCGCGGCGAACGAATAGCGACCCAGCGGATAGTGCTGCGGCTCGGCCAAGACATCGATGCCTGCCCCGGATTCAATGCGCCCGCGCAGGTCGGCGCGGTGGGCATCGGGGTCGGGCACGCTTTCGTTCTGCGGCTCGCTCGGGGTGATGTTGCTGCCTAGCTGAAGGCTGGCTGCCAGGCTGGCGGTGACGAACCAGCGTCCGCGTCGGCTCTCGGGCGCGAAGGCGGCCGGCGGACGCGTCAGGTAGACACCGAGGCCGACCGGGGCCAGGGTCAGGCCCAGCAGGTTGCCCCCACCGCCGATCGACCAGAAGTTGGTCACCGTCAGCCGGGCCGAGGGCGCGAAGAACACCCGACCCTGCCCGATGTAGCGGTAACCCAGGTACACCGGGACATCCTTGCGCGAGCCCTGAATCGACGGCAGCCACTGTAGCTGCGCACGCACGGCGCCTTGGTTTTCCCAGCCTGCTCCCAGCTCGAATACGTGGACGGCGTGGGCGCGAGCTGCGGGGAAGAGGATCAGCGCAAAGAGGAGGACAGCGAGGGGGAGCGAGGGCAGGGCAGGGGGCAGACGGCGGGCGGCAGATGCGGGCATGAAATCACCTTGGGCTGTGGGGGAGCGAGCAACATCAGCGCTCGCGGGATGAAACACCGCCAGCGGCCAGATCTGTTACTCGACCTTGCACTCGCGCAGGCATTCGTTTTGCCTGGACGAATGACCGTCGCTGACGATGTCCGCCCCGCGAGCCCGCCTTTGGCTACGGTGTGACGTTGAGCAGCAGGCTGATGTAGCCGCTGCCCTCGGCGCCAAAGAGCAGATCGGGCTTGCCGTCCTGGTTGTGATCGGCGACGGCGATCGGGCCACTTAACGGGCGCGCCAGGCTTAGCTTCGATGGGAAAAAGCTGCCATCGCCGAAGCCAAGGAAGAGCTGGAGCTGCCGTGCCCCGTCGGCTGCGACCACCAGATCCAGCTTGCCATCGCTGTCGAGATCAGCGACCGAAAGATCGCTAGGGAAGGCGCCGACCGGCAGCGAAACCGCCGCAGCGAAGCGACCTGCACCCTGGCCGAGCAGGATCGAAAGGCTGTTGCTGTCCGAGTTCGCGGTGACTAGATCCGGTTTGCCATCACCGTTCATATCGCCGCTGACCAAGGCCACTGGCTGATTGCCTACCGCGACGCTGCTGGCGGTGCCGAAGGTGCCGGCCGTGGTCGCGCTCTGCAGAAGCAAAGAGACGCTTCCGCTGTCAGTGTTGCTGACCGCGAGATCCGGCCGGCCATCGCCGTTCCAGTCGCCGACCACCACCGCAGTGGGATACTTGCCGACCGTATAGCTCTTGGCAGCGGCGAACGAGCCTCCGCTGTTGAGGTGCACGGTCACGCTGTCGCTGTCGTAGTTCACCACCGAAAGGTCCGGCTTGAGATCGCCGTTCAGATCGGCGGCGACGACCGCGGTCGGGCTGTTGCGCGTGGCGTAGTTCTTCTGCGGCTGGAACGTGCCATCGCCATTGCCCAGCAGCAGGCTGAGGTTGTTGGTGTCGTAGTTGGTGACCACCAGATCCTGCTTGCCATCGCCGTTTATGTCAGCCGCGGCGAGCGCGGTGGGGCTCTTGCCAACCGTGTTCATGCGCGGCGTGTCGTACAGGCCGGCGCCATTGCCAAGCAGCACCGAGACGCTGCTGAGCGCGAAGTTGGCAATCGCCAGATCGGGTTTTCCATCGCCGTTCCAATCGGCGCTGAGGATCGCAGAGCTGCCCGCGCCCCCGCTGGGAATCGACTGGCCATCTTGAAACGCGCCGGCCCCATTGCCGGGCAGCACAAGGAGCCCATAGACGTTGTTGCTGACCAGCAGATCGACCTTGCCATCGCCGTCGAAGTCACCGGGTGCCGCCGAGTCGGCGCCATAGCTGCTGGGGATGCCGCGCAGCGCGCTCAGGGTGCCGTCGCCGTTGCCCGAAGCCAGGGTGAACGACGTGGCGCTGCTGCTCCAGGTCGAGCCTCCGGTGAGGACATCCAGCTTGCCATCGCCATCGAAGTTGCCGAGGAAGACCAGCTCGGGATAGCCGCCGACGGAATAGCTGACGGGCGGCTGTGTCTTGCCATCGCCCAGGCCGAGGAGCACATGCGCTCGCCCATCCGTGCTAGTCACCACCAGATCGACTTTGCCGTCGGCGTTGAGATCCCCAGCAGCGAGCCCGCGCGCACTCGGCAGCGTGACTAGATTGCTCGCAGTGGCGAAGGTGCCGTCACCGTTGCCGAGGGCTGCGTACAGGGCAGAACTCGATGAGTCGATCGACACCAGATCAAGCTTCTTGTCGTTGTTCAGATCGATGAGCTTTAGCCCCCGTGGCGAGCGCGCGCCGCCGCTAAACGTCGTCGCGGTCTTGAACGTACCGTCGCCATTGCCGACAAATAAGCTGAGGGTATCGCTACCCCAGTCCATGGTGATGAGGTCGATCTTGCCGTCGCCGTTGACGTCTCCCGTGGCCAGCGAGTCGGGATAGCGCCCAGCGGCATAGGACACGGCGGGCTGGAACGAACCATCGCCATTCCCCACCAGCACACTAACCGAGTTGCTGTACTCGTTGGTGACCACAACGTCGAGCTTGCCGTCGCTGTTTACGTCCAAGAGAGTCGGCACGCGCGGCGTCCGTCCCACCGCATTTGAGCGCGGCGCAGCGAAGCTGTGGTTGCCATTTCCCAGCAGCACCTCGACCGAGGCGGACGAGCAGACCACGGCGTCGAGCTTGCCGTCCTTGTTCAGATCACCGACCGCCACGCCGTCCGGGCTGGCCATCGGCGTAACGCGCGGCGGCCGCACCGCCAGGTCATCGGAGTAGTAGGCGAACAGATCATTGCGCTCGACGAAGCGACCATCGGGCAGGGTGATGCGCACCGGCACCCGCCCCAGCGAGCCCGGCTTGGCCGGCAGCGAGACCTTAAGCTGCGTCGAAGAGACCACCGTGACGCCGCTCACCGGTGTGCCGGAAAACTGCACCGTGACGCCCGGCCGGAAGTTGCGTCCGGTCAGCACGATATCGACATAGCCGGTGTCTGGACCGAGGGCGGGATCGATGCGGGTGAGGGCCGGGGGACGTCCCGACACCGCGGTCTCGTCGAGCCCCGGAGGCGGCGACAGGAAAGCCGCGCTGAGCGCCCCCTGCAGTCGGTCGCTGTCGTCGCCGGCCAGCGGATTGGCCAGCTCATCTCCGGGCAGGCCACAGGCCAAAAGCCACAGTGCGCCGGCTCCAGGTAGCAGGCGACAAATGGTTCGCGATGATCGAACAGAGTTCTTCACTGGGTCCTCCTTGTCAGGTTGGTTTCGGTCGGTTTTGGGGCGGTAGGGAACGGCCGGTGGGCCGCTGCGATGAGAACGACAAGATAGCCCGCGACTCTGACGTTCCGTCGCCGCCGGGGGCGGAGGCCAGCCCGCGATGACCGACCGACCTCACCGCCAAAGTGGGCGGAGGCTCATGGCCGACAGGGAGGGATGGCGATGCGGGGGGAGTCGGTGGGGGAGGGCGGGGCGAGGCTGCTACATCTGCTGCTGAAGCTCGGCGATTTGAGCCTTTGCAGCGGCGGTGCCGGCTTTCTTGTAGGCCTCGATGGCTTTTTTGCGCAGCGCCTTGGCTTTCTTCTCGCTCTCTTGCTCGGCCCACAGCTGATAGGCCTGTCCGAGCGTCATGTACACGCCCTTGCTGGGGCTGATCTCCAGCACGCCGATGAGGGCCTGGATCGCTTTATCGTACTCGCCGCGGCTGAGCAGCTTCTCGGTGCTCTCTAGCGTCTTTTTGACACGGGCCTGCTGCTCGCGCGGGTCCAGCACTTCGGCCGGCTCGCCGGCGGGGGCAGCGGCAGTCTCTGGCTTGGCGGCCGCTTTGCTCGCATCAGCTGGGGGTGTCGTCGCTGCTTTGGCGGGCGCGGCCAGGTCTGGGGTCGCAGGCTGAGCGAGATCGCGAGGCGTCTGCAGATCGACCCGCACGGCCAGATCCTGCGGCTTCATGTCGATCGCCACTCCCAGGTCGACAGCGCTCCCTCCCGCCATGTCACCGGCCGCGGCGGGGGCAGCGGGATCGGCCGCGGGGGCCTCGGTACCAGCTTCGCCGGGCTCGGCCGGATCGACGGGCTCGGGCGGTGGCGGCGGCAGCAGCTTGGAAAGCAGGTTGCGGGCGCGCGAGCGGACCACCACATCCGAGTCGTCCGAGAGCCCGCGGATGATCGGTAGACCCGAGGCACTGCCATCGGCTGGGGCCCAGCCAGCAATCACTTCGATGACCTTCTGTCGCACCGCGCCCGCTGGATCCTTGGCCGCGCGCTGCAGCACCGGCAGCGCATCCTTTACCGGCAAGCTGGCGCTCGTCTCGACGATGCTGGCTCGTACTTCGGCATCGTCGACGGCGAGCAGCTTCTCCAGATCCTTAGGCGGCGCCACTTCTTCGCCGAGCTTCTTGAGGAAGCCGTAGGCTTTGAAGCCGTTGACGCCGCCTCCCTTGAGCCCTTCGCGCAGCACCGGCACCGCGTCTTTGTTGCCCTGATCGGCCAGCGCGCAAGCAGCGCGGAAGCGCACCGCGAACACCTTGTCCGCCAAGAGCGCAGTCAGGCCCGACTTGTTGAGCTCGGGATCGGCCGTGGCTTCTTCGATGGCCAGCGCTTTGATCTCCGGATCGTCCGCGGCCAGGCCCTGCTTCAGCTTGTCTTTGCGGCTGTCATCGCCCATGCGCAGCAGCGTGGCGGCGGCCACCACCGACTCGGCCGCATCGGCACCATCGGCGCGCGCGGCCAGCGCCTGCTGTAGCTGCTTCTGCGTCGCGGCATCGATCGGCTGCTCGCCCTTCTGCTTCAGATGCGAGCTGACCTTGCCGATGGATCGCAGGACGTTCAGCCGCACTTCACGGTTGTCATCCGCAATCGCACCGCCCAGCACCGCGATTGCGCTGCGATCTTTGGTTCGCCCAAGCGCGCTCGCGGCGCTCTTGCGGACTTCCAGGCGCGCGTCCTTCATCGCCTGGCCGAGCAGCGGGACAGCGCGCGTGGGATCGGCATCACCCAGCATCGCCACTGCCGACTCGCGCACCGCCCAGTTGTCATCAGTGAGCGCCGCCTGCGCCCAAGCCAGCGACAGCTCAGCGAGCACGGCCGGATCACCGCTCGCCAGCCTTAAGATGGCGCCGCCTTCGGCCTGTCGCAGGAGCGGACTCTTTTCACCGGCTCGCATCACCTTGGCCAGGGCCTGCGCATCCTTGCGCGAGCCGCAGCTTCCCAGACCCTGCGCCGACAGCATGCGCTCGTACGGCGGTCGGCTGGCATCGGCAAACGCCGAGCGCAGGAGCGGCAGTCCCGTCGGATCGTCGAGGCTGCACAAGAGCTGCGCCGCCAGCACCTGCTGCGGTCCCGGCTGTCCGGCCAGCTTGTTCAAGAGCGCCCGACCTTCTTCCGAATTCTGCTTGGCCAGGATCGCCGCGATCTGCAGCTGACGAGCCGGCGACGTGCCCTCGGCGGTGAGCTCTTTGGCCAGCTCCGTGATCGCGTCCTTTTCGCCATGGGCGGCTCGACGCGACAGGATCAGCATCGGGTCGCCGGGCTCCTTCGGCTTGGCCAGGCGCTTGTTGACGATCTTGTTCGGGGCATGGGCGGCATCGAGATCTTCCAGGGTCAGCGCGGCCAGAAGCTGCGCCTGCGGATCCGCAGCACTCTTGGCCTGCTTCTCCAGGATCTTTTTGCCGTTCGGCTCGCCCAGGCGGGCCAGCGCCTCGGCCGTTGCCAGAAGGACGCGCGGCTCCTTCGTCCCGCTGCTGAGCTTGAGCAGTGGCTCAATCGCTCCCTGCGCACCGATAAGTCCCAGCGCCGCCGCGGCCTGCGCCTGCACCGCGGGATCATCGTCGCCCAGCCGTCCTTCAAACAGCGGGCGATGGCGCGTGTCGCGGCTCGCCGCCAGGGCCTGCAGGGCCAAAAGTCGCGGCTGGGCATCGGGCTCTTTCAGGCCCTCTTGCAGCACGGTCAGCGCGTACGAGCGCAGCGCCAGCATGTCGATCTCTTCGCGCTTGCGCGGCGCGGGGGCTGCCGGCTTGGGACGTGGCCGCTCGACCACCGGCGGCTTGCTGTGCTTGAAGAAAAAGTAGCCACCGACCAAACACAAGAGCAGCCCGGGCACCATCGTCACGCCCAGCCACATCAGGCGGCGCGAGCTCGACTGCTGGGGCACTTGCAGCGTCAGCATCGTGCCGTGCAGGGTCTGAATCGCCGTGACCTCGCGCGGCTGATAGGCCTTGTACCAATCGACGGCCAGCGTGCGCTGCCCCGCCGCCAAGCGATCCAGATCTGCGCTGAGCTCACCGACCGTGGCGTAGCGCTCGGCGGGATCTTTGGCGATGGCCTTGCGAATGATCGGCTCGATCTCGATCGGCACATCCGGGCTCAGCAGCTTGCGATCGATCGAGGGCATGATCTGCTGCAGGTGCGCGATCAGCATCTGGCCCAGCGTCTCGCCGCGGAAAGGCGGCGTGCCGGTGCACATCTCGTAAAGGATGACGCCCAGCGCATAGATGTCGCTGCGCTGATCGATAGCGACGCCGTTGATCTGCTCGGGCGACATATATTGCGGCGTGCCGACCAGGTGCCCGGTGCGTGTCAGCTTGGCGTCGGTATTGCCCAGGTCCATGACCTTGGCGACGCCGAAGTCGACGATCTTGAGCAGCGGCGGCTCGTCCTTGCGCTCGACCAGAAACAGGTTGTCGGGCTTGAGATCGCGGTGCACCAGACCGGCAGCGTGCGCGGCCTGCAGGCCCGAGCAGATCTGGGCCATGATCGAGACGATGCCGGCGAACGGCAAGCGCTGGTCTAGCAGCACCTGAGCCAGCGTGCGGCCGCTCAGGAACTCCATGACGTAGTAAAGGCGCTTGTCGGGCAGCTCGCCGATGTCGAAGATGTCGATCAGGTTGGTGTTGCGAATGCGGCTGATCAGACGCGCTTCTTGCAGGAAGCGCTCGACGGTCTCGGGGTGATTGGCCATCTCGGGACGCAGCACCTTGCACGCGGTCTTGTGGTGCAAAGTGGTGTGCTCGGCGGCGTAGACGACACCCATGCCACCCTGGCCGATGAGGCCGGTGATCTTGTAGTCGCCAATGGTCGTTCCGATGAGAGGATCAGATCCGTCTGTCATATCGACTGCTGTTTCCCCCGCGGCTCGCGGGCGCTACTGAAAAAGGCCAACGGTCGCCAGCATCGCGACTTTGGGATCGCTGTCCGCAAGCAGCGGCTCGAAGATGGCGATGTAGTCGGGGAGCCGGCCATTGCTTGCCATGCGGGCGAGGGCGGCGACGGCACGCCGACGCACCTTGGGCTCGGGCTCTTTCACAAAGGGTCGCAAGAGTTGGCTGGTGCGCGGATCACCGGCCTCGGCGAGCGCTTCCGAGAGCAGCAGGCGCTCGGCCCCCCGCACCCAGACCGCCGCGTCGTACAGGCGATCGAACGATCCCGAGTGCTGGGCCACGGCCAGGATGGCCAGCGCTTCGTTGCGCGCCTCGCCGGCCTTCTCGGCGGCCGCGGCCTGTAGCTGCTTGAGCGTCTCCGGCTCGTTGAGGCTCACCAAGCGAACCAGGATGTCGCGGCGCAGCATCGGTCGGATCGGACCAGCCCGCAGCATCTCTTCCATCGTCTGGCGCAGCGCCGGCCCGGGCAGGCGGCCCGACTCAGCCAGCGCTAGGGCAGCGCGCAAGCGGGCTTCCGGCTTGGCCAGGGGACTCTTCAGCGTGGCGAGCAGCGTCGCCTCGGCCTCGGTCTCGCCGATGCGCAGACGCAGCGCGGCGATGTCACTGCTGTTGATGCCGACCTCTTGCCCCTCTTGGGCCGCTAGCGGCTCGGCAAGCGCGCGGTCACTGGGCTGGGCAATCGCCAAAGCCGCGGACAGCGCCGCTCGCGATACCGTCGGATCTTCGTCGGAGAGCGCCGCCGCAACCGCCGGCAGGTGAGACCGCCCGCCGCCCGCTTCGATCGCTTCCATCAGCAGACGACGCTCGCCGGCATCGCCCTTCTGCGCCGCTTCGTAGCGTGCGATGGCCCGCGCGTGGCGCTGCTTGTGCTGCACGCTGGGCTGACGCAGGGTACGGCTGAGCAGGACCCCGCCGCCCCCCAACACCAGCACGGCCGCGATCGCCGCGGCGATCTTCGCCTTGCCTCGACCGCCCGCGACGGCAGCTTTGCTCGGCGGTGCCACCAGCGGCAGAGCAGAGGACAGCGTCTTGTTCTGCACCTGCGAGAAGCTCTGGCCCCAGGCCTCTTCAAGAGCAGCCTGCAAGCCGGCGCAGTCCTGGTAGCGATCGTCGGGTTCCTTGGCGAGCATGCGCATGACCACCGCTTCGACCTTGGGCCAGTTGATCTGGCGCGGCGGCATGTTGTTTTCTTTCGCCATCGCCGAAAGGGGCGGCGGTGGTTCGAACAGGTGCTGACCGATTAGCTCGCCGAAGCCCCCGTTGAAGGGGCGACGACCGGCCAGCACTTCGTAGAGCATGATGCCGATGGCATAGATGTCGGCGCGCTTGTCGACCTTGGACGAGTTCTTGATCTGCTCCGGCGCCATATACGCCGGCGTGCCCATGATCGCCCCGGCCGCAGTCTTGAGCGCATCGATACCCGCCAGCACCGATGGGCTGGCGGCGGCGGCTCCGGCTGCCACGGCGGCGACGGCGGCTGCCGGATTCGGCTCGCTCGTCGCGGCTGCAGCGGGCGCGGCCTCTTCTCCGCGGATCTTGGCGATGCCGAAATCAAGCAGCTTGATGCTGCTGAAGCTGTCGCCTTCGCCGGCGAGCAGCATGACGTTGTCGGGCTTCAGATCGCGGTGCACGACCCCGATGCCGTGGGCAGCGCGCAGGGCCGAGAGCAGTGGGCCGAAGGTCTGCACCACCTCCTGATCCGACAGCGGCTTGCGGCGGATGCGGTCGTTTAGGCTCTCGCCTTTGATCATCTCCATGACGAAGTACAGGCTGTCGTCCGGCAAGCGACCGAAGTCGTAGACCTGCACGATGTTGGGATGCCCGATGCGCGTGACGAGCTCGGCTTCCATCTGGAAGCGGCTCGACTGTTCGTGGTTGCGGCTCAGCGCGCGCCGCAGAACTTTGACTGCGACCGGACGTCCCAGGCGCTCGTGTACGGCGGCGTAGACAACGCCCATACCGCCTTCACCCAGCCGCTTGGTGATGCGGTACTTGCCCAGTACCTCGCCGTCACTGAGCACATCGATCTGCGACTCAGAAGACATGATCCCCTAGCGGATCATAGGTCATCTCTTAGGAAATTTATATCGAGCCGAACGACCGACCCCGAGATTGTTTTAGACCGGTCGGGCAGAGCAAGAAGGAGCGATGCAGGCGGTCCGCAGCAGGCGGCGGGGTCTGCGGGGGGCCCTACTGGCAAGGACAGATCGACAGCCGCGTGCTTGCGCCACAAGGCTGCCCGAGCTGATCCATGTTGGTGCGGTGATTGCTGGGGCAGGGGCCGTAGTTCGAGCACAAAAGCGAGCCCCTTGGCTTGGCCGGCAGGGTGTAGGAACCCCCGCTGTCTTCCAGGCAGGCGTAGGTGTAGCTGGACACGCTGACCGTACCGCCCAGGCCGAAGGCATCGTTGATCGTCTGGCACTCGGCGACCGTGTCTTGCGCGGCGAACCACTCGGCATCCGAGATGGTAAACGGCAGACCCAGCGCGGCGCAGACATCGTTGCAGGCCTGGCCGCAGGCCGCCTGGTTGTAGCACCAGCGGATGCCGGCGACGACGCGGCACGAGGCTTGGCAGGTTCCTCCCGCGCAGACCTCACCCGCCGCGCACATCTTGCCGCAGGTACCGCAGTTGTTGACGTCGCTGGCGGTGTTTATCTCGCAGCCGTCCGAGTCCATCATGTTGCAGTTGGTGTAGCCGGCGTTGCAGGCCCCCATCGAGCAGGTGCTGCTCGCGCACTTCGGCGTGGCGTTGGCGTACTGGCAGACCTTGCCGCACATGCCGCAGTGGCTGGTGTTGCTGGTCAGATCGATCTCGCAGCCATTGCCCAGCGCCTTGTCGCAGTCGTCAAAGCCGGCGTTGCACTGGCCGATGGCGCAGTTGCTGCTCTTGCAGGCTGGGGTGCCGTTGTTCGGCGTCGCGCAGATCTTGCCGCAGGTGCCGCAGTTGCGCAGATCGTTGCTTGAGTTGATCTCGCAGCCGTCGATCGGCCCGGGCTTGCAGGTCAGCTGCGGCGCCTTGCAGGCCGCGGTGATGCAGGTTCCGGCGGCGCAGATGGCGTTCAAGTTGGGCGTGCTGGGGCAGACGTTGCCGCAGCTGCCGCAGTTGCTGAGATCGGCCGAGCCGTTGGTCTCGCAGCCGTTGACGACATCCCCGTCGCAGTCGAGATAGCCGGCGTTGCAGGACAGCACGCACTTACCGGCACGACAGGCTGCCGCGGCGTTGTCCCCACCGGCGCAGACCGTTCCGCAGGTGCCGCAGTTATTGACGTCGCGCGACCCGTCCACCTCGCAGCCGTCCGCGAGGTCACTGTTGCAGTCCAGGGTTCCCTGCGAGCAGGCGCTGATGCTGCACTTGCCGTTTACACAGGCCGCCTCGCCGCTGACCGGCGTGGGGCAGACGATGGCGCAGCCGCCGCAGTTGTTGATGTCGCTGCTGGTGTCGGTCTCGCAGCCGTCGGTCGCGCCGTTCTTGCAGTCGCGCAGGCTGCCCTCGCAGACCGGGCGAGAGCCGCACTGCAGCGATTCGAGCGCCACGTCGGCGACCGTACACATCGCCATATCCTGGCTAGAGCAGGAGCCAGTGCCGATCAGAAGCGAGAGACCCACCAGACCGACGAAATAATGAATGATTTTCACGAGATACTCCCATAGGGCGTGGGGCTGCCTACCCGACGCGGCGCGCTGCTATTAGATAGTCCGCGGACAGCCATATTTTATCAGTCTGACCATTGCTGTATCTATCTCCAATTTAATCGACATAAATTTGCCTGCCCCGTCGAGACAATCGGAACAATTTCGAGGTGATGGCCAGCTGAATATGTTGCTAATGCTTTCTCGCCAGTGATACGATTCGAGAGGGTGTATTAGAAAATTGTCCGTGCAAGGGGTAGTAATGAAAAGCCGTGTGCTTTCCGCTACTTGGCTATGCTGGTTGGGGTCGGCAACGCTCCTTGCGGGGTGTGCGCCGCTCGCGGGGGAGACGGGGGCGACGACGGCCCGCCGTCAAGCCGCCGGGCTTGCGAAAGATGGCGACCTGACCGTCTCGATGAGCGACACGCAGGTCAATCGCTACGCGGTGCTCGGTCGCGATGCCCACCGCGGCGACTCGACGCTGAGCCTGGTCACGACACCGGGCTTGGGGGTCGATGCCCTGCTGCCGCTGGCCGAAAACGATCTGCTGATGATCGTTCAGCTGCAAGGCGCGACGCTCGATCCCAGCAACGCTGCCACCTACGGGGCGGTGAGTGAGCTGCGCAGCGCTGGCCGCTACGAGTTCATCAGCGTCGCCTCGTTAGACCCGGCGACCAGCAAGATCACCGTCACAGTGGGCTGCGGCGGCCTGAAGAACGACTATGAAGCGGCCGGGCATGTGCAGATTATTCGCGTGCCGCAGTACCGCTCGCTGACCGTCGAAGCCGGCGCCAGCATTGTGGCCCCACCCTGGGACGGTCAGACCGGCGGCATCATTGCCCTGCAGGTCAGCGATACCGTCACAGTCGACGGCAAGATCGATGCAAGCGGTCTGGGCTTTCGCGGTGGGGCGATGAATCGGATCGGCGCCCTGCGCTCGCCCGGCTTTGGCAGCTACTACCGCTCGCTGAGCAACCTCGACGGCGGCAATCGCGGCGAAGGCATTGGCGGCGGCGAGGCTGACTACCTGGCCGTCGGAGCCTTTGGCCGCGGCGCTGGAGCGAACGGCGGCGGCGGCGGCAACCGCATCAACGCCGGCGGCGGCGGCGGTGGAAACGGCGGCGATCTGGCGACGTGGAACGGGCAGGGCGTGATGTCCACCACCGTGACCGGCGGCGCGACGGCTTGGCCGCTTGACCCCGGGTACGACGCCACACGGACCGCGGCAGCGGGTGGCGGACGCGGCGGCTACACCTATTCGGGCACGGTGCTTGACCCCACGGTGGTCGGCCCCGACAACGCGACCTGGCTAGAAGACAGCCGGCGCGAGCGCGGCGGCCTGGGCGGACGTCCGGTGCCCAACGATCCCAAGGCCCGTCTGTTTCTGGGCGGCGGCGGCGGCTCCGGCGACGACTATAGGGCCATGAGCGGCGAGGGCGGCAGCGGCGGGGGCCTGATCTTCATCGACGCCGATCGCATCTCCGGCAGCGGGTCGATCCTAGCCGACGGAGATTCCGGCGGCACGGCCAGTGGCAACAGCAGTGGCGGCGGCGGCGGCGGCGCGGGCGGCACGGTGATCTTGGCGGCGGAAAATGGCATCGACGGCGTCTCGGTCAGCGCCAGCGGTGGCAGTGGCGGCAGCCAGGACGGAACCAGCGCCAACGCCAGCGGACCGGGCGGCGGGGGCGGCGGCGGCTTTATCAGCACACCACCCGGCGTGCAGGTCCCGCGCAGCGTCGACGGGGGACTGGGCGGCACCACGGCATCAAGCGCCATGCTGGCCTTCCCGGCCAACGGCGCCACCGCGGGCGCGGCCGGTCTTCGTCTCGACACCGCTGTCGGGCCTTACGGTGGCGCGCCGTACTGTTCGGTGGCTGATCTCTCCGTCACCCTGACTGCCTCGCCAGCCCAGGCCAGCGGCGTCGATCCCTTGCTGCTTACGCTGACGGTGCAGAACCTGGGACCTAGCTACACCGGCAATGTCCTTCTGCGACTGACCCTGCCGCCGCTGGTCCGCTATATCGACACCCAATCCCCGGGCTTTACCTGTCAGCCCAGCGGGCAAGAAGTGCTGTGTCGGCTCTCGAACCTGCCGGTGGGAACCGCCCCGGCGGTCGTGGTCACCTTGCAGCCCGCCCAAGGCGAGAGCGCGATGACCTTTGGCGCCACCGTATCGGCCCCCAGCACCGACACGGTCCCCGACAACAACCAGGCCACGCTGACGGTGATGAACGCCATGCCGCTCTACGCGCGTCCGGCCGGGGGCGGCTTTAGCTGCGCCACCATCCCCGGCGGGCAGGGGGGGGCGACAGCCGGTGGTTTCTTCGCTCTTCTGGCTCCTCTCCTGAGCGTCCTTTTCGGCCGACGGCGACGTCGGGCCCAGGGCAGCTAGCCGGTGGCACACACGCCGATGGAGGCATTTTTGAGACTCAGCAAAGCAATCGTGCTGTGCCTGGCCTTGGCTTGCCTGCCGGGTCGGCTGGCGCATGCGCAGAATCAGGGCTTTCAGCTCAATCGCTACGAGCCGACGCCCGCCGGTGAGTGGTCGTTCCTCGTCGATCACCCCTTTTATTCTTCGACCCGCTACTTCGCTGGCGGCGTGACGCTGAACTACGCCCACCTGCCGCTGGTTTTTGGCCTGGGCTCGGCCGCGGGATCGTTTAGCAGCACGCGGCCGGTGATCGAGCATCAGCTACTTACGCACATCGATCTCGCGGGCTCGTTCCTCGATCGCGTCACCATCGCGGCGTCGCTGCCGGTGACGGTCTTTGAAAAAGGCCAGCCGCTGCTCTCGCTGTCGCCGGCCGGTGGCGCAGTCGGTGATCCGCGCCTGGGGTTCATGGTTCGTGCCTATGGCCAGCCGGATCGCAGTCCGTTTTCGATCAACCTCGGGGCCACCGTCTGGATTCCGCTGCGCGCATTCGATTCCTCGCTGCCGCTGCACACAAGTGAACAGGGCGTGCGCGTGCTGCCCAAGGTGGTGCTCGGCGGTCTGTTCAGCCGGGTGCGCTGGTCGTTTACGGCCGGCTTCCTGTATCGGCCCGAGGCCTCGCTGGGCACGTTCCTGACACCGGACGGCAGCGTGACGGGATCGTCGATCCAGCTTGGCGCGGCGCTGGGCTATGCCGATCTCGTGCACCGCTTCGCCATCGGTCCAGAAGCACTCTTGAGCACCGTCGTGGTGAACGGCAACGCCTTCCGACCCGACTACACCAGCCTAGAAGTCCTGCTCGGCGCGCACTACAACATCGCCCGCCTGATCCAGATCGGTGTTGCTGGTGGCGTTGGCACCCTGCGCGAGCCGGGGACGCCCGATGCCCGCGCGCTGTTCCGCCTGGCCTACGCGCCGCTGCCGCCGCTGACTCCGCCGCGCAAGGACCGCGATGGCGATGGCATCGTGGACAAAGAAGACGCCTGCCCGCTGCAGCCCGGCGTGTCCAGCCCCGACCCCAGTCAGCATGGCTGCCCGCCGCGCGACCGCGACAATGACGGCGTCGCCGATGCCCAGGATCAGTGTCCCGACAAGCCGCAGGGGCCGCGTCCCGACAGCGAGCGTCCAGGCTGCCCGCTGCTCGACCGCGATCGCGACGGCATCCTCGACGAGCAGGATCAGTGCCCGGATCAGCCGCAGGGCGCGCACCCCGATCCGGCCCGCCGCGGCTGCCCGGAAAACGACAGCGATGGCGATGGCCTGTTCGACTCGCAGGATCAGTGCCCGACCACTGCGCAGGGCGAACACCCCGACCCGCAAAAACCCGGCTGCCCCGACGGAGATGGCGATGGCGATGGCGTCTACAACGCCCAGGATCAGTGCCCGCAGGTCCGGGCCGGCGCCTTCCCCGATCCGCAGAAGCCGGGCTGCCCGCTACCCGACAAAGACGGCGACAGCATCATCGATGCCCAGGATGCCTGCCCCGATCGGCCCGGCGCGCCCGACCCCAATCCCAAGAAGCACGGCTGCCCCGGCCTGGTGCTGGTCAAGGCCGGCCAGATCGTCATCCTCAAGTCGGTGTTCTTCGCCAACGACCAGGACGTGATCCTCAAGAAGAGCTTCCCGGTGCTGCAGGCCGTCGCCAACGTCCTTATCACCCAGCCGATCATCACCAAGCTGGCGATCGAGGGCCACACCGACGACCGCGGCGACGCAGCGCACAACACCGATCTCTCCGATCGTCGCGCCAAGGCGGCGCTGCGCTGGCTGGTGGAGCACAGATCGGAAGAGCGTCGTGTAGGGAAAGAGTGTCTTCGCCTGTGTAGAT
>CALFYE010000227.1 GCA_937952145.1 uncultured Myxococcales bacterium
ACTGGAGTTCAGACGTGTGCTCTTCCGATCTCGCCTGTCAGTTCCAGGTTGGGCTTGTTGCGGTCCCCCTCGCCGACATACCGTCAGAGGATGCTGACCCCCCCAGGAAGTCCGCCCCCCGCACATGGACGTTCCCGCGAGCCCGAGCTGACTACACCCGTAGACCTATGCACACCGACCGGGCGCCTGAACCGCGCGGCGGTCGGCTTCAGCCGGCGACCACTACATCGCTGCAATCTTTCCGGAGCCTGGGGGCGCAAGAAGCGCTGGGACTACTGGGCGGTGACCACCGACTCCTATGTGTTCTCGATCACCTACGCCAACCTGGACTACCTGGGTCTGGTGGTCGCGCAGTTCCTGCACTTCGAGACCGGCCGCCTGCTAGAGCGCCTGGTCTATCTGCCGCTGGCCCCGGGCTTTGCACAGCCTGAAACCGTAGCCGGTGCCGACATTCATTACCGCGGTCTGGGTCTGTCGGTGCACATCGAAGAGGGACGCGACGGCAGCCGCCTACGCGCCGCCTTCCGCACCCTGACCGGCATCGCCGTCGATGCCGACCTGTTCGTCGCCCTGCCCCCCGGACACGAGACGCTGGGCGTCGTCATTCCGTGGAGCGACGCGCAGTTTCAGTACACCTCCAAGCACAACACCCGCCCGGCCCAGGGACGGGTCATCGTCGACGGTCGCATCCATCGCTTCGATGAAAAAAACGGCGCCTACGGCTGCCTGGACTTCGGACGCGGCATCTGGCCGTACGAGACAGTCTGGAACTGGGCCTCTGCCTCTGGGAAACAGGACGGGCAGATCGTCGGACTGCAGCTCGGTGCCAAGTGGACCGATGGCACCGGGATGAACGAAAACGCGCTGTGCATCGGCGGTCGCTTGCACAAGCTCACCGATCTCGACTTTCTGTACGACCGTCGCGACTTCAGCGCCCCCTGGCACATCCGCAGCCGCGACTCCGACCGTATCGATCTGCACTTCACTCCGTTTTTCGAACGCGCCGGCAACCTGAACTTAGGAATCGCCAGCACCGAGATCCATCAGCTCTTTGGTCGCTTCGCCGGCACCGTCCACGATGACGACGGCCACCCCCTGCGCATCACCAACCTCTGCGGCTGGGCCGAAGAGCACCGCGCCCGCTGGTAAGTGTCGTCGGGGGAGGGCGGTTGGAGGGGATCAACAACCGTCTAACAAACTGCAGAATGATTGCGGCCATTCCGAGTCGACGTCCTAGACCCTCTGGATCAGGGACACGATCCCGCTCGAATGGTTTGATGCGCTTTGACCGCGATGGTCTGCGTATGTCCGTTGACGACTAGGTCGTGGGTGCCCGGCTGCATCCACAGCGATACCTCGCGACAGGCCTTGCCCTGCTGCTTGGGCATAACGACAACGCCCAGCTTGGTGGCCAAGCGCATCACGGCATCTTGCAGACCGGCTTTCTCTTGGGTCTTGCCGGATACCGAGGGAGCCTGCTTCGCTGCGCGCTCATATTCCTGCATCGCATCGACGCTGTGCCCCTGCGCTTCATGAATACGCGCCAGATGATAGGACACTTCGAAGGTCAACTCGGTGCAGTCGGTACGACGGCCATGAGCACATAGATTGCGCGCCTTTTCCAGCAGCTGCTGCGCCTGATAGAAGTCCTTGTGCTCCAGCGACTGGATGCCGCTGCGAACCAGCTCACTGGCCTGCGCTTGGACGCTGGGTTGCGGCTTGCTGCCGGTACGTGCTCTGTCGCTGTCGGGCGGAGCGCCTTCGTTTGTGGGGGGGCTGGTGGCCGCAGCGGCCAGCAGTGCCCCAGACGTGACCACCGCGGCGTTCGCTTCGCTGCTCGGTTGCGCGGCAGGGCCCCCGCCTGCCGATGTCGCGGCGGCGCTTTCCTGCGTTTTGTCGCTTGGCGCGACGCTACGCGGGGACCCTGCAGAGGGCGATGGCTGGCTGCCGGCCGCCTTCCCGGAACGGTCGTCCGTCTTGTCGGCTGGCGGCGTCGTAGTCGGCGAAGGAGCCAGCAGTCTCTGTAGACCAAACATGCCGCCAGCCATGGCCAAAAGGACCCCGACTAGGAGGACGGGCGCCAGGCGCTTGGGAATCCGGAAGGACTGGCTACCTTCGAGCAGGGCCTCGGGTGGAGAGTAGGGAACGAGGGCTTCACTGCTGGCCTTGCGACCCCGCAGGCGTTCAGCCACTTCGTGCATACTGGGGCGTTGCTGCTTGTCCTTGGCCAGCAGACTATCGACTAGCTTCGCCAAATTGGAGGGGACGGTCGGCGCCAAGCTGCGCAGCGGCGGCGGCGGTTCGTACAGATGCTTGCCGATCACGTCCCCCGGCCCCTGGCCCTCGAAAGGTGGGCGCCCGGCCAGCATGCAAAACAACATCACCCCCAGCGAGTACACATCCGATTTGGCATCTACATCCTTGGCCCCGCGACACTGCTCTGGAGACATGAACATAGGAGTCCCAATCATCATGCCAGTGTCCGTGCGACGCGCCGCTGGTGCCAAATCTTCCGCAACCTTCGCGATTCCGAAGTCCAGAAGCTTCGTGCGTTCTCCACCAGGCACGTGATCGTCGCGGACGATCATGACATTGTCTGGTTTCAAATCGCGGTGAACGATGCCTTGCTGGTGCGCGATGGCCAACGAGGCGGCAATCTGGCCACCGAAACGCGCTACATCTTCCGTACTCAGCCGTCCTCCCGCGCGCTCGATTCGCCCGGCCAGCGTCTCTCCCTGCAGGAACTCCATCACGATGTAGGGGGTCCCATCGGGTAGGTAGCCAAAATCCGAAATCTGTACCAGTCCCGGGTCAGGAATGATGTTGACCGAGCGCGCCTCGTTCACAAATCGCGTGGCAAACTGGGGCTGCTGCGCAAGGTGAGCGTGCAGAATCTTGATGGCGACGCGGCGGGCAATCGTCAGGTGGATGGCCTCATAAACAGCCCCCATGCCGCCCTCGCCAAGCTTGCGCACAACCTGGTAGTGGCCCACTTGCTGCCCCGGTCGTAATCCTGCGGCAGGACTGGCTGGGGTGCTTGGCTGACTGTCCACAGCGGCGGGCTGTGTGGCGCGCTGCACAACGGGTGTTCTGACGGTGGCCTGCTCTTCCCGCGAAGCTCCGGAGGGATATGGCGAAACGAAATTGATTTGCGGAGCAGAAGCCGCCAGCGTCTCGCGATCGGGAGGAGCAATGGGATGGGCCACCGCGGTTGGCGGTGTCTGCGATGCTCCGCTGCCCCCCCCACCACTTGACAGGGCGGCACCCGCGAGCAACACCGCCACCTCTCCAAGCAGCGCATCGGCACTCTGGGGACGCGCCTGGGGCTGCTTCGCCAAGAGCCGAGCCAGCAAGGCTGCAACCTCCGGCGGCACCCCAGCCGGGGACGGCGGTGTCTGTCCCAAATGCAGGGCAAATAGCTCGACAGAAGTCCGCCCAGAGAAGGGAGGCGAGCCGGTCAGCAGTTCAAATGCCAGCACACCTAGCGAATACAGATCCGAAGCTGGCGACAACGCCTCGCAGCGAATCTGTTCTGGGCTCATGTAGATCGGATTGCCCACTGCAGTACCCGCGGCCGTCGCGACCCGCCCACCCGGCGTCTCGATCTTAGCAAGCGAGTAGTCCAGAACCTTGACGAAATCTCCGCCACTTTGCTCGGTAAGGAAGATGTTCTCTGAAGAGAGGTTGCGGTGAATGATTCCAATGCCATGGGCTTCGGTTAGCGCCGTGGCAGTCTGACCGATAATGTCCAAGACCCGTGTGGCTGGCAGCCTCCCCAGGCGCAGTAGCTCTTGCCGAAGAGTGCGACCGGTCAAAAGCTCCATCACCAGATACAGCCCTTCGGGAGCTTCGCCAAAATCAAACACCCGAACGGCGTGGGGGCCGGTCAGCTGCGCCGCCGCGCGGGCCCCGTTGCGAAAGCGCTGCAACCAGGCTGCAGATCGCGTCTCTGAGGCGCTGTTGTCCAGAATCTTGACTGCGACAGCCTTGTGTAGCTGCTGATCCAGTGCTCGATATACAACTCCGACGCTGCCTTCCCCGATTCGCTGCTCCATGGCGTAACGTCCGGCGAAGATGCTGCCAAGCAGAGGGTCTGGTCGCGCTGAGCCCACCATCGATCGGTAAAGTTTATCATCCGGTCTCCCCGATTTGGAACGGCCGCTTGGCCGTCCGGTGGTCCCCGACGGCCCTTGTCAGCTGCCCGACGGCCTGAACGCTCACACAGCGTGATCCGTGTTATTCGCCTGGGCGACAGGACGCGCGCGCAGATCGTGCCCAGGTCACTTGTCAGCGACAGCCCCCAGCGGTGCGCAGTAAGCTGCCGCGCAGTCGCTTGCAAGGAGACCCCCATGTCGATTCCCATCCGTTCATCTTTAGCGTCCGCCGTCCCCGCCAGCCTGCGCCGCTGGCTCTTGCTGGGTCTGCTGCCGCTTTCCTGCTCGCAGCCCGAGCCGATTCCGCAGAGTGCGCAGCCCGCACCGCAAAGTCCGGCGGTCAGCGAAGTGATAAGCGGTACCGCCCCGACCGATCCCAACCTGCAGTGGAATGCCACCTGGCTGCAGAAGACGAGCGGCGACTTTGTCGGTTGGCGACGGCGCGGTATCAGCGTGCGCACAAATGACAGCGGCACCGTCGAAGTGAAGATGTCGCCCTCGCCGATTCCGCTGGAGTGCCCAAGCGATGACATCGACGGCGGAGTGGCGGGGTTCGACAGTCCCAGCGGACTTTGCAGCGGACAGGAGCCGATGAGCTCGGGTCTGCCCGCCGACGTCCGCTATTACAGCGGCGCACCGTTTTACTACAGCACCCTGTATTCACCGGAGGTTCGTGTACCGGGGACGATGGATCATCTGATTCCGTCGTGGCACGCCACCACGCCGGCCGGCACCTGGATTCAGCTACACGTCCGCGCCAAGCTGGAGACCGGCTGGAGTCCCTGGTATCGCCTGCCGATCTGGTCCAGCGACCCGGCGACGATCAAGCGCCACAGCGTCAAGCTCGCAAGCGACGCCACGGGCGGTGTCGACGTCGATACCTTCTTCCTCAAGAGTCCGCTGACGGCGAGCGCCTATCAGCTATCAGCGACGCTGTTTTCGACGAACCCGGCGGTCTCACCGACCCTGCACATGGTGGCGGCGGCGGCCTCGCGCGATCAGAAGCTGTATCCGCAGAACAGTCCGGATCAGACGGCCTGGGGCAAGAACCTGCCGGTCCCCGGACGCTCGCAGGGCCTGCCGGAATACAAGGGCAAGGGCTATGGCGGCGGCGGCGAGGTCTGGTGCAGCCCGACCTCGACCAGCATGGTGCTGGAGTACTGGAGCCAGGTGCTAAGCAACCCAAGCCTGAACCAGACCGTGCCCGATGCCGCGGCCGGCTGCTACGACTGGGTGTACGACGGCACCGGCAACTGGCCGTTCAATACTGCCTATGCCTCGTCGCTGGGCATGTTCGGCGTGATCACGCGCCTGTACTCGATGACGGAAGCCGAAGCGTGGATCAAGGCGGGGGTGCCGCTCATCATCAGCATCTCGTTTAAGGCGGGTGAGCTTCCCGGCGCGCCGATCAGCAAGACCAACGGACACCTGATTGTTGTGCGCGGCTTTGCTGAAAATGGTGATGTCCTGGTCAACGATCCCGCTGGCCGCGACAACGGCTCGGTCCAGTTCACCTATCCCCGCGCCGCGCTGGAAGCTGCCTGGACCCACTCGCACCGCACGACCTACATCATCCATCCGCCCGACTGGGGCAAGACCCACGCCCTGCCCGCGCTGTAGGCCGCCGCGTTTCGCCGTCCCCTCCCCTTCCCCTTCGCCCACAACAATCAAGAACAGCATCGAAGACTCCGAAGTCTCTTTCCCCTCACATTCCTAATTCAAAAAAGGAATCTCTTGGGTGAAGACTTCGGAATCTTTCTATGGCCGTAAAATCGCCCTAGTCGGCGTGCGTGACAGGGCAGGTTCCCTGGCTGTGCGATTGGCGCCTTCAGCCAACTTTTTTGGCGTGTACAGCCCTATCGCAGAGACGCACACGACAGAAAATGGATCCTGCCGAGCGCTCGCCGCTGCCATCCTGCCGGCCTCTTTCGCCGCGGCCGCCCCGTGCAGAGAAGGAAGGTTCCATGCAGATCTCGAAGATCCTGGCTCTCTCGATCCCTCTATTCGCTCTACCGGCGCAGGCCAAAGACCCAGCGCTGGGGGCGACCACCTTTATCGCGTATGACGCCTTCCTAAGTCCGCAGCAGGAGGGCGATGAGGAGGATGTCGCGCCGAAGAACATCGAGCCCAAGAGCACGCCGCCGTTTACCCCGCGCGAACAGCGCAAGTCGCGCGGCTACGGTCAGATTCGCTTTGCCCGCGACCTGAGTCGGGCCTATGTCGATGTGCAGATTGCAGGACTCAACCCCGCCGACATCCTGATGTTCCACATTCACTGCGGCCCGCCTGGCTACCTGGGCCCGATCCTTGTGGATCTCGGCAAAGCAGCCGGCGGGGATCTGAAGACCACGTTCGCCGGTGGCAAGCTGTCGGTTGAGATCACCAACAGTCAGCTCAATACGGTGTCGACGCTGCCGTCCGGCCACGGGTTCAAGGCGCCGGAGGCCTGTCCGGTCGATGCCGGCTTCCCCTATTCCCCGGATCAGCTGGTGCGCAAGCAGCCACTGCCCAACCCGGTCAAGACGATTGCCGGCATGGAATACCTGGCGCGCAAGGGCGTGCTGTATTTCAACCTGCACACCAAGTCCCATACGTTCTACGGCGAGATGCGCGGCCAGATCTACGCGGCGCAAAAAGAGTAGTTCAAAAAAGGAGTCCGTCATGCAACCAGCAAGCAAGCGGCGCCGGCGTATGGTGCGGACCGTTCGGACTGTTCAAGTGCTCGGGGTACTCGCCACGGTGTCTCTCGGTGGTCACGTGGCGACACCTCCGGCGGCGGCCGGACCGGGAGTGCCCCCGCCCGCCGAAAAGGCGGTGAATGAACTCAAGGAAGCGGTGCGGCGCTTTGGTCAGCGCGGCGGTGCGGTCAGCGCGCACGATCCCTTTTCCGACCACGCCAATCGGCTGGTCTATCTCGACCAGGGCTGGGGCCCCGCCGAGACACTTTGGTACTACCACGCCGACCAGGGCTCGATGCTCTTGCCCCGCGATGTGCTGGTCAACTTAGAGCAGCCCGGCAGCCAGAGCCGCATCATCGACCCGGTGAACCTGGCCCGCTTCCGCTTCCTTAATCAGCAGAAGACGCCGAACAATCCCGACGCGCTGCCGGTCGGCTTTGCCCGTCATCAGGACCACATCGGCCTGACCTGCGCGGCCTGCCACACCGGGCAGATTGTCTACCGCGGCACGGCGGTACGTATCGATGGCGCGCCGGCGCTGATCGACATGATTGGCTTCTTTCGCCAGATCGAACAGGCGCTCGATCAGACACTCCGCGATGACGGCAAGCTCGCCCGCTTCGTCGCGACAAGTGGCAAGGATCAGGCTGCGGCACGCGCGCTGCTGGGTGAAAGTCAGCGCTGGTTTGCCGACTACAACCGCGCGAACTCCTCGACGACGGTCGAAGGCTACGGACGCCTGGATGCTGTCGGGCGAATCATCAATCAGGTGATTCGCATGACCAGCGACGCCAAAAACAGCCTGGAACCCAACGCGCCGAACAGCTTTCCGCTGCTGTGGGATGCGCCGCGCCATGACTATGTGCAGTGGGGCGGCTTTTCCGCCAACGCTGGAGCCGGCGCGCTGGGTCGCAATGCCGGGGAAGTGATTGGCACCTACGGCCGCGTCGAGGTGAAGAACTACAAGACCGAGGCGGAGGCCAAGGCGGGCTATCGATCGAGCATCGAAGGTCTGGCGCTGGTGGCGATGGAAGAATCGCTGCGTACGCTCAAGTCACCGCGCTGGCCGCAAGACATCCTGCCGCCGATTGACAAGGCGCTCGCGTCGCGCGGCGAGACACTTTACAAGCAGCACTGCCAGACCTGCCACGCCCCCATCAAGCCCGACGATCCGCACCGCAAGGTCGTCGCCTACATCGCCGGTATCGACGTCGTCGGCACCGACCCGCAGAGCGTCAAGAACCTATCGACTGCCCGCGCCCCGACGGGCATCTTGCAGGGCGCGATCTCGCCCAAGGGAGAACACTACGGCGCAGAGGCCAGCGTGCTTGCGCTGCTTGGCGATCTGGTGCGGCGCTCGCTGAGTGCGCAGGCACCGGCCGGGGTCGCGGCCTTGGCGAGCGCCAAGCTGCACGGCATGAACGAGACTCCCAAGCAGGGCAACTTCACGCCGAGCACGCCGCAGAATCCCACCGCTGCACTTCTTTCGTACAAGGCGCGGCCGCTAAACGGAATCTGGGCCGCCTCGCCTTATCTACACAACGGCTCGGTCCCGACGCTTTATGACCTGTTGCGTCCGGCGACTGCGCGGCCCAAGCGCTTTGCCGTCGGCCGCTGGCAGTACGATCCCAAGAAGGTCGGCTACCTTAGCGAGGGCGACGTGCCGTGGGTCTACGACACAGAAAAGACGGGCAATCACAACAGCGGCCACGAGTACGGAACGGCGCTCTCCGAAGACGAGCGCTGGGCGCTTTTGGAATATCTCAAGACCCTGTGATCCGGGTCCGCGGAGTCGGTCGCTAGCTCGGTCCCGTCCAGAAACCGTCGCGAGGAGACCCGACCGGAGTGGCGACCGCCCGGAGCGTCCTTGCGGACGAGAGGACGGACGACGCACCGAGCGGGGCCCGCAGTAGGTTTGTGGATGGGAACTAGCTCTCCGGACTCGCGGGCTTGCGGACTCGCCCCCAGCCCCACAGCACGCCACCGCACAGCGCCCCCAGAACGGTCGCCGGCATCAGGCCATAGCCCAGCACCGCGAGCACTGGCTTGCCCAGATAATTGCCGAAGAGATACCGGTCGGAAAAGCCGTCGTAGCCCGCCCAGATCAGCCCCAGCCCCGCCGCGCACAGCGCCGCGCACAGCAGGCAAGCAAGCCCTGAGAGGACGCCGTAGCCAACCGCAGGTAGCAAGCCCCGGCCCTCGATCTTCGTCGCTGTCCACGGCCCGAGCCGATGCGCAAAGCGAGCCACCACCAGCGTGGCAGCCAGCACGCAGGCCATCAAAGCCAGGTTGCCACCGACGGACAGGGCCAGCAGCCCGCCCATGCCCAGCGCCGCCGACACCCCCACCAGACTGCCGCGGGCAGCGACTGGCGATCGACCATCCCCCTGTGTCTCGCTCATCGTGTACGGCTGTGCCTCCGCGCTCGCGCGCCGGATAGCAGTATAAAAGCAAAGCTCGCCGGACAGCCAGAGCACAGGGGTCGGCCACCCAAGCCCGACCAAGCAGGCCGCCGCCCTCGGCGCACCGCAGCCCGCGACAGCTAGCCATGTGCGTCGGGATGGAGGCCCAGCGCTTTTGACGAATTCACAGCTAACAAGCTTTCCTTTTAAGCTTTGTTTGCATTTATCATCGTCATATTTATTCCTGCATATTTTGCAAACCACACAAAAGTCGCGCCCCTCGAAACACGAATAAATACGATTAACACGGGCTGTACCCCTCTCGCTAATCAATTATTTATTTTTGTATTATAAAATTCTGAATCACGAGACCGCCGCGGGCTATGATTGGTTGGTAGCTGTCTGCCATCTGCGGAGGTCTTGGCTCATGGGGTATCGCCGAACGCAACCGCGCTGTGGGGTCGTGGTCTCGCTGGGTCTGGTTAGCTGCCTGTGTGCGCTGTTCATGGCGCTCAGTCACTGCGGCGGCCATCCGGTGATCGTGCTCAACATCGACCCGGCGACGGTGCCAGCCGGCACGGTGCAGCTGGTGGTGCGCAGCCAGCTAGACGGCAAGAGCGGGGCCGATGCCACGTTTGCTCCCACCGATCGACGCCTGGCGATCTATTTTCCCGACGCGGCCCAGGGAGCGGTGCAGCTAGAGGTCGCCGCCCTGGACAACAGCGGCTGCAAGCTGGCGCAGCTTGTGGTGATGGACAGCGTGCCGCACGGCAGCCTGAGCTTCAGCGAACGCAGCGTGGCGCTCAGTGCCGTCTTCCCGCCGCTGTGCACGCTGACGGTCAGCATCGACAGCGGCTCGGGCAGTGTCAGCTCGAATCCGACTGGCCTCACCTGCAGCGGCAGTGGTACCCGCTGCAGCGCGGACTTCGCCGTCGGCACCATGGTGCAGCTCAGCGGCACGACGGATCGCCGCTCCTACCCGGTGTGGAGCGGGGGCTGCGCGGGCCTCAAGTCTAGCTGTGGGCTAAGCCTGACTCGTTCGCAGACGCTGCACGTCGACTTCACCCCGCGGACCTGCAGCGCCGACGGCTGGTGCTGGCAGAACCCGCTGCCCAGCGCCGGTAGCGCCCTTGCGATGGCTCGCTTGGACAAAAGCAGCGTGGTGCTGGCAGGCGACAGTGGGGCGGTGTGGCGCTGCCGCGGCAGTGCCTGTAGTGCCGTCGCCAATGCCTTCGGCCTGCAGCTCAGCGCAGTCTGGGCGGCGGATCCCGAGAACATCTATGTCGTCTCGCAGATCGTCGGGCCCTACGCCGCGCGCTGTGCCGTCAGCACCGGCACCTGCACGCCGCTGGATGTTAGCGCGGCGCCCTCGGTCAGCGATGTCGTCGGCATTGATGCGAACAATGTGTACCTGCTCAGCGGGGGCAGCCAGGTGCTGCGCTGCAGCGCCGGCTCGACAACCTGCACCAACGTCAACACCGGGACGACGCAGGCGCTGAGCATCGGTGTGCCGATCGACGCCACCAGCATCCTTTTCGCCGGACAGATGGGAACGCTGGTGCGCTGCAGCAGCGGCGCGGGGAGCTGCAGCGTGGTCAGTACTGGCAGCACGCAGGCGCTCACGGCGCTGTGGGTTGCGGATGCCAACAACATCTTCGTCGTCGGGGCGGCCGGCACGGTGCTGCGCTGCAGCGGAGCGGGCACCTGCACCGCGATCAATTCGGGGACCACGCAGGCGCTTTATGCCGTCGGCGGTAGCGACGCCAACAACGTCTATGCGGCTGGCCTGGCGGGGACGCTCATCCGCTGTAGTGCCAGCTCGGGTCAGTGCACGCCGCTGACCAGCGGCTCGACGGCCTTCCTGCACTCGGTGTTCGCGAGCGACGCCAACAACGTCTATATCGGCGGCACGGCCGGCACGCTCCTGCGTTGCGCGGCAGGAGCAACCGCGTGCACACCGCTCTCGGCTGGTGGCACAGCCGATGTCAGCAAGCTCATCGGCCTGGATGCTGCCAATGTCTATGGCCTCGGTAGCGGCGGTTCACTGATCCGCTGCAGCGCGGACTCGACCACCTGCGGCGCGCTGACCGGGGGCACGACGACGCCGAACTATTCGGTCTGGGGCAGCAGCAGCGGCTCGGTCTATGTCGGCAGCAACACCGGTGTCATGCTGCGCTGCGGTGGCAGCTCGCCAGCGTGCACCACGCTCAACAGCGGCCTGCCCATGGTGGCCGTCGTGCCGACGATCTGGGGCAGTGATCCCAACAACGTCTACGCCGCGACGTACACCGGCGCGATCGTCCGCTGCAGCGACAGCAGCGACACCTGCACCGCGCTGGCTTCGGGCACCGCGCAGGCCATCTTCGCGCTGTGGGGCAGCGACGCCAATACGTTCTACGCCGTGGGAACCGGGGGGCCGCGGCGCTGCAGCGGCAGCACGATGAGCTGCACGGCGATCACCACCGGCACGGCGGCCTTGTTCGCGGTGTGGGGCAGCGATGCCAACAACATCTACGGCGTGGGCGGCGTCGGCTCGGTGCGGCGCTGGAGCGCGGGAGCCACGACCTCAGTGGCGCTGACCACCGGCACGATGCAGACCCTGCAAGCGGTGTGGGGCAGCGACGCCAGCAACGTGTATGTGGCCGGACTGCAGGGCACCATCCTGCGCTGTTCGAGCCTCAGCACCACCTGCAGCGCGCTGACCTCGGGCACGACGGCGAACCTCGCGGCGATCTACGGCAGCGATGCCAACAATGTCTATGTCGTCGGAGACGGCGGCAGCATCGTGCGCTGCAGTGCGCTGTCGAACGTCTGCACGCCCCTCACCTCCCCGACTGTGTCGGCCCTGCGACGAGTCGCGGCCGACGGCACCGGCGTCTACATCGTGGGCGACAGCGGCGCCATCGTGCGCTGCAACGCCGGGGCGTCGGGCTGCAGCCTGGCCGCCTCGGGAACCCCGCTCAGCCTGCGCGACATCTGGTCGCCGGGGAATGACCCGAGCAACGTCTGGGCGATTGGCGATGGCGGCACCGTACTGCGCCACGTGCAGTGAGCCGGCGACGCGGAGCGACTTGCCTGCCGCTAGGCTGTCGCTCTGCTTTATACTGAAGCGAGTCTTCGCATGCATCCGACGCAGATCGGCCCCTATCGCATTGTGAAGCTGCTGGGCACTGGCGGTATGGGCCAGGTCTACGAAGCGCTGCAAGAGCCGATTCAGCGCCGCGTCGCCGTCAAGCTGCTGTTGCCACAGTTCGCGCAGCACCCCGAAGCGCTGACCCGCTTTTTCAACGAAGCCCGCGTCGTCAACCTCGTCGAGCACCCGAGCATCGTCCAGGTCTCGGACTACGGACAGACGCCAGATGGCGCGGCCTATCTGGTCATGGAGTGCCTGCGCGGCGAGTCGCTGTCGACGCGGCTCAAGGGCGTACACGCGCAGCAGCAGCGCCTGCCCATGCTGGACGCGCTGCACGTCGCCGCCCAGATCGCCGACGCCCTGACCGCGGCCCACGCCAAGGACGTGGTGCACCGTGATCTCAAGCCGGCCAACATCATGCTGGTGAGATCGGAAGAGCACACGTCTGAACTCCAGTC
>CALFYE010000228.1 GCA_937952145.1 uncultured Myxococcales bacterium
GCAGTCCAGCAGCAAGAGCAAGTGCTTGCAGGGCAGAGGCGAGAGCAGCTGCTGAATCTCGGTCATCGGGAGAAAGCTGGCTGGTTCGTCGCGGCGGGCATCCTGCGGCAACAGAAAGCCCTGCGGCCCGCTGCCGTCGTCCGTTGTTTCTTGCGCGATGCCATGACCCGCGAAGTACAGAATCAGCGCCGTATTCGTGGTGGTCTCGGCGGCTAGCTCAGTGAACAGTCGACGGAGTTCCGAAAGCGTCGCCTGATCGTCCAGGACTAGGCGGACCAGGTATCCGTGCTGCTCACTGAGCACCTGACCTAGGCTGTGTGCATCGCGGATGGCATTGCGCAGCGGGGGTACACCGTGGCGATACTCGTTGATGCCGATGAGGATGGCGACCTTCTGAGGTGAAGAGGGCAGAGTCGCGATGCTTCCCAAAGGCGGCATGAGTGTAACCCCATGATACTGGGCTTCTGCCTCATCCACTCCGCGGCGATCTCAGCCTGTCGACTGGGCATCGAGGCCCTGGGCGCCTCTTTCTACACCGCGCTCCAGATCGCAAGCTCGCTCGGCGAGCACCATGTCAAGCTCGTGCCCGACATCGCAGTCGGAGCCGGCGGCGGCATGATCGAAGCGCTCACCGCCCGCCTCCTCGAAGGCGGCCTCCGTCCCCAGTAGCTCAACTCAGAGCCCGCCTTCACCTCATCGACCCGGCTAAAGCTGCAGCAGGTTAAGGATCTGCAGCGAGGCCCACAGCGGCGGCACGGTGCGCAGGGCCCACTTGCGGACGAACTCGGTGCGGGCCGTGTCGTTGCGGTCGATAAAGTGCATGAGCAGCATCGTGGTCACGACCGTCAGAAGCAGGCAGGAGTAGTTACCAATCATGAAGCGGTCGGCAAAGGTCAGGTACGCAACCGGCGGGATCGCCGAGGTCATCGTCAGGTGATAGATGACGGTGCCGAGCAGCGACGAAGTCGACAGGCTAAGACGCTGGTTGAACTTGTCGGAGCTCATGAGCAGGCTGATGAGACCACACAGCGTCATGATGATGGCCGGCATCAGGCCCTTGACCAGCGAGGCCAGAAGCGGCCGGCGGATCTCGACGCTGGCGACATAGTGTGAATAGGTCTGATTGAAGATCGAGTAGTAGTGGGGCTCAACGCGGGTCTGGATGCCTGGCGACAGCTCCCAGCCGGCGACCTGCAGGTCCTGCGCGATCGTGCTGCGCGCCGGGTCGGCCACATAAAGCAGGGCATTCGCGTCGCGATTGCTGTCTTCGATCACCAGACCCAGCTGGTGGCGGTCAAAGGGGTAGCGCCGCAGATCCATGCCTACCGAGAGCGCGGCCTGGATTCGAAAGGCCTTGAAGGTCGGAAGCTGTTCCTGAAGCTGCTGGAAGGTGATGCGGCCGTTGGCTAACTCGAACGGCTCGGGATCACACGGTCGGTCGCAGCGCATCGTCAGGTAGAAGTCCATCGTGTACGTGCCGGTGCTGGTGTCCAAGCGACCTACATTTAGCAGCAGGATGCCGACCTGGACCTGTAGCGGCGGACCCTTGACGACCGGGGCCCCAGCAATGGCGGGTGCGGTCGCACTGGCCGGCCCAGCCGAGGGGGCCGCGGCACTGGGACTTGTCGACGGCGCAGCCGCAGCCGAAGTGCCGGAGGGCGGCGGGGCCGCAGCAGGGGCCTGGGCGTGGGCAGGGCTGACCCAGGCTGCAAGGCACGCGATCAAGACTAGGCCGCGAAGCACAGAACAGATCATCATGCGCGATATCGTACTGTGGACGATGGCTCCCTGAACAGCCGCCTTGATCCGTGATCCGTGCGCCGGCCCATTGGCTGCGGGTGCTCGACTCAGCCTGACTAGGAAGGAATGTCTCCATGCATGGTCACCGCCCCATCCTCTCGCCCTTGCTGCTTTTCTGCGCGCTCTTTGGATGTCAGCCCTCGGCCTTTACCCAGCCAGGTTCGAATGACGACGGCGGAACTCCGGATGCACAGCCAGCCGCCGATGCAGCGGGGGCTGTCGAGGTATCGGTGATGGCCTTGAACCTGCACTGCCTCAAGCTTGAGGGGACTCCTTTTTCTAGCAACCCGGCCAGACTGGCGGCGGTTGCCGATGCGGTGGCTGCCGAAGGAATTGCCGCCCTCGCGCTGCAGGAGGTGTGTAAGAACACCCGAGAAGATGCCATGGCGCTGCTGGTCGCTGAGCTAGGACGCGCAACCGGTACGGAGTGGACCGGCAAGTGGATCAAGGTCCACGACGCCTGGGTGGGAACGCCGGACCAAGCCGAAGAAGGAGTCGCGGTCCTCGCGCGTGGCGCCACCACGAACCCACAGGAGATCGTCTATGCCGCCCAGTCCGGACTCCTGCGAAAGTCACTCGGCATGACGCTGTCGGGTCTCCACGATCTGCGGTTGTTCACCGTGCATCTGGAAGTCTCCGATGCGCCAACGCGGGCCAAGCAAGCGCGTGAGACCGCGCCCTTTTCGGTGACCACCGCCGACCCCAGCCTAGACATCGTGGTGGCCGGCGACTTCAACGATGTGGAAGGCTCAGCCGCCCATAGCGCGATGAAGACCTACGACTTCGCGGACTTCTCTTTTGGCCAAGCGACGACGCGCATCGATCACGTCTTTGTCCATCGTGGGGCAGCCTGGGAGCTGGTCTCGAATCAGCTGATCCTCGACGGAACCAAGTATCCCCAGGTCACGGATCATCCTGGCGGTGTGGTGGCCAAGCTGCGGCAGCGGACCGCGCCCAACATCGTGCGAACGCGCTTTGTGGTGTCGCAAGATCTGGGATTTGGGAATCAGCTCTACCTGCGCGGGAGCAGTCCCCCACTCAACTGGACCTGGGGCTGGAAGGCCGTCAACGTGACGCCGCCCCTCTGGTGGAAGCTTGTGCTCACTGGCTTTCCGCAGTCTGCAGCCTTCGAATACAAGTGGCTGCGCAACGATGTGGACTGGCAGCTAGGTGGGAACGAGAGCGGCCTGGGTGGGGGCGACAACCCGGCGCAGCCTCGCTTCTGACCGGGCCGACCAGTTTCCATCACTTGACGGTTCCCTGACACTCCGGAGTCGTGCTCGTTCCCTCGCAGAACCGACCCCTGCCACTTCGGTTGCTCGGGTCCGGGGGCCTGGTCGGCGTCGCCTCAGCGCCGCTCGGAATTACTGCAGCTTGCCCGAGGGAATGGGGGCCTTCATCGCTGAGGGAGCCACAGGCGGCGGAGCCGGTCCCAAAATAGGATTCACCTGGGCAGACGGTTTCTTGGACTTTTCTGCCTCACTGAGGAACTTCTGCAAGTCTTGGGAATGACACTCGGCGAGCCAGGTGACGACGTCTTCGAGTCTGGCCTTCCGAGCGAGAGTCTCCGCTTTGACCTGCGAACGTTGCTTGTATTTGTGAACGAACCACTTTTTGTAATCTTCGGCCTCTTTCTGCGCATAGAGTCGGATGTTCGTAATGGTGCTAGGGGCGTGCTGTAGCTTGGCCAGGAGCTGCGTCGCCTCACTGTCCTCTTTTTTCTCGCGCCAGGCGGGGTCGAGCACGTACTCGTCCATCATCGCCTGCGGCGGGTCTTTGCGGTATTCGAACAGCATCGCCTGTTCATTACCCACTTTGGCAGTGTTGATGGGGTGGCTCGATGGGCTGGTGCCATCTTGCAGGATGGTTTCATAGACCGGCCCCCAGGCCTTGGTATCCGGGAGATCCGCCGGGGCCTCCTTCAGGAGCTCGAAGACCAACCCCTTCTGGGTCCCAGTAAGCCCGTCGAGGATCAGCACCGGCTTCGACCGCGGCAGAAGGTGCCACGCGTTCTTCACATAGGAGTCTGACCACCCGTCTACCGGTGGATTTCCCCCCTGCCGCTTCCAGTTGCCGATGGGGAGGTACTTCTCCCAGGCCACGGCGACCATCTTGACCATGACCGACTTCAGAAAGGCGTAGGCGGCATGGACCGCCTCGTCCTTGGATTTCTCCGCGGCCTCGATCTCGTACTTGGATTGGTACCAGGACGCCGAACGGATGAGCTGGGCCTCCGGGCTCTTGCCGTCTCGGATGGCCGAAGCCCCCACCCCGAGGGTCGCTTGCTGGGCGCTCAGCGGGGCGTTGGGTTTTCTCGAACCGTCGTAGTCACCTCCCCCCACAAAGACCACCTGTTCGGGGCGATACACAAGCAGCATGTACTCGTCGTCCTGCTGCGGCTCTAACGGCAGGTGGTTCCTGGTCATGACGTGCTGTGTAAAGACCTGCATCAGCCAGCGAACCGCGCCATGCACCGACTCGCGTTCCTTCTTATCACTCCGCAGCCACGGATGGCTCACCAGCTCTAGGCCATATTCGGCCCAAGTTGTGGGCTTGCCTCCCTTCTGGTGGTCCTTTTCCGCCTTCTTCTTAGCCATTTCGCCTTTCGGCTTGTATTCAGCCACAAACATATCCTTAGTAACGAGGATGAGAGGCTTATTATCCGCTGTGCGTTTCACTTCAGCAAACTCACGAAGGGGCGGCTGTTCCTGGGCGCAGTAAATGTCTTTTATCTCAAGCTCTAGGCCAACTGACGGGCCGCTAAATTCTTTTTGAAATGGGCTAATTTCTCCCTTAGAGATCTTGATGTCGGCATACGGGTTAGCCGGCTTTTTCTTCGGCTTGGGCTTTTTCTTCGGCTTGGGCTTCGATTCCTTGTCCTCGCTCGCCAGGCTGGCTGAGTTCGACAAGCTCGGCGTCGCGAGCGGCGCGGACGGAGCGAGCGGCGCAGACGGCGCGAGCGGCGCGGACGGCGCGAGCGGCGCGGACGGAGCGAGCGGCGCGGACGGAGCGAGCGGCGCGGACGGCGCGAACGCAGACTTGAGCAGCTGCGTATTCCCAGTACGCACCGCATGGTCTTTTACTAAATTCCTAAATAAAATTACGCTTTCTATGAGGGCTTGGGGCGGATTTATCTTCTGCTTTTCGTTTTCCTTGGTCTCTGATTCTATGAATTTATCAAGCCCATCCCAATCGATTTGTTCGTAATCTATACTCGTCAGATTATTAAACATAATAGGCGCAATATTTCTGAAGTGGTTGATCACTTTCCTCAGGATCTCGGCATCCTGGCTCGCCATCCGCTGTACGGGGGCGGGCGCACTCGCCGCCTGCCCGTGGTGGCCCCCAGGGGGCGCCGGTAGCAGAGGCTCTGCCGAGCGCCCAGCGACGACGGCATCGGCGACGCGGTCGGCCTGCTGCTCGTAGGGATCTCCGACCTGACCTACGCCGCCTTCTAGCTGCACGCCGGCGCGCTGCTGCACGGTGTGGGCGGCCTCGTGTGCCGCGGTACGCAGGCTGGGCGTCCCGGCAAACGCAACCTGATTTCCCGTCGCATAGGCGGATGCCCCCATCGCACGGGCCGCCGCCGTCGCAGCCGAGCCGGTGTAGGCGCGCACCCGGCTGAGATCATGCGCACCAAAGGCTGCCTGGATCTGCTCCAAGTAAGGCAGGGGCCCCCCGGGGCCTGAGAGGCCGCGGGCGGCAGCTTGGTGAATCCTCTGGGGATCTTCGCGGCTCGGCTGGAAGCGCGGCTGACTGGACGCTCGCTGCACCGCTCCCTGAGTCGCCGGCGGAGAGTCTTGCGTCGGTTGGAAGCGGGGCTGACTGGAAGCTCGCTGCACCTCTTCCAAGAGCGCCCGCCTTCCGCTTTCGTCCACCGGCCTGGACGCCGGGTCCGATGGGCTGGTCGGCTGCCGCTGCACCGCGATGCCGGCCGGCGATGGAGCCGCTGCCGCCGGATTGCCTTGCGCCGGGGTGCGGGTTTGCTGAGAGCGTCTCTGCGATGAAGCGTCTTTCCGGATCGGCTCTGCCGTACGCATGCGAGCTAGCCCCTTGGTAAAGCTAAGAGCGCCTATCAAAACCTACTGCGGACCCCGGCCGCTGCGTCAGTCGTCGGTCACGGCCAGAAGGCCGCTCACTCCTCCCTCCTTGCTGCCGGGGTTCCTCGCTACGGTTTTGTTAGGCGCTCTAAGCCGATAGGTTAAGGGGGATGGTCGCAGGGCACCTTTCGGTTTTCTCGACAGCTGTCACCGATGCGCTGAGCCGGACAGTCGCCGCCTCTCGCCGCGCTTGACCTCTCTTTGGCGATTGGAATGACGGTGCTGTTTATCGTGAAAAGAAGCTCGCGTAGCCGCGAGGGGCGACACCCGATGCGCACCAGTGCAGTCGCCCGACGATTACTTGCCGACCCCATGGGGCAATAGAAGCCAGTAGCGACCTTCGCCGCCCATGCGCCCGCCGATGGCTGCCGCGGCCGCGTCGTCGCCCCAGTAGATATCGCCTCGCACGGCTCCCTGGATGCCGCTGCCGGTGTCTTGTGCGATGAGCAGGTGCTGCCATGGCGAAGTGCCGGCGGTGTCAGCGCGCGGTGCGCGGGTGTCGACCCAGATCGGTGTGCCGTGGGCGATGAACGCGCGGTCGACCGCCATCGAGCGACGTGGGGTCAGGATGACGCCCTGCGATCCGACGGCGCCCGGCAGCTTGGATTCCTTGAAGAACACGAACGAGGGGTTGTGGTCGGCGATCTCGTCAAAGCGAGCCGGGTTGTCAGAAAACCACTTGCGAATGCCTGACATCGTGCCGTTGTAGGCGCCGGAAAGGAGTCCCTTTTCTTTGAGCACGCCGCCCACGCCGCGGTACTTGTGACCGTTCTTGCCGGCGAACTCCAGCCAGACCGTGGTGCCGTCGGCCATCACGGCTTTGGCCGACCCTTCGATCTGCGCAAACAGGACGTCGATGGGATCGTCGGCGTACATGATCGGAAGCGACTGCGCGGCTAGTACGCCTTGGCGAATTTCAGCGCGCGTAAAGTACGGCACGATGCTGCCCTTGTCGTCGTGACGTCCCCAGATGCGGCGGCCGTGTGCATCGGGAATGAACGGCGACAGATCGACCATCACCAGGTCGGCAGGCCGTCCCAAGATCGGCACCGTGTACTTTCCGCCTTGGGCCCGCGACGCCTGGATCTGTTGCACGAAGTAGCCGGTCAGTTTTCCGACCGGACCGCCTCTGCCGGCGGCCTGCCACGGCGAGAATTCGGACTCGAAGAGCTCGCGCGCGGCCCGACTGTCGCCTGGTTTGAGCTTGCTGGCCCGCTCACAGGCGCGGCGCCACTGCTTGGCTTGGCCGCCGTGACCATCCGCACCCACGGCGTCATCGTCCTTGAGCGCCGCCAGCTTGACGCAGGAAGCAAGGAACGCGGGCACGGCTTCGTGGTGCTTTTCATCAGCCCAGCTAGGAAGCTCGCTCCACTTCACTTTTGTCAGACTGAGCTGATCGTGTATGGGCGGTTTCTCGACGGTGGCTTCGGTACACTCATGCGCCTCGGCCGGCATCCCAGCGCTGACCAGAGCCAAAAAGAGGAGCCAGCAAGCGCGCCCGCGTTGCGGGGCTACTGGGGCTTGGTATTCAGCAGGCTGGGGCAGATGCATCACGCATTCATTGTAAGGGTTTCCGGGTCGTCCTCATCCAGGGGCTTGAGCGCCTCCCCCCGGTGCGCGAAAATGGGCCACGCTCTGGGCTGGGTTCCCTTGCCACCCCCCCACATGGAGCGCGCCTGTTCCCTGGGGAGCTCATGCCGTCACCGTCCCAAAGCCCATCCCAAAGCGCGGACCCGCGCGTTGACTGTGCCATCGCAGCGCTGGGGGCCGGCAACCTGGAAGCGGCCTTCGCCAACCCCGAGAACGTCTTTGTCTATGGCACCACGGGCGGCGCTTTCGTCGGTGGGACGATAAACAAGTGGCGGGCGGCGATCGAGGCTTGGCGGCAGACTCGCAACGTCGAATTGCGCGCTGCGGGTCGGGAAGGGCCGCTGGAAAACGAGGTGCTGCGGCAGCTCAACTTCTACGATCCCGGCCCGCGGACCCGCGCCGCCTTCGGCCGGCAGATGATGGATCTTTATTACGGTCAGGGCGGCACCAATATGCATTTATGGCGCGTGCCGATCATTGGCGAATATGTGCATCGCGCGATGGAATTCAAAGGCCAATATGACCATACTAAGTCGGGGCGAGAAACCTACCTGGATTCCTTTTCTACGACGGCGGAAAATGGGGAAATCATTGAAGGCTGGATGAACTCGCCGCGGCCGCGCGATGGCAAGCCGGAATTCGATGGCTTCCTATATCCCGACCCCGACAGACCGGGCCGCGGTCTGACCGCGACGAAGGAAATGTCGCGCGTGATTCGCGAGGGGATCAAGTACTTTGGGGGAACCCTGATTTTTGAAGGAACGAATGTCTCGTACGAATCAGTCTTTGTTGATGGCGCGTATGTTTCAGATACCTCGCTAGAAGCCGAGACCTTGTTTGCATACTTCCGTCCCGGCGAAACGGAAGCCAAGTTCGGCAATGGCACGATTATCTTTCATTGGCGCGGTGTCCCGACGAAGCCGACGCATGCCCTGTTCCATAGCAACTGGTATTTCGCAATGGGGGTGGCCGGCCGGCCCATCTTCCACAAAGATAAGAATCACCGTTTTCAGCCAGGTAAACCACGACAGCCGGTCAAGAGTATTTATCAGAACTTCTCGCCGGTATAGGTCGCAAGACGGCTCGGCGCGCTGCGTGCACAGCTCGCCTTCGCGGCGCAGCGTCAGGAAGTCGCGCTCGTGCCGGTGCTGACTGAAAGTCAGATCCGTTTCGCATCGTCGTCAGCCTGACTGGATATACTCGCCGCTTCTCTCCCACGGAGGCTGGCTCATGTCGACATCGCGCTCTCTTCTGCAATCCCTGCTGCTGCCCCTGCCCTGGCTCCTGCTTTCGTGCGGCGATGCCACCCCAGAGGACACCGCGCCGCCGATCCCAGCGACGGCCGAATCCGACGAGGTCGCACCGCGGCTGCCCGAGCCGATGAGTGTCGAGCAGCCGATGCCGACCGCTCCTCCGGCGGAGGCCGCCGTCGACTGCAACGTCGCGCCCACTGCGCGCAAAGACTTGGTGTGCTGGCGTTGGCGCTGTGACCGCATCAATCGCAGCGAAGGAACCTGGAGCGGCAACCTGGCCTCCTGTACCGCCGGCGATATCTCGGCCGCCGGTCGGACAAATGCACTCCGCATGGTGAATCTGTATCGCTTCCTGGGTGGCTTGTCCGCTGTAACCACCGATGGAACGAAGAACGCCGCGGCGCAGAAGTGCGCGCTGATGGAGCACGCCAACAGCACGCTCTCGCACACGCCGCCGACCACTTGGAAGTGCTACTCCAGCGAAGGCGCGACGGCCGCTGGACGCAGCAACATCGCCACCGCCCCGGGCGTCAGCGCCGTCGACCTGTACATGGCCGACCCGGGCAACCCGACCACCATTGGCCACCGGCGCTGGATTCTGTCGCGCAGCCTGGGGCCGATCGGCCTGGGCTCGACTCTCGTCGGAACCGCGGGCTATTCCTGCATGCACGTCATCGGCGGCAGCGGCATGGCCAGCTACGCGTATCAGGCGTGGCCCCCCCCGGGCCCGGTGCCGATCGAGATGTGGAACGCCGTCAGCTTCGCGCCGCTAGACACGGTGGGCTGGACCGTGCAGAGCGACACCATCAACCTGTCGGGGGCAACCGCCACACTCAAGGACGGAAGCACGGTGGTCCCGACCAGCACCACGACCCTGGGTTCGGGCTACGGCAGCACCTATGCCATCCGCTTTACGCCGACCTCCACGTCATGGCGGGCGCAGGCTGGCCACACGTACAACGTCACCATCACCAAGACCGGCATGACGCCGATCACCTACGCCGTCCAGCCAACCGCCTGTCCCTAGGGTTGCCACGCGCGGTTGCCACGCGCGGTTGCCACGCGCGGTTGCCATGCGCGGTTGCCGCGTGCGGTTGCCAAGTGCGGTTGCCGCGTGCGGTTGCCATGCCCGTTTGCAATGGAAGATCATTGGCAAAAGTCGCGGAATTGACACGGTGGCACGTTGCTCCCTACGCTTAGCGGACACACGCATGCAGCCTGCCTGTCAGCTGGAGCCGCCCCGTAGTTGCGGCGCGGACGGCTGGCAGCCCGAAACGGCTCGCAGCGGCGCGGGGGGGAAACATGGCACAGCCTCGACGACGTATCAGCGGCAAGCGGCTGCTCATTGCCTCGCTTGGGGTCGGGATGCTGAACCTGACCAACTGCAAGGAATTTACGAGCGGCAATCTGCCCGCTCCGCCGCCCTGCGATGATGCCGGCAACTACAACTGTCCCGATCCGGTAGACATGGCGGCACCGGTCGATCTGGCCAAAAAAGACTGAGGTCGAAGATGGGAAAGCCTGCGATTCCCGAGAGTGCAGAGCTCTTCGAGCTGGAACTTTTGGGTGGGGCCATGGAGCGTCGCTACCGTCGGGCGCGTCCCGAAGTGGAAGCGATGCCGTGGGGCACGCTAGACATTGCCGGCTGTCCCGAACCGGTGCTGGTGGCCGCGCGGCGCAGCTGGACCGGTGCAGCGTTTCAGGAGCACCGCACGGCCGCCGCCTGCAGCGCCACCCTGCGCGCGCTCTTGGAAGCGCGGGCGCCGCTGGATCTCATCGCTGGCTTTTCCCGCTTTCCGCTCGATGAGATCGTGCATGTCGAGCTGTGCGCCCGCATGGCCATGGAGCTGGGCGGCGGCACTGAGCTGTGGCACGAGCCCGCCGGGCTGTGCGCCGATCCCGAGCCAGAGCTATCGCCCCTTCTGCGGGCCACACAGCTTGTGACGCACAACTTCTGCGTGGGCGAGACGCTCTCGATTCCCCTTCTGCACGGGGCCTGGCGGCGGGCTCGCCATCCGCTGCCGCACGCCATCCTGGGTCGCATCGTCCGTGATGAGGCCGCGCACGGAATCTTTGGCTGGACGTTTCTGGACTGGGCGCTACCCATCCTGCCGCCCGAGGGTCGCGAGCTGATCGCGCGGACCGCCGTCCTGGCCATCGCGCAGATCAACCGCCTGTGGCAGGAGCTGGCGCGTCATCCCCCAACCCCGCCGCACGATGCGCACGCGCTTGGCTGGTTCGAGACCCAAGAGTATCGCGAGCTCGCGCGTCAATCGATGCACGCCAAAGTCGTACAGCCACTTGCTGACCGGGGCATTCAGCTGCCCCTAGATGTGCAGGGCAGACTTAGCGTGTAGAGCAGCTTGCGCTGCGCTGGCGACGTGCGGGAGGCTTCGGGATTGAGCGCCATCGTCGCGCGATAGAAGCGCACCGTGCAGACGGAGGTCAGCGTGGGGGCGAGCTCGGGCAGCGTGCGCAGATAGTCCCAGTAGGCCTGCATCCGCCGCGGGTCGGGGGCCCCTGCGCTCGCGCCCGCCGCGATGCCCAGCGCGCTCCAATTGAGCGCCCAGGCGCGCGGTCCGGAATGCCTTCCCAGCTCGGAGGGACGGGGCAGCACGCGCGGATTTCCATCCGGCCCTGACACGTCCACAAGCAGCAGCGGAAGGCTGGCGGGCGCGAGCCGCGCAAAGGTCGGGTAGCACGCAAACGGCCAGGCGTTCATGCGGCCACGTGCCCCCTGGAAGATGCTGCCAAAGAGCAGCCCGCAGCCAAGAAGCAGCGTCGGAAAAAGGGCATGGGAAGGCAGCCGGTAGGCAAGGGGTTTTCGCGGTCCGAGGAGCCGCGTTCTGAGCCAGCCCAGTACAGCCGTCCAGTCAAAGAAGATGACGTAGCAAGGCCACAGGTTCGAGTAGTCGATGCCCATGTAAAGCCACGCTCCCAGGTGAAATAGGAGCGCAAAAAGGACGGCGAGCTTTCGTAAAGCAGACAGGAAAACAAGCAGCGGAAACGACAGCTCCAGCAAGACGACAAGCGCCGCAATCGCATGACATAAAAGAGGCACCTTATCGATGCGCAGGCTTGGGACGTAGCCGCCCAGCTGCAGCCACTTCAAGTACATCTGATTCTGCAGATTGTCAGAAACGATCCAGGCCCAGCCCGACGTGCGAAGCTTCCAGAGTCCGGGGAAAAAGAACACGACTCCGAACAGCGCCCAGGCGATGCGCAGTGGCAAGCCATAGCTGACAGCCGGGGCAGGAGCCTGACCGGGATAGCGTCGCGCAGTCCGCCATGCATCGACCGAAAGCGCATCGCTGCACGGGCTGGCGCAGAGCAGCGCGGAACACCACAGCAGGTGATGACAGTGAAAGACCGCGCCACCTAGCTGCGCTACGCCCAGCGTATACAGCGCCGCCAGCGTAGCCACCGCCAACGCGGGGCGTGCGTAAATGCCGACCAAGGCGAAGAGCGCCGCGGCATAGACCAACGCAGCGCCGAACTTCACTGCCGGAACCGCGAGCGGAAGCAGCGCCAGCCACGCCGCACCGTCGGGTACGATACGCAAGGTGGGGGGCAGCGCCGCGACCTGTGGCGCCAGCGCCAGATCGCCGCTACCCAGCAAGAGCAGCGCGATCACAATGCGAAAGATGGCGAGATTCTCTGCCGAATCCGGCACAAGCCATAACCCCGCTAGCCGGCGCCAGACGCGGCTTTGTCGCGGCACTGAATCCGCAAGCTGCGCTGCCGCTGTGCGGTGATCGATCGTGCTCGGACGTGCGCTCATTGCCGTCGCTGTGCCCCGGATCGTAGCACGCGATCGGGAACTCAGGAGTCAAGCGAGGCTTCCCCGCGTAGCCGTCGCAGCGCCCAACCGGGAAAAGTGACAGCTTGCATCCCTCGACGAGAGGAAGAGTCCACCGTGACCTCAAGCCCGGCAACGTCATGCTGCTAGGCAGCGACTCCGACCCCCGGCCCCGCGTCAAAGTCCTCGACTTCGGCATCGCCAAGATGTCGCAAGAGTCCGAAGGCAGCCTCCGTACCGAGACCGGCGCGATGATCGGGACGCC
>CALFYE010000229.1 GCA_937952145.1 uncultured Myxococcales bacterium
CCCTCCGTAGTCTGCTGTCGTTCGGAATGGGAGCGGTTTAATCGCATCAGAGGATCGTCCCCGCATCCCCGACCGCCCAGAGGTTGTTGGCGTCGCTGACCCAGGTGGCGCGCAGGGGGTTGCCCTGCGGGGAAGGGCTTTGCCAGCACCAGCCGTCGCCGGTGCAGTAGCGGATGGCGGGGTCGCTGGAGACGCAGCGGCCCTGGACGATGTCGCAGACTAGGCCGTCGCCGCAGGGGCGGTTGGCGTCGCAGGCGGCGCCTTCCATGGGGGTGGACTGACAGGCTAGGTTGCCGAATCCACCGAGCCCGCCGAGTCCGGCACCCAGGACAAGGAGGCCGGCGATGAGCCTGCGGCGGGTGCGTGAAGGTCCAAGGTTTTGGTGAGTGCTGGCGGTCTGTGTCATTGGCAAATCCCCCGGTAAGTCGCATCGCGCCGCAGCCGGCGCAGACGATTGCCCTGGTGTTGCCCAGGGCCCCCGGGTCCATCCTAGCAACAACTGCCCGAGGCTGTGCGCGCCGCGCCCACCGGGCCGCCAGCCGCGGTACACTACGGGGACTCGCCTCGGTGCTTGGATCCAGACATGCCCCAGCCCCACACCCCGATCACCCCAGCCGTCACCTACGTGGCCGCGAAGTCACGGGCCTATGGTCTGGCGCTGGTGCTGCTGGCGTCCGCGGGGCTGCTGATCGCCATCGCGCGTGACGACGGCAATGTCGGGCTGTTGTACTTCTTTGCCTATCCCTGCGCGGTGCTGGCGCTGGTGGCCCTGGTCGCGTTGGCGGTGCGCAAGCCGGCGCAGATCACCATCGGCAGTGACTACGTCATCGTGGCGGGTGCGCGCTACGCCATGGCCGATATCGCGGTCGGCGAGCAAGAGTATCGCCAGCACGGTCAGGCGACGTTCCGCGTGTTTTCGCTGACGACCGTGGGGCCAGACGGTCGCATGCGCGAGCACGAGATCAACGCCTTTGCCTGGCCGCAATTTGAAGAGCTGCATCGCCGGCTGCAGTCCGTGGCGCCGTCGGCGACTGGCTCTTCTGCTTCGTGACCAGGCGGCAAGGGCGGGCTGGGGGGCGGCGGCATTGGGTCAGGCCGACTCCCGACTTTGGCTTTGCGCCGGGTCAGTCTAGAACTGTCCTTTAGAGATAGGAGCAAGCGAATGCGAATTGCAGGAACTCTGTGTCTTTTGACTTTGGCCAGCGGCCTGCTGGTAGGTGCGCAGCTGGGCTGCGACTCGACGATGAAGACGGTGAAGGGCTGTGGCGCCGATAGCGAGTGTCCGATGGGCACCATCTGTCGAGCCAGCGACGGTCGCTGCGTCACGCCCCCACCGACGATCAAGCTAGAGGTAGTGCTGAGCGGCGATGGCAGCGGCGTCGTGACTTCCAGCCCAGCCGGCATTACCTGCGGCGCCACTTGTTCCGGCGCCTTCCAAGTCGGACAGAAGGCCACGCTGACTGCGACGCCGGCGGCCGGATCGAAGGTGGCGGGGTTTTCCATCGGCTGCAACAGCCAGAGCACGACCTGTGACGTCACGCCCGATGGCACCATCGACCCCTTGCGGGTGATGGTGAACTTTGCCGTCGACACGGCGACCCAGACGCCTCCGCTGTGCAACGAGTACGGCTTCTGCTGGGAGAACCCGCGACCGCTGGGCAATCGCCTGCGCCGCCTGATCGTGCCCTCCGCCGGAGAGTTTATCGCCGTCGGTGATGCCGGCACGGTGCTGCGTCGCAGCGCCGGCAGCTTCAGCCTCATTCCAACCGGGACCGAGCGCAACCTCAATGCCATCTGGGGCAGCAGCACGGACCACTACATCGTGGGTGATGTCGGAACGATCCTGCACTTCGTGACCAGCTCGTTTACCGGCGAGGCCGGAGCCAGCGGCAACCTGTTTGACGTCTACGGCGGTACCGGGACAGTGTTCGCCGTCGGTAGCGGGGGCAGCATCGCCCGTCGCGGCACCGGTGGAAGCTGGAGTGCCGACAGCAGCGGCACCAGCCAAGATCTGTGGGGCATCTGGGGCACCTCGACGGCGGCACTGACTGCGGTCGGTGGCGGCGGCACCTACACCCGCAGCCCGATGGCCGGGACGACCTGGACCTCGGCGGTGGAGGCAACCTTCGCCGCCTACACTTTCCGCGCCTATACCGGCACCGGCACCACCGGGTATGCCGTCGATTCCTACGGCGGCATTGCGCGCTATACCGGCACCTGGACGCAGGTCTATCGCGACGCGCTGGCCGATATCTTCTACGGCATCGGCATCGTCGGTGGCGTTCCGTACACGGCGGGCGGCAATCCCGGCGGCACCGGTGCCATCCGGCACTACGACGGCACCAACTGGGTCCGCGACGTCAGCCTGGCCCCGAACACGTTCTATGGCATCGCCGGCAGCAGCGGCAGCGACATCTGGGCGGTCGGCGATGCCGGCACGGTCTGGCAGTCGGCGGGCGGTAGCTGGCAAGCCCAGTCGAGCGGCCTGACGACCACCTTTGGCAGCGTCTCGGCCTATGACCTGCAAAACGTCTGGGCGGCCGGCTTGGCGGGCGCGCTTTTGCGCTACAACGGCACCTACTTTTCGCCGGTCAATATCGGTACCAACAATCCGCTGGGCGCGGTCTTGGCGGTCAGCGCCAACGATGTCTGGGTGGTGGGCAGCAGCGGCGGCAGCTGGCACTACACCGGCAGCAGCTTTTCGCCCGTCGATACCAAGACCACCATGGGCCTAAATGGGCTCGCCGGGCTGACTGGCAGCCAGGTCTACGCCGTCGGGGATGGCGGGATCATCCGGCTTTACGACGGGACAGCCTGGCAGATTGTGACCTCCGGCTCGACCAGCAATCTGCGTCGTGTGCTAGTCGTCAGCGCGAGCGAGATCTGGGCAGTTGGTGATGGCGGCATCGTGCAGCGCAGCAGCGGTGGCGCGTTTACGCCGGTGGTCATCACCGGGCCGGTGACCGCCAACCTCTACGACATCTGGGCCAATAACGGCGCCGTCTGGGTGCTAGCCGACAACGCCGTCTATCGCTACGCCGGCGGAAACTGGAGCACCCTGCCCTCTCCCGGCGTAACCGGCCTGCGCGGCCTGTCGGGCACTGGTCCCGGTGATCTGTGGGCCGTCGGTCAGGGCGGAGTCATCGTCCGCTACAACGGCAGCACCTGGAGCCGCGAAAAGAGCGGCGCAGCGACCGACTTCACCAGCATCAACATCACCGGCACCCGCGTCTGGATCAGCGGCAGCAACGGCACCGTCTTGCGCAAGTCGCTCTAAGCGCCGCCCCCCCCGTCATCCCCCAAGAGCCCCTCGCCGCGGCAGGCGTAGCAGGCGCGATCGCGGCGGCACAGGCTGGCGTGGGCCAGGCCGCCATCGGGACCGGCGCACTCCATGGTTCGCAGGCACCAGTAGACGGCGGTGCTGGAATCGCCGGCTTGCCAGAAGATCGGCTCGTTGTCGGCGGTGACCAGTGGCAGGAAGGCGAACTTGGTGCGCAGCTTGCGGCAAATCTCCAGGCCCGCCTCGCTGGCCGAGGGGGACAGCGACTCGGTCAGCGCCGACGGGGCCGAGCGCAGATCAGAGGAATCGGTCGGCATCAGCGGTTGCCTCCTTTGGGCGCCAGGACTTGATAGACGGCCTGCTGCACAGCCCCTTGGCACAGCGGCACCTTGTGCGCATTTTTGGCCAGCGGTCGGGCGCCTTCGCTGGCGGCTCGTCCCACTAAAAGCAGGCTCTCAGCATCGAGCTTTTGCAGGCGCAGGAGCGCCGCCTCGGCTGCCTTGGCTCGCCACGGCACAGGAGCCACCCCGCCAAGCGCAATCCGCGCCCCACTGACGAGCGGCGCCGCCCCGGCTGCTCCCCCCGGCGCTAGCTTGACGGCCAGCGCCACTTCCACAAGCGGCCAGTCGAAGCTCTGCTTCTGCTTGATCTTGAGATAGGTATTTCTCTCATCCGCGGCCGGACGGGGTATGTAGATATGCGTGATGACCTCGCCAGGCTCCAGCCGGTTTTCGCGCGTGACCTCGCCGCCTTGAGAAGACGGCGACACGAAGAAGGCCGACAAGCGCTGCTGCCGCAGGCCGGTCGCAGTCTGGATCTCGACGATGGCGTCGAGCACCGACAGCGCCACCGCCGCTCCCGAGGGATGCACGGCGGCGCACTTGTGGTTGTCAAAGAGGGCGTGGTTTTCGTTTTCGCCGTCGAGGGCGAAGCAGACCTCGCCGCCTTTTTTGCGACAGGCGTAGTCGGAGCTGCGGAAGTACCAGCAGCGCGGCCGCTGCAGCAGGTTGCCGCCGAGCGTCGCCAGCCCGCGGATTTGCGGGGTCGCGATGGCAGCGGCAGCCCCGGACAGGGCAGGCAGATCGCGGGCCACCACCGGGTGCTCGGCAAGCTGGGCCAGCGTCACCAGCGTGCCGATGCGCAGGCAGTCGCGCGGCTTGGGCGCCTCGCCCGCGTTACCGGCCGGCAGCAGGCGCGTGATCGACTCCGGCAGACTGGCGGCGGGCACTTCCGCGATCTCGGCGAGTGTGCTCTTGGGGATGCGTCGCAGAACAACCAGGCGCTGCGGGGTCTCAAGCCCCTCCTTCAGGCGGTCGAGGACATCGACGCCGCCGGCCTTCAGCAGCGATGGGCCACCACGGGCTGCGCCGAGCTGCGTGACGGCCTGCTCGGCGGTGGTGACTTCAACCCAGGTAAACGAGTTCATCGAGGGCTCCAAATCCTTGGGACCAGGGGACCGGACTAGCGGGCTCCGGGCGATGCGGCGGGGGCACTGGGGCCGGTGGCCTTGGCCGCCAGGGCGGCGAGCACCCGGGCGGGGGTCAGCGGAAGCTCGCGCAGCCGCACTCCGATGGCGTTGTAGACCGCATTGGCAATCGCGGCAGCCGTCGGTACCGTCGCTGGCTCGCCAATGCCGCGGGCATCAGTCGAGGTGCGGCCGTGCAGCTCTTCAATCAGCGCGATGTCGATGCGCGGAACGTCGAGCGCACCGGCGATCTTGTACTGCTCCAGGTTGGCGTTGAGCATGCGTCCCGTGCGCGGGTCGAGGCGTCGCTCCTCGAATAGGGCATAGGACACCCCCTGGATGATGCCGCCGTGGATCTGGCTTTCGACGAGCAGCGGGTTGATGGGACGACCGCAGTCGTGCGCGGCGACGATGCGCTCGACACGGATGACGCCGGTCAAAGTGTCGACGGTGACTTCCGCGAACTGCACGCCGCCAGTCTGGGCCCAGGCGCGACCGCCGGTGGCTGCTGCGTCGTAGTCGGGCTTGCGGCTGGCGCTGCCGACCACCTGATCCTTGCGCAGCTTGGCCGCCGCCTGCTTGAGCGAAAGCTCGACGGCCTTGCCTCCCGCGGTGCCGACGAACTTGCCGGCGGCGGCGGGCTGCAGATCTTTGGAGCCGATAAGCGGCGCGATCTCCCGCGCCAAAGCCAGGCGGGCCTGGTACGCCGCATCGCGGGCCGGTGGAGTAATCGAGCCGGTGGTGACGCTGCCGCCTGAGCCGGGACCGACCGGCAGCCGGGTATCGCCGACCGAGACCTTAACCTGCTCCAGCGATAGACCGAGCTCTTCGGCGACGACCTGGGCCAGCGGTGTACGCACGCCGGTGCCGATGTCCTGCACGCCGGCCAGGACCTCGGCCGTACCGTCGCGGTGGATGCGCACTTCGGCGTTGCTGTCGTCGGACCAGAAGTAGTACCAGCAGCCCTGCGCCATCCCCAAGCCGCGACGGATGTGGCCTAGCGCCCCTTCAGCGGGCAGACCGCCGGCTGGCTGCCGCCGCGACCAGCCAAACAGCTCGGCCCCACGCTGACGCTCTAGCTTGCGGGCGGGGTGCAGATCGTTGCGGTCGCGCAGGACCAGTGGATCAAGACGCAGCTTTTCGGCTAGCTCGTCCATCGCCTGTTCGAGCGCAAAGGCGCCCTGGGGATGTCCTGGTGCGCGAAACGCAGCGAGGGGTCCGGTGTGCGTAAAGACGTCGAACTCCTCGGTGTAGACGGCTGGGCAGGCGCCATACAGGTTGTTCGCGGGACCGGCGAAGCCCGCACCGGCCCCTGCCCCACCCGCGCCGTAGCCCCGCACCTCGATGGCGGTGAGCTTACCGTCGGGACCGGAAGCCAGCGTCACCTGCTGTTCCGAGCCGGGACGGTTACCGACAGACAGATGCTCTTCCTTGCGGTCGAGGCAGAGTCGTACCGGGGCGGCAGCCCGCTTGGCCAAGAGCGCCGCCAGAACGCCATAGTTGCCAGCGCCAAACTTGGCCCCGAAGCCGCCGCCGCAGTAGTCGGTGAGGACGCGGACCTTGGCCGCTGGGATCTCCAAATACTCGGCCAGCTCGTCGCGTACCGAGAAGATGCCCTGGGTCGAAGACCAGACGGTTAGTTCGTCGCCGCTCCACTCCGCAGTCAGGCCGTGCGTCTCCAGCGCGGAGTGAGTCTGGACCTGGGTGCGGAAGGTGCCGCGCACGACGGTAGGAGCCGTTCGCAGCGCTGTCGCGACGGCGGTCTCCATTTGGCTGGCGTCCTTGCCGCGGGGGGCTCCCCGCTTGGGGCCGCGCACATTGCCTTTCTGCGTCAGACCAGCCTTCGCTCCGCCGCCGCCCGCCGAGCCCGACATGCTGACCGGCCCGTTAAACACCAGCGGCGCGCCCGGCTTGCGGGCTTCGTCGAAATCGACGACGTGCGGCAGGACCTCGAAATCGACCTTGATGCGTGCGACCGCGGCGCGAGCCTGCTCGGGCGTCTCGGCAGCGACGGCGGCGACGGGCTGACCGAGATAACGAACAACCGGCACAAGCTTGCCGGGCTTCTTTTCAGACTCAAGCTTGGCGCCGCCCAGAAGGTGCGGCAGGACGACCACCGCTTTGACCCCGGGCATGGCCTCAGCGTCGGCGGTATGAATGCCGTGCACGCGAGCGTGCGGATGCGGCGAGCCGAGGATCTTGCCGTGTAAGAGCCCGGGGCGCTTCACATCGGGGGTATAGCGGGCCCGGCCCGTCACCTTCTCGCTACCATCGACGCGCAGAAGCGGCTTGCCGACTACGCTCAGGCTGGCACTCTCGCGCCACGAGGGGGGCGCACCGTCGGGGAGGTCGCGCGACTGCAGCGCGGCGTCGGCCCCGACTAGACCGACGAGGACTTCGGACTTACTCATCGGCTGCCTCCGCCGGGGGTGCCCGCGGTGTTGAGCATGGCGCTGACGACGTGCGGATAGGTACCGCAGCGGCACAGGTTCCCCGAGATGGCTTCGCGCACGGCCGCCTCGTCGAGGCTGCCCAGCTTGCCTTGGGCCCGTCGGCGTTCATAGAGCGCGGCGCAAGACATCACCATGCCAGGCGTGCAGAAGCCGCACTGCATCGCGTCGTGGGCCAGGAAGGCCTGCTGTACGGGATGCAGCTTGCCGGCGGCGCTGGCCAGACCTTCGATGGTCGTGACCGGACGCGGCGGGCGCCCGCCCTTGCCACCGCTGCCGGCGACATCGAGGACCAGGGTCATGCAGGCCGGCGTCGGCTGACCGTCCACCCAGACGGTGCAGGCCCCGCAGGCGCCGCGATCACAGCCGATCTTGGTGCCGGTCAGGCCAAGCTGTTCGCGCAGCACCACGGCCAGTGTGTCGCGGGGCTCGACGCGCGCCGTGACCGCTTTGCCATTGACCAGAAGCGACACCGGCATCACGCCCGGCCCCAGCTCCGTGACCGCCGGTGCAGGGGCGGGATTCGCCGCCTGGGCTGTCCCAGAGGCCAATGGAACCGCCGCCCCCCCAAGCAGTCCTACCGCTCCCCCGCTGCCGGTCTGTTTTAGGAAATCTCGTCGAGAAACACCGCTCGGATCGCGATCCACCATGGCCGCGACCATAGGACAGGCCAGAGCCAGCCCACAAGCGCTGAATGCGCCCGCCGGCATGGCGGTTCCCTGCGCTAGCCAAGATGTGATATCGAGAGCGTTCCTGCTCAGCCTACTTTGGAGGATCCCGATGCCTGCTACTTACGCTGGTCTGTTAGCGCGTCCGCGCGCTCTGCTGTCGCTGCTCGCTGTCTCGGCTTTGGCCCTGCTTCCGGCAGTGGCCCAAGGCCACTTCATGCTTCTGCAGCCGTCATCGGCGTACTCGCAGGGCGGCACCTATGGCGACCCGCAAAAGACTGCGCCCTGTGGGCCAAGCGCCGCCAATCCTGCGACTCCGACCGGCGCCGTGACGACCTATCGGGCTGGCGACATGGTGACGCTGTCGGTCCGCGAGACGATCTTCCACCCCGGGCACTATCGCGTGACGATCGGGCCCGACCCCAACACCTTCGTGACGCCGGCCGTCACACAGGTCGGCGCCGACCAATGCGGCATGACGACCATTCAGAATCCGCCGGTGATGCCGGTCATTGCCGACGGACTGCTCAAGCACACGACGCAGTTTCCCGGTGATCAGACGATCACCTTCAAGCTGCCCGATGGCTTTACCTGCCAAAACTGCACGATGCAGGTGATGGAGTTCATGTCGAACCACGGTGCGCCGTGCTTCTACTACCACTGCGCGACAGTGAACATCACAAACAGCGCGGATGCCGGCACCACGCCGCCGCTTGATCTATCGACTTCGCCGGCTGACATGGCCGACAGCCCGCCTGCCCCGGTTCCGACGGGTTGCGCGTGCCAGCTGGGTGCGCCTCCCAGCGCGGCGCTGCCCTCGGGAACGCTCTTGGCGCTGCTCGCCGGGTCGGGCCTGCTGCTGCGTCGTCGCCGTCGCTAGTCCGCGCTGCCTCGGCTGGCCGGAGCAGCCAGCGCCGCGGCCAAGAACTGGCCGACATTTACGGGCGCCTCAAGTCCCTCCATCCCCGTCACCCAGCGCCAGGCGGAAAACTCGTCGTTCGGCGTGATCTCCTTCGTATCGACATCCACCACAAAGACGAAGTTCATGTGCAGGCCCTTTTGGCCGGCGATGTGCTCCTCGTAGCCGAGGTAGCCATCGGGCGTACCGGCAAACGGGGAGGTCGGCGGAAAGCGACCGCGCAGCCCCGTCTCTTCGAAAAGCTCGCGCTCGGCAGCTTCGCGGGGGGTCTCGCCGGGCAGACACTCACCACCGGGGGGCAGCCAGACGCCAAGGCGACGGTGCAGGATCAGCAGAGCTTCCCCGCGATGTCGGGGGTAGACCGCAACCGAGTAGGCCCGACGCTGGGTGGCCGGTGTGTTCGCTTCGGGGGACGAGGGCATGGGCATCGCTTCCTTTCGGACACCGCTTCCGTCGCGGCGCCGAGCTGACTAGGCTTGAGGCTCATGGAGATACCTTCGCTATCCGGTCCACGTCTACTTTTGCGTCCCTGGCGCGACGAAGATCTGGAGTCATTCATTACCCTGAGCGCCGATCCCGAGGTCATGCAGCACTACCCGGCCACCCTGTCGCGGGCCGAGTCGCTGGCTTCCTGGGGGCGCCTGCATGCCCACTTCGAAAGGCATGGCTTTGGTCCCTGGGCCGTCGAGCTTCCGGGCACCCCGGAACCGCTGGGCTTCGTCGGTATCATGCGCCCGCACTTCACTGCCCACTTCACCAGTCCCGAACGGCCCTGCGTGGAGCTCTTGTGGCGCCTGCACCGGGCTTTCTGGGGCCACGGCTACGCCAGCGAAGGCGCGCGGCTGGCGACGGCACATGCCTTCGAAGTGGTCGGCGTAAACGAGCTTGTCGCCTTCACCGTGCCGGCCAATACCCGCTCGCAGGCCGTCATGCATCGGCTGGGCATGACGCACGACCCCAGCGACGATTTTGACCATCCGGGCCTGCCTGCCGGGCACCCGCTGCAGCGGCATGTGCTGTACCGGCTGTCTCGTTCGCGCTGGCAAGCCCAGGAGGGCGGCGCGGCGCAGCCTTAGGCCGGGCGATCTCGGCACTTCCCCATCGCTACAGCATCGATACCGGGTCGACATCGACGCTGACGCGGAGGGTGCCGCGGACCGGCGTCTGTAGCGCTCGACGGAGCGCTGCCCGCACGAGCTGACTCGTCGGTGCACGCAGCAAGAGCTGCCAGCGCGAGCGCCCCTTCAGACGTGCCAGCGGCGACTCAATCGGCCCCAGTAGCGATAGCGGGAGCTGACCGCGCAGCGCATCGTCGCGCAACAGCTTGGCGAGATGCTGCGCTGCGGTCCGTACCTGAGCACTATCCTGGCCGTCGACGCGCAGCAGACCCAGTCGCTGCGCCGGGACATAGCCCAGCTTTTCGCGATCTTCCAGCTCGCCGCGGGCGAAGGTCTCGTAGTCGTGGCGGGCAGCACAGACGACGGCCGGATGCTGCGGGTTATAGGTCTGGACGAGCACTCGACCGGGACGCTCTTTCCGACCGGCTCGTCCCGCGACCTGCGCCAGGAGCTGAAACGTCCGCTCGCTAGCGCGAAAATCAGGCAGACCCATGCCGGTATCAGCCAGCACCACACCGACGAGCGACACCCCCGGAAAGTCGTGGCCCTTGGCCAGCATCTGCGTACCAATCAGCACATCGATCTCGCGGGCGTGCATGGCGCGCAGCAGGCTTTCGAGATCGTCGGCCGTGTCGCGGTCCAGGCGCGCGATGCGAGCGGTCGGAAATCGGGCGCGCAGGCTCTCCATCAGCTTCTCGGTGCCGCAGCCGAGCAGGGTTACAGCTTGCGCCTGACAGACGGGGCAGACGGCGGTGCTGTCCTCGCGGTGAGGCTGGCTGTGGCCGCAGTAGTGACACAGCAAGAGCTCGCGCGCTTTGTGCCAGGTCAGCGTCACCGAGCAGTGCGGACACTCGACGCGCTTGCCGCAGGCCCGACACAAAAGGAACGTCGAATAGCCACGGCGGTTTAGAAACAGCAGCGCCTGCTCCCCGGCCCCCAGCGTCTCGGCCAGTGCCGTGGTCAGCGGCGCCGAGAGCAAGGCCTGCTCATCCGGCAAGACGTGCTGTTTGAGGTCAATGATCTCGACACTCGGCAGTGGCAGCCCGGTGGCTCGCTTGCTGAGACGCAGCAGCGACAGCTTGCCGCGCTGGGCTAAAGCCAGGGTCTCCAGCGACGGGGTTGCAGAGCCCAGCACCGCCACCGCACCTGCCCGCTGAGCCCGCACCAGCGCAACATCGCGGCCGTTGTAGCGGGCGCCATCCTCTTGCTTGAACGAGCCATCGTGCTCTTCATCGACGATGATCACGCCCAGGTTCGAAAGCGGGGCAAACAGCGCCGAGCGTGGGCCCAGCACGATGCGGACCTCGCCCTGCTCGCTGCCCCGTTCGCTGAGAATGCGGCGCCAAGCGCGGGCTCGCTCGACGGGATCCAGCGCCGAGTGCAGCACCGCCAGCTGAGGTCCAAAGCGCGCCACGAAGCGCGAGGCCAGCTGTGGCGTGAGCGCGATCTCGGGCACCAGCACAATGGCGCTCTTGCCCGCCGCCAGCGCCGTCGCAATCAGTCGCAGGTACAGCTCGGTCTTGCCCGAGCCGGTCACGCCGTGCAGCAGGAAGCCGTGATAGCCGCGCCCCAGCGCCGCCAGCATCGGCTGCAGGGCATGAGCTTGTTCGTCAGTCAGGGTGGGCGGAGCGGAGTCTTGGCCGATCAGCGTCGGCATCGCGCTCAGTCCACCGGTGCCCGTCCGTGCCCCCCTGCCCTCTCCCCCCGCCTCAGCCGGACCACCCGCCGAGACGATGACCGCGCCGAGCTTCTCTAGCTGCTTCACCAGCGCGCTGGCACTTGGCGAAAGGGTACGCAGATCTGAGAGCGGCAGCGGACCAAAGCGCACGACATGGCGCCACAGCGCCGCTCGACCCGCTGCTCGTTCGATCTGACGCAGCACTGCCTCGCTGGGGCTCTCGGCGCTGGCCTGCACCCACTGCTCCTCGCGGGCCACGACCTGCCGCGCGACCTCTTGCGTCACGGCCAGCCAGCCGCCTGCTTGCAGATCGCGCAGCGCCACGCGCAGCTGCTCGGGCGAAGGATCGGGGGCGGCATCTCCTGCCCGCAGGAGCTTGCGAAGATCGGCGAGAGCGACCGTCTTGCGACGCCGGCCGGGGCGACGTAGTTCGGCGGCAAGCTTCGTGAGGATCGTCTGCTGCAGCGACGACAGCGCAGCGACATCCGGCGGCAACAGAGCCAGCCCACAGCGGCCCGCCAGCGTCGCGCCGGTCGGTGTCAGGCTCAGCTGATCGCGGACATCCATCTGCTCGTGCGGCGGCAGGATCAGGCGCAGTGCTTCACCCTGCGGCGCCAGGTAGTAGTCACTGACGAAATCGACCAGCGATAGCAGCTCAGCCGGCAGCGGAGGTCCCGGCAGCACCTGCACAATTGGTTTGAGCCCACCCGTAAACCCTGGAGGCGGCGGGGCTAGCCGCAACACGACGCCTTCGACGTGACTGCGCCCAGCGAGCGGCACCATGACCCGCGTCCCGGGCCTGATCTGATCCGCCAGAGCGGCCGGGATCGCATAGGAATAGGGGCCGGGGGCGGGAGCCAGGACCGCGATGTCCGCCGCTGGCACCGAGGCCGAGGCGGGGATCGCGCTGCGCGAAGGAGCGCTGGCTGCATCCGTGTGCGAAGAAGGATCGTGCATGAGTGGGGCGTGGCCCGCCGCGAGGTCGGGGGCGCGAGCTTAGCACCCCAATCAGCGCGTGGCCTGCTGACGTTTGATGGCGCCCAAGGCCAGCGCTTCTTCGGCGGCACTTGGCCCGGCGCGCAGTCCACTCTGTCGCGCGGGCGGTTGGCCCCGCAGCCAGTCTAAGGTGTCGCGCACCGACGCGACGAGCGGCCGGTGGCGCAGCCCGCGCTCACGGGCCCGACGCCCCTCCACCTGCGCCAGCCCCGCAGACTCTGGGGGCTGCCACAGCGGGAATTTGCCCAAAAAGCCACCGTAGCCCAGCTGGCGCAGCGCATCGACGCTGACCCACTGCAACCGGGCCCGCCTTCCCCCCGCGGCGTTGCAGGTGGCAAGCAGGCGCTCCATGCTGCAGGGCTCGGCCGGTCCAACGACGTTGAGCGTGCCCGACAGCTTGGTCGTGACGCAGCGAAGCAGCCACTCTGCCAGATCGCGCACATCCAGAAACTGCACGGGATCGCTAGGTCGGCCAGGCACCAAGACGTCGCCGCCCCGGGCGCAGCGGGCCGCCCAGTACGTCAGCTGATCCCCGGGATCCCCCGGCCCCACCAGCCGTCCCAGACGCAGGAGTAGCGCCTGCGCTCCAAACGATGTCCGGATCTCCTGCTCGCACTGCGCCTTCAGCGGGCCGTAGCTGACATCGGTGACACGCTCATTGCGCAGATCAACGCTCGTGTCGAGGGGGGCAACCGGAGTGTTCTCATCGACCGGCTCTCGTCGCTGGCCGTAGACCGAGATCGAGGAAGTGAAGATGTACTGCGGCACCGAGCCGCGCAACAGCAGCGCCGCCTCGCGGGCGTGACGCGGCAGATAGGCCGAGGTGTCGAGTGCGGCATCCCAGCGACGACCGGCCAGAGCTCGCAGGCCGCCATCGCGGTCGCCCTGAATCTGCTCCAGCCCGGGGCCGTCGCGAAACAGCCCGGGATTGGTGCGCCCCCGATTGAATAGCGTCACCGCCACGCCATGTCGCCGCGCAGCTTGCACCACGTGTGGTCCCAGGAAGCCCGTGCCTCCAAGGATCAGCAGCCGCAGCGGGCGGCCCGCATCCCCAGACCGGGCCTGCGAAAGCGGGCATCCCAAGGCACTCAGTCCGACAGCCGTGAGGCCGCTGACAAAGTCGCGACGTCGCATGCGGGCTGGCATAGCACGACCCCTGCGAGGCGCCAATCTCGCCGCCCGAGGCCACGGCGAGTGACGTTCTGAGTCCAACGATGCGTCAGAAAATTTGTGAGCGAAATTGCAGGGTGTATTTTCAGCGTCCGCCAAAACGAGAGGAACCGCGATGCCTTGGACTTCTGCTCCCCCCGCTGGTGCGGCGCACGGCGGTAATAAAGACCGCGATGACGAAGGTGGCGATCCCGAGGGCGAATCCACGGCTGCGCATGTCGTCGCCGCGCTGCACAAGCTGGCCCAGAGTGAGCGTGGTCGCGAACTAGACAGTGCCCCCGCCCTGTCCGAGCAGACCGGAGCCGACTACGAGGCGGCGCTGCCCGCTGAGCTTCCGGTCCTGCCGACTCGCGATCTGGTGCTGTTTCCAGGCATGGTGGCGCCGGTTGTCGTTGCGCGGGCGGCCTCGACCGCCGCCGTCGAACAAGCGCTGGCGACGGGCGGAGATCGATTGATCCTGGTCTGCCTACAGCGCAAAGCGGACGAAGATCATCCCAGCGCCGCCGGCATGCATGCGGTTGGCACGCTGGCCAGCATTCGCCGCACCAGCACCATGGTCGACGGTCGCCTTAAGGTCGTCGTCCAAGGCCTGTGCCGAGTTGAAGCCGCGCGTTACCTCAGCGAGGTGCCGTTCTTTCAGATCGTGCCGCGCGCGCTGGAGCACAGCAGCGATGTGCCAAACAGCGACGGGGCGCTGCGTCCGCATGAGCAGACGGCGCTCATTCGCGAAATCCAAGAAGACCTGGCGCGCTACACCGCCGCGGGCAAGCTGACGACGGCGCCGGGCTTGGTTGATTTGGCTCGCGACGTCGAGCCGGATCGTGCGGATCTCCTGTCGGACCTCCTGTGTGGCAACTTGTCCCTGGCGCCAGTTGAAGCGCAGCGGCTGCTGGAAGAGCACGATCCGCTTCGCCGCCTGCGCGTCGTCGCTGAGCACTTGCGCAAAGAGGTCATGCTGCTGGACCTGCAGGCCGGCATCCGCGCCCGTACTCGCGATGTGCTGTCGCGGGCCCAGCGCGAGCACTATCTGCGCGAGCAGCTACGCCAGATCCAAAACGAGCTAGCTGGCGATGGCGGCGACGATCTGTGGAGCCTGCGCGATCAGCTGCAGCGCGCTGGCTTGTCCGCCGAGGCGCGCCAGGAGGCCGATCGTCAGCTCCGTCGATTGGAGTCGCTGCCGACGGGCAGCCCCGAGTCGCAGGTCATCCGCGCCCACCTGGAGTGGCTGGCTGAGCTGCCCTGGCAGGTGGGCAGCGAAGATCACTTTGATCTGCTTGAGACCCGCCGCGTCCTCGACGAGGACCACCACGGTCTCGATGCCGTGAAAGAGCGCGTGCTGGAGTTCCTTAGCGTCATCCGGCTGCGTCAGCGAGTCACGGCGCGCGACGCCGACTCCCGAGCCGCAGGGCAGATCTTGTGCTTTTCGGGACCGCCGGGTGTCGGCAAGACCTCGCTCGGCCGCTCGATCGCCCGCGCCCTGGGCCGACGCTTCGTGCGGGTCATGCTGGGCGGCGTGCGTGACGACGCTGAGATCCGCGGGCATCGTCGAACCTACGTCGGCGCCATGCCGGGACGGCTGCTGCAGGGCATCCGGCAGGCGGGGACCAGAAACCCCGTCGTGTTGCTCGACGAGATCGACAAGCTCGTCGCCGACTCGCACGGGGATCCCGCAGCCGCCCTGCTTGAGGTCCTGGATCCCGAGCAAAACCACAGCTTCCGCGATCACTACTTGGGTGTGCCGTTCAGCCTGTCGGACGTGCTGTTCATCGCCACCGCCAACGACATCGAACGTCTGGCGCCGGCGCTGCGCGACCGTCTGGAGATCCTGACGCTGTCTGGCTACACCGAAGAAGAAAAGCTGGCCATTGCCGCCCGCCACATCGTGCCGCGGGGGCTGGCAGCCGCCGGCCTGTCACCAAGCTATCCGGTGTCGTTTACCAAGAAGGCGCTGCATCGCCTGATCGTCGGTTACACCTGCGAGGCCGGCGTGCGCGGACTAGAACGCCAGATTGGCGCGGTGTGCCGCAAGATTGCCCACAGCATCGTCGCGCGTGAGGACGCGCTGGCCGCGCTCAGCACCCTGCCGGGAATCCACCGCCCGACTGCGCTACCCGCTGTGCCGCAGAGTATCGTCGTCAGCGAGCGCGCGCTCGAGCGCTATCTAGGACCCGCCCGGCGCCCGATGGGCCTGGCTCCGATGTCGTCTAGCACGGGCCGTGGCGCGACCGAAACCGAGCGCATCGGAACGGCGATCGGCCTAGCCTGGACGCCCGTCGGTGGCGAGGTGCTGGAGGTCGAGTCCCAGTGCATGCCCGGCCGGGGCGAGCTACGCCTGACCGGACAGCTTGGCGAGGTCATGCGCGAGTCGGCGCAGACCGCGCTGTCCTATGCTCGGGCGCACATCGCTGGGCTGGGCAGAGAAGATCCCAGCCGCAGCGGCCAAGAAATTCACATACACGTACCAGGCGGCGCGGTCCCCAAAGACGGGCCGTCGGCGGGTGTGACCTTGGCGGCAGCGCTGGTGTCACTCTTGACCGGCCAGCCGCTGCGCGCCGACCTGGCGATGACCGGGGAAGTCACGCTACGAGGGCGGGTGCTCGCCGTCGGTGGCATCAAGGAAAAATTGCTGGCGGCACGCCGTACGGGCATCCGCGAAGTCATCCTGCCGCGAGCCAACGAGGCGGATCTGCGTTCACTGCCGCGTCCGCTACTTCGCGCACTGACCCTGCATCTCGTCGACGACATGCGCGAGGTCTTGGCCATCGCGCTGCCGCAGGCGCCGGCTACACACGCGGGCTCGCTCGACAATTCCGTGGCATAGTAGGTTCGCTCGCGCGGGAGCCGCATCGCTTTCCCCGCTCGGTCTTGCCCATGCCACATATTGAAGCCGCCCCACCGCACCGTTTTCCCTCGGTGAGCCGCGAACGCAGCCTGCCTTTCTCTGCCCAGCCCGGAGCAAAGCCAGTATGAGCCGAGCTGCCTCCATACCGGAGCCGGTGGATGGCAGCGTCGTGCGCGAGCCGCTGATGCCGCGAGCCGACGAGTCTTCCTGCCACCGCGCCGCTCCGGCCGACTCGTTTGAAGCCTCTCCACCCAGCGATGAGCCGATCGATCCGGCGCGACTGCTGGGCGCGGAAGAGCGGGGCCTGCTGCTGTCGGCCTGCGACCTTGGCTGCCAGCTAGCCATCTTCGATGCGGCGCAGACCTGCCTGTTTGGCGACCCGGCGCTCCTGCCGAGTGAGCGCATGCGAGAGGGGGCCGGCCCGCTGGTCCAACGCGAGGTGTTCTATGGCACCGCGTGCATCGCCACCATCGTCGCGGCTCCCCTGCCCGACCGCACGAGCAGCGAGCCAGCCCAGGGCGGTGGAGACCGTGGCGCCAGCCTGCGCGCTGCCCACTTCGCGCTGCGACTCGCGGAGTCCCTGCTGTACGCCAGCCTGCGACGCACGCTGGCTGCCCGATCGCACCAGGCCTACGTCGAGGAAACCCACTGCGAGCTACAGCTCAAAGCGCAGCGCATCGAGCAAGCCGTCGAGCGCATGCGCGATGCCGACCGCATCAAGGCCAGCTTCCTCGCCACCGTCTCGCACGAGCTGCGGACACCGCTCACGTCAGTTCTGGGCTATTCCGAGATGCTGCTTGATGGCCTGGCGGGACCGCTCAACGAGGAGCAGCGCGACTACCTGAGCACGGTGATGGCCAAGGGCGAACAGCTGCTCGGCCTGATCAGCAAGCTGCTCGATGTATCGCGCATCGAGTCAGTCGGTGTGCAGCTGAACCGACGCCCCTTTGACCTCAGCGACATGGTGCACGAAGTCGTCTACCTCCAGGCACCGCATGCCAGGCGCCGTCGGCTGCAAGTGCAGATCAGCCTGTCCGAGCAGCTGCCGCAGATCTTCGGCGACCGCGACAAGCTGCGCCAGGTGATGAGTAACCTGGTGAGCAACGCCATCAAGTTCACCCCTGAAAACGGCCGGGTCGAGATCACCGCGCACAGCCTAAACGCCGACGATCCAGCGACGGTGCGCAGCGTCCAGGTGTCGGTCATCGACAGCGGCATCGGCATCCCCCCCGAGCTACACGACAAAGTCTTCGACACGTTCTATCAGGTCGATAACTCGCCATCGCGCGCCTACGAAGGCTCGGGCTTGGGGCTGGCCATCGTGCGGCGGTTTGTCGAAGCCCATGGCGGCAGGGTCTGGGTCGAAAGCAGCCAGCCCCGCGGCACGGTCTTTCATTTCACCCTGCCCGCGGCTCAGACGCCCTAGTCCCATCTGCCGGCTCCCGGCAGCCAAGACAGCCGAAACTCCAGAAAAATTTGCCGCAGCGGCAGGCTTTTCCGTCGAGTATTCGTTGTAGCCGAGGCCTTTGCGGCAGAGGTACAATCGCTGTGCATGCCTCTAACTTCCTGCTCAGCGTCGAGAACTGGGGGGCTATGGGTCGCGGGGTTGGCCCTCTTGGGACTACTCGCAGCCTGCCGCCCCCCCGGTCCCCCCCGAGCGGTAGGTCGTACCTCGGACCCACCGCCTGTCCTCAATGCCCCGGCACAGCCGCCGGAAGCGCGGCTCGATCTTGATGCCTACGTCTTGGATTTGCTGCAGACCCTGTCCGCCAAGCGCTTCGGGCGGCACATCACAGCAGCCGAGCCGCTTGAGGCCGCCTCCAGCGTGGTGCCGCTCATCCCAGCCAGCCGCCTCTACGCCACGGCTGATCCGATCGAGGCGCAGTTCCGCGCTGGCGAAGAGCTCTTCGAGATGGAGCTGTCGCTGTTCCCGGCATTCGGCGATGCGCTGGGCGGCCCCTCGCCCAACATGCACCGTGTCCATCGCGGCGCGCACGGCGGCCCCGATACCTCCAGCTGTCGCGGCTGTCACCACCGCGGCGGCGACGACGGCGCGGGCGAGTACACCGAAGCGGCACTCACCGGTGGTGACGGCGAGCATCCCGCAAGCGCCAACGAGCGCAACCCGCCTCCCCTCCACGGGGGCGGCCTGCTACAGATCCTGGCACGCGAGATCACCGACGAGTTCCAGGCCCGCATCCGCCACCCCCCGCTGAAGTACCAGCAGACTATCCAGCTCGTCGTGCAAGGCGTGGACTTTGGCGCCGTGCACCTCATGCCCGATGGTCAGCTGGAAACCAGCGAGCTGAAAGCCATCGACGACGACCTGGTGGTGCGGCCGTTCGGCTGGAAGGGCACCCATTCGACGCTGCGGCGCTTCGCGGAAGAGGCCTTTCAAGTTCATCACGGCCTGCAGTCGAACGCGCTCATGCAGCTAAAGGACTTCTATGGCCCGCTGCCGCGCGACGCCTCGCCAGCTACGCGGGCGGTGATCGCGGCGCTCGGTGACGGCCCACCGGAAAATCCCGACCGGGACTCGCGCCGCGTCGAACTCTCGGGCGCGCAGCTTACCGCCATGGCGACCTACCTTTCGCTGCTGCCCATCCCAGCGATCGAGCCCCCGCGATCCCCCGAGCTCTTGGCCGCCTGGCGTGAGGGCATGGCGACTTTCGACGAGATCGGCTGTGCCAGCTGTCACAAACCGGTTTGGTACATCAAGGAGCCGATCTGGCGCGAGATCAGCGAGGACGACACGAGCGAGGTGCGCCTGACGTTTGATCTGCGCAAAGACATCCGCAACGGCCCGCCGCTGCGACAGTTCGAGACCTCGGAGTTGCGCTATGCCATCTATCCGTTCTCGGACCTGCGTCGACACGACATGGGGCCGGAGCTCGCCGATGACACGCATGGCCACGCTGCCCCAGCCAAGCCAGACGGTAGCAGCAACGTCTATCGCCTGGGCCCCAACATCCCAGAGTCCTACTTTTTGACCCGCCCGCTGTGGGGGCTCGCCGACTCAGCGCCCTATCTGCATGACGGGCGAGCACCGACGCTGCATGACGCCATCGTCCTTCATGGTGGGGAAGCCAGCGTGGCGCGCGATGCGTACAAACAGCTGCCGCTGCCTCGGCAGCGCGCTCTGCAAGTGTTCCTGTTTTCACTGAGCCGACCACTGCTGCCGGAGGTGACGCCATGAGCCCGTCACTCACTCACCGGATCGCGCGGTCGGTGGCTTGCTTTTTGCCAGCTCTGCTCTTATGGGGCAGCAGCAGTGGCTGTTCTCGTCGCAGTAGCGCGCAGCCAATCCCAGTCCAGGCCGGCGCGGGGGTGCGCAGTTTTCAGCCCGCCGATATTCAAGCCGATGCCCGCCGAGCGATTGGCGAGCGTCTGGCCGCGCGCGAGCAGAAGTTTCGCGAGCTCTATCAGCCAGGCTCGGTCTGGAACACACTGCGCATCGAGCAGCGGGATATCGACTCGGGGCGCATATCCCTGCCCCGTCTCGTCGAGATCGGCCGCGATCTGTTCGCCACCGACTTTGGCTTAGCGCAGGGCCTGGGCAATGGTCTGGCGGCACACAAGTCTCCGCTTTCGGGGCGGCACGCGGCGCCCAACCTGCGGCACGTGCAGTTTCGTGAGTTCGGTGGCCCAGACGGCACGCGCTGCGTCGGCTGCCACCACGTCGGTGGTGCGGGAGGCGCTGGTTTCCGCGCCGACAACGTCTTCCTCGATGGCGACGGCGACACTCCTCGCAGCGGCCTAGAGCGCAACCCACGTGCGCTGTTTGGCGCCGCCGTCCTGCAGCGCTTGGGCGAAGAGATGACGGCGGACCTGCACGCCCAAGTCAGCAAGGCGATGCGTAGCCTGTCTGCTGGCGGCAGCGTGCAGCTCAGCAGCAAAGGCGTGCCATTCGGCGTCCTGCGACGCGGTGCCAACGGTAAGCTCGATCTGACGGGCATCCGCGGGGTCAGCCTGGATCTCGTCGTGCGGCCCTTTGGCTGGAAAGGCACGGCCACCAGCCTCCGTCAGCAGGTCGTCACCTCGCTGCAGCAGAACCTGGGGATCCAGGCCGAAGAGCTGGTCCGTCGATTGGGAGCGAGCGGCACGCTGGGCTCGGGCCCGCCGGGCGATCCCGACGCCGATGGAGTCCTGCGCGAAGCGACGGAGGGCATGGTGACCGCCCTCACCGCCTACATCGCGGCCTTGGCGCTATCGAGCAACGATCTGCTCATCGCCCCCAGCTTCTCGCTCCAGTTGGGTCGCGGCGAGCGCATGTTTCATTCGCTGGGCTGCGCCGAGTGTCATGTGCCTGAGCTCCCGCTCAACGATCCGGTACTGCGTCTCGGCCCAACGCCGGACTCGCTGCCGGTGGTAGATCTGACCCCGCTCCTTGCGAGCAGCGCGGGGCCAGCCGGCAAGCCGCTGCGCGTGCGCTTGTATAGCGACCTGCGGCGCCACAACCTCGGCGATGAGCTCGCCGAGTCCCGTGGCTACCTCGGCATTCCCAAGTCCTCGTTCCTGACGCCACCGCTTTGGGGCATCTCGGCTACCGGTCCCTACCTGCACGATGGTCGCGCTGGCGACATCGATGCCGCGATCCGCGCCCACGGAGGCGAGGCCGCGGCGGCCCGCAGTGCCTATATCCAGCTCTCGGTCCACGACTCTGAACCCCTTCGCATATTCCTCCTGTCCCTGAGTCGCCCGCCCCAGGTGGAGTTCAAACCATGAAGTGCCTACAGCGGCCGCCTTCACGTCGGTATCTGTCCTCTGCCCATGCTCTCTTATGGCTAGCCGCCCTGTCGGTGACCGGCTGCAACAACGGCCGCTCTGCTCAGCCTGCTCAAAAGAGCGGAAGCATCCGCTTATCGAAAAACGGCAGCATCCGCGAAAGTGGCAAGCCCGCCGCTCCCCCCAAGCCTGCGATGCCGATGCTGACCAATAGCCCAGAGGAGCGCTACACCCGCGACATCCGGCCGCTCTTTCTACGCCACGGCTGCGTCTCTGGATCGTGTCACTCGGCGTTCCGCGGGGGCGGCTTCTTCTTCACTGGTAACGACGAGCGTGAGCTGCCCAACGTCCGCGCCCGCATCGATACCAAAGAGCCAGAAAAGAGCGAGCTCCTCCTCAAGGCGACCGGTGCCGTGCAGCACAACGGTGGCCAGAACATCGCCCCCGGATCGTGCGATTACCGTCGCATCCTGGCGTGGATCGGCAACCAGCCGGACATCCAGTGCAACGATGAGCCACCGCGCGACATCGCTCGCTTCGGGCGGGAGGTCGTGCCGGCGCTGCATACCCTGGGCTGCGATACCTGCCACAGTCAGCCCGGCGCCGCTCAGGCCCACCTGGATCTTTCGGGGATCGCGCAGGCCCGCACCGCCCCTGCCAATGCCCCACTGCCGCCCGCTGCCGAGGCGCTGTTCAAGACGCTCGATTCGATGACCGTCTCGTCCTATGCGCCGTGGTCGAACTCGCTGCTGGCGGCCCTGCTGGCTCTCGATGGCAAGCACACAAAGCAGATCGAGCGGCGCAGCTGCGCCTTCCGCCGCGTCTACGGTTACATGGTCGGCGCTCCCGAGCTTACCTGCGACGTCGAGGAGACAACGGCCCCGGCGGCCATGCCCGACTTCGACACCTATGTGAAGTCGCTGTTCCCGATGCTGAGCAAGCGTGCCTGCTTCGACAGCAACTGCCACGGTTCGGGCGTAAAAGACATGACCCTGCGCGGCGTTGGGCACGAGCAGCTCGACGGCTGGCACGACTACCTGATGCTGACCGCCCGCATCGAGGACTTCAGCAAGCCCGACAAGAGCACCCTCCTTCTCACTACGCGCAACAAGCTGCCTCACGGCGGAGGCCAGCGGCTCGGTGGCCAGGGGGACTGCATCGATGACGCCATGACCTCGTGGATTCGCCGTCAGCCCATTCAGCCTTGCAAGCCCCCGACGCCGCCTTCGTACGAGCGCTTCGTCAAGGAAGTGCAGCCCACCCTCGACAAGATGACCTGCACGCAGGCCCGTTGCCACGGCGAGTCAATCAAGGGCTACGTCATCAAGCCCTTTGCCAAGGACGAAAAGACGCTGCGCGCGAACTACACCTGGACGCTCCAGAAGATCAACGTCGACTTCATGCCGTTCTCCGAGATCATGCTGCGCATGCGCGAGCCCTGCGCCTATTCCAAGGTCGGGGCGTGGATTGAAAACAAGCCGGCCGTCACCTGCCAGATTGTGACACCGCCGGCCTCAGCCTTTCCCAAGCTCAGCGACGCGCAGCACGAGAAAGCCAAGCCGGGCGCCCCGCCGCCTGCGACGAAGGGCTAAAGTAGCTGCCGTCTTCCTTTCCTGCCATGTCCCAAGAAACCCTGTCCTCTCCCCCCCCGGCTGTCGATGCCCCAGATGCTGGCGATGCGGCAGAGGTGGCCGCAGCGCTGGCTCGCAACGACCGCTATCTGCGCGAGTTCATTGAATCGCTGGCCATCTGTCCGTACGCCCGCACTTGCCGCGAGTCGGGCCGCCTGCACCGTGAGGTGCTGCTGCACCGCGAGCCGCAAGAGGCCGCCCTCGTCGCCCGCATCCTCGAACTGTCGCGCGGATCATGTGAAGACTTCGAGGTCGGTCTGCTGATCCTGCCGCGCCTGCGCATGAGCGCCTGGGACTTCGATCGCTTCATCCGCGGTGTGCAGCGCAGCTACCAGAAACAGCGAACAGAAGATGGCGGTACGGTGTTCGTCGTCGCGTTTCATCCCGACTTCGACATGCGACTCGACAACCCCGATGTCGCCGTGCGCTTCATGCGCCGCAGCCCCGATCCCACCATCCAGCTCGTCCGCCCCGAAGCCATCGCCCGCCTCTGCGGCGACCGCGACCGCGACATCCTCTCCCGCAACATCGCCGAAGCCGGCCTCCGCGCTGTGCTCACCGCTGATCCCCAGCGCCTCGCTGCCCTGCTTGCGGAACATCATCGCATGGGGCGATAGCCCGCAGCGCAGCGCCCCTTCCTGCCATCCCGCACGAACCGTATGATGTCGCCTCCACAGGGAGACCCGTCATGCCATCACAGAGACAGAGTGCGCGTCAGGATCGCAGCCGCGGCCGGCTTGGGCTCCTCGGGCTTGGGCTCCTCGGGCCAATCGGCTGTGGGCAGACCCCTTCGCTGATCGAGCTACCGCAGCGGGCTTCCGCGGAGCAGATCAGCTACAGCCAAGTCTGGCAGCTTGCTTCGCACAACTCGTACTGGGCAGAGCGGCGGGGGGGCGACCCTTGGGCGTCGGGGGTCAACGAGCGGCTGCTGGATCAGCTGCTGGCGGATGGCGCGCGGACCCTCGAACTCGATATACATCCGTCGGAGATAGCGCACGAGTTCCGCGTCTACCACCTGCAGCCGGGGGACTCGCAGTGCGACTCGCTGCGCGAGTGTCTAGGGATTGTGCGGCTGTTCCAGCGGGCCCTGCCGCAGCATCGGCCGCTGCTTGTTCAGCTGGAGCTCAAGCACCTGTTTGCGGCGCTGTGGGATAACAAGCACACACCTGAAGATCTCGACCGGGTGCTGCGGCAGGAGCTAGGCGCGGCGCTTTACACCCCGGGTGAGTTTCTTGCCCCCTGCTTACCGCATGGCATCGCCTCGCTGCGCGAGTGCATGCGCCAGACCGGCTGGCCGGCGGTGAACGACCTGGCGGGGCGCGTGCTGGTAGCCCCCATGGGCTACTGGCACATGTTCGGTGGGCAAAACGATGTCGCCTGGGTGGACTACAGCCGATCGCGTCCGGCGGTCGAGCTAGCCGCTTTTCCGCTGGCCATCAACACGCGCTACTACACGCTGTCGCCCGACGGCCAGCAGCAGATCTCCGAGGCGCAGTTCGACGAAGCGATGGCGCAGGCGGTGTTCTGGTACAGCGAGGACGTGAACGATCCGCTGACCCAGGCCTTTGTGCGCGAAGGCGGCATCGTGATGTATGGCGAAGCGACGGCGACGGCCCGGCAGCTCGTCGGAATTGCAAATGGTTTGCAACTACTGCAGACCGATACCCCCTGGATTGCTCCTGATACCGGGGGCCGCATTCAGCCACTGCGCAGCCTGGATCCGGGGCAGCGGCGGCAAGCGATCGGCGAGGTCGATGACGCGGTCCAGCTTCAAGGCGGCTCGGGTTCGGGCCCTGACTCGACGGGCGAGCTCGCGCGGCTGCTGCAAGTCGCACCGGGGCAGCCCTCGCGCTGGGAGGCGACGCTGATCAGCGGTCACGAGAGCGCGCTTTCGGCCTGCCTGACCGCGCGCAGTCAGCCCCGTGATGCGGCCACATCGCTGAGCCTGTGTCGCTGGCTTGTGCCCAACCACAGCGGACCGGACTCGCTGCGGCTGCGCCTGCGGCTGCGTCTGTGCCAGGCCGGACGCTGCACCGAGGAGGAATTCCTTTCGACCGATGGCGAAGACGGCGGCCCCGGTGAGCACGTCGCCTGGGAGCTTGTGCCACGCGGAAGCCAGACCTGCCTCACCGCCCGCGCGGCTCGCCTGGCCAGCCTGGGCAGCGACGGTCGAACAGGCTCAGCACGGCTGGCGACGCTGGCTAGCGAACGCTGTGTCGACGGCGCACTGCCCTACCAAGGCATTGCGCGCGTCTACGATACCGGCGACGGCAGCAGCGACGCCGGGCGGCCGGTTTCGTTCTTCGGCCTCAGGCACGATGCACAGCCCCTAAGCATTAGCGACCTGCCCATCGATCCCACGGACGGCGCGCCATGAACAGCGTCATGCAGGTGCTGCGGGACGTTCTTGCGCAGCTACAGCAGGTGCAGCTTGGGTATGTGCTCGGCGCCATCCTGCTGTATTCGCTGAGCCTGCTCGTCTGGGGCGCGCGCTGGCGCAGCATCCTGGCCGGACTGTCGCAGCGCATCAGCCTGTGGGATGCGACGGCGGCCAATATCGGAAGCGTAGTTGTCGCCAACCTCACACCGACGCGCATCGGGGGCGACGTCTTTCGCTTGGCCATTGCTCGCTATCGCGGCCGGACCGAGATCCTGCCGACCACCGCTTCGCTGGGCTACGATCGACTGGGCGATCTGGTGCCCATCATTCTTTTGGCCCTGTTATCGCTGCCGACGCTGCAGCGCCTGGCCGGAGGGGGACGTGGACGCCTGCTGCTCTGGGTCGGGCTGGGCCTTGTGGGGCTTGCGGTGGTGCTGATGCTGGTCCGCCGCGCGGCTCGCCTACGAGCCTGGTTTGCGTCGCTGACGCGACTGCGCCTGCCGCCTTCGACGGTGGTCCGGATGCTGGCCTATTCCTTCCTGCTGTGGGCCATGGATCTGGGCCGCATCTACCTGCTTTCCGCATCAATGGGGGTCTTTCTGTCGCCGCTCGATGTCGTGCCGCTATCCGTCCTCAGCGTGCTCGGCGGCCTGCTGAGCTTTGCTGGCATTGGCATCGTTGAAGGCGGGCTAGCAGCAACGATGGTGCTGCTCGGCGTGCCGCTGGAAAAAGCCATCCCGATTGCGCTGTTCGAACGCGCCATGTTCAACGTCTACGGCTCGCTGGTCGGCGGGCTGGCCGTCTTGGCCCTGGGCGGAACCAGCCTGCTTGGCGCCCTGCGTCGCGGCCAGACTCCCGACGGACACTCGCTGAGTGTCCCGGATGGCGCGCCGGCTGAGCCGGGGACTCCCTAGCCGATCGGGCGGTGCTAGACAGGCCCCCCAGGACGGCCTACTGTGCCCGGCCATGAGCTTTGCTTCGAACTTAGCCTCGTCGATGGTTCACTCGGTGCGTGATAGCTCGCGCTTGGCGGCCAGCATCGCCGAGTTCTACATGCACGGTGCCGTGCTCGGCCCCTTGGGTCGCCGTTACTGGGCCTGGCGCTATCGCCGCAGCGACCCGTGGAACTACGCCAACAGCCCCTACGAACAGCAAAAGTATGAGCGCACGCTTTCGCTCTTGCCGCCCGCTCCAACCCCCGACGGTGTTCACCCCGCGGTCTTGGAAGTCGGCTGCAGCGAGGGGGTGTTCACCGAGATCCTCGCTCACTCGCCCAAGGTCCATCGCGTAATCGGCGTCGATGTCGCACAGAGTGCCGTTGAGCGAGCCCAGGCGCGCTGCGCGGCTCTCGACAACGTCAGCTTGCACCTCGGCGACGTGCGCGAGGTCCCGTTTGACAGCCGCTTCACCGCCGCCTTCTGTGCCGAGACGCTCAGCCACATGGGCTCGTGGCACAGCCTGCGCTCGATCTGCGACACCTTGGCCGAGATCATGCAGCCGGGTGGCTCGCTAGTGCTCGTCGATTCGTACCCCAAGGGCCGCTTTTTACATAAGCCCTTCCGCATGCATCGCGACTTCACGCTGGTTCGTCGCGAGGTCTATGACGATCCCGTGCGGCCCTACATGGTCAGCGTACTGACCCGTCGCTAGCGACGACGGCTGGCTCGGAAATTAGCGACCGCGACGCAGGCTGCCGACAAGCTCACTCGGGCGAAAGCGGTCCAGCGTCGAGGCGCGGTGCACGCAGCCGATGGTGCAGTAGGGGGCACAGGACTTTTCGCTGTGGAACTCGCGGCGAATGTCGTCGCGGCTGTACGACAAAAGCGGCGTCCCCGGCGTGCCTCGCTGCTGCGAGCAGTAGTGCACCAGACCGTCCTCGCAGACGTACAGGTAGCGCGCCCCGGCGCGGCAGTGCCATTGATTGGGCTGCCCCTCGATCAGACGGCGCTGAAAGTCGTTGATGCGGGTGTACATCCCCTGGCCCATCGCCACGACCCGGTCGTAGACCGCGACCTCGTCGGGTGACAGCGGACTCAGCTGACCGGACTCGTCGTGCAGCACGCCGATCGACGTCGAAAAGCCCAGCTCGCGGGCCCGCTCGGTGATGCGCAGCGGGTCCTGCGGATGCTTCATGCCGGCACCCAGCACCGAGTTGATGTTGACGTGAAAGCGCGCGTGCTCAGCCAAGTGAACCAGCTTGCGATCGAGCGTCTTGAGACTCTTCTGCGAGACCTCATCCGGGCTGACGTTGTCGATGCTGATCTGCAGGTACTCAAGGCCCGCATCGTTCAGTCGCCGAATGCGCTCCGGCCCAAGGTAAAAGCCATTGGTGATGAGGCCAGCAATCATGTCGCGGGCCCGGATGCGGGCCAAGATCGCGTCGAGATCGGGATGCATCAGCGGTTCGCCGCCGCTGATCGTGACGCAGGCCGTGCGCAGCTCCGCCAGACGGTCGATTCGCGCCAGCATCACGGGAAGGGGCACCGGGTCCGAGGTCTTGTCGTACTCGTTGCAGTAGGTGCAGGCCAGGTTGCAGCGCCGCATCGGCACAATCTGCACAAGCAGCGGATGGTACTTGTCGGCGAGACCATCCGTGACCAAGCGCAGCGAGCGCAGACCGCGTCGGACATCGCGCTGCAGCTTGTCGGGATCGAGCGTGCCAACGAACGGCAGGTTAAGCGAAGAAGTCATGAGCGTAAGACAGAAGGCCTGCGAGCTTGACAACCCCGAACAGCGAATGCAAGGGTTTTCCCCTCGACGGAGAGCGAGCCCAGATGGGGGAGCAAGCGTGAGTCAAGAGAGCGCCAAGCGACAGCGGATTGCCATCGTGGCCGACTGGTATGTGCCGCGCATCGGCGGACTAGAGCTGCACCTACGCGACCTGTCGCGCCACCTGGCTCGACATGGCCATCCCGTCGATGTCGTGTGCATGACGCGCGACGACGGCAGCCGGCCGGGGGACTGGACTTCGCCAGGTGTCACTGTGCACCGCTTATCGGTGCCGCGACTGCCTGGGCTCGACACCATCCGCGATCCCAGCGCGGTGCCGGCTCTGGAGTCGCTGCTGCGTGAGCTGCGGCCCGATATCATTCACACCCACAACGCGTTCTCGCCGCTGGCCCACGTCGGAGCGTGGCTGTCGCGCAAGCTGGGCATTCCCAGCCTGTTTACCGAGTGTTCGGTGCTGCGCGGTCGGGTCGGCTGGGCCCTGCGTCAGGCCAGCTATGTCGCAAACTGGGGGCACTGGCCGACGCTGCTCTCGGGCGTCTCGGGCTTCGTCGCGGATGACGTCGCCTACGCCACGCGCCGGTCCGAGGTCTTTGTGCTGCACAACGGCATCGATCTCTCGGCCTGGGCCGGTCAGCGCCGCGAGCCGAAAAGACCGCGCGTTACGACGGTCATGCGCTTTACGCGCCGCAAGCGACCACTGGCCATCGTCGCGCTGATCCCGCGCATTCATGCCGCGCTGCCGCCGCTCCTGCGGCCGACGTTTACGCTGGTCGGCGATGGTCCCGAAATGCCCGCGGTGGTCGCCGAGTGCCGCCGCTTGGGAATCAGCCAGCACGTCGAGCTTCCCGGTTTTCTGCCGCGCGAGCAGGTCCGCGCCATCCTGGCCGAGTCGTCGCTGTTCTGTCTGCCGACGCGCAAGGAGGCGATGTCGATTGCCACCCTCGAAGCGCTGGCCAGCGGCTGCCCCGCCGTGGCAATGAACCTGGGCGGCGTGTCCGATGTCGTCGAGCACGGACGCGAGGGCTTCCTGGCTGCCGATGAAGACGAGTTCGCTGAGTACATCATCCGTCTCGTCCGCGAGACCGAGCTACGGCAGCAAATCGCGGCCCGTACCCGCGACCGCCTGGGCCGCTTTGCCTGGGATCACGTCATCGCCCGCCACCAGAACCTGTTTTTGCTGGCGCAGCAGCGCGTAGCTGGTTCCCCGGAGCTCTCTCTCAGCCGTTTGGGAGAGCTCACCGACGGCGCGGCAGTGTAGATCGGCCTACGGGAGGACTTGCGCTTCAGCCTAGGCAGCATCCGAAATTGTGACGTTTCGGAAGATTTTTCGACATCCAAGCGACTGCGTATCCGAAAATCACCTATGCGACAGTTGGTCACGCCCCTACGACGCTTGACTGTCCATTGCGCCCTCTCTTTGAATCGAGCTGACTTTGCAGTTGTCGCCGGAAGGTCTTCCCCGCTCCGAGCCGCAGGCTCAGGCTGCTGCCCCCGCCGCTCCGCCCCCCCCAGCGCAGATTGATGAATACGAGATCATACGGCCCGTCGGCCGCGGCGCGACTGGGCAGGTCTACCAGGCGCTCGACACCGTGCTCGGACGGTCGGTGGCCGTCAAGGTCTTGGCCTCGGATCAGCCCAGCCAAAATTCCTTCGACCGCTTCCTAGTCGAAGCCCGCGCCATCGCCCGCCTGCAACACCCCAATGTCCTTGCCATCCACCGCGTCGGCGTAGCCCACGGCCGCCCCTATCTCGTCGAGGAGTTTCTGCGCGGCGAGAGCCTCGATCAGATGCCCCTGCCACTCGCGTGGCCACGCGTGCTGAACATCGCCGTCCAGCTAGCCCGCGGCCTAGCCGCTGCGCACCGCCAGGGAGTGCTGCATCGCGATATCAAGCCGGCCAACGTCATGCTGCTGGCCGATGGCACCGCCAAGCTGCTCGACTTTGGCCTCGCCAAGCTGAGTGATCAGCTGTCCCCCTCCGGCGAACCAAGCCTGGTTGCCCAGCCTTCCCCAGGACCGGGCCCGCCGTCGCCCGTCCTGCGCTCGCCAGGCAGCCAGCCCGCCTTCCAAAGCCCGCCCCCCGAGTCGGCGATGGTGCAACGAATCGAGAGCCTAAGCGGTCTGCCCCGTCCCGCAGGCGAGCTCGGCGTAGCCCAAACCCTCCCCGAAGCCGCCGGGTCGGGCGCCCACCCCCTCAACTCCAACAGCCCCTCCCTCACCCTCGCGGGATCGCTGCTTGGGACGCCCGCATACATGGCTCCCGAGGCGTGGCGGGGGGAGGCGGCGGGGGCGCAGTCGGATGTGTATAGCTTTGGGGCGCTGCTCTATGAGCTGTGTGCTGGGCATCCGCCGCATAACTTTGACCAGCTGGAGGACATCTCGCGCGCCGCGCGGGAGACCGATGTCCGGCCGCTTTCGACGCTGGTTCCGACGGTAAATCGGCGGTTGGCGGGAATGATCGACCGCTGCTTGCGGCGCGAGCCGGGGGAGCGCTATCCCACGGCGGAGCTGCTGCAGCTGGAGCTGGAGGGGCTGGCGGCGGAGCTGGCGGTACCGACGGCCCAGACGGTCATCAAGCAAGCGCTGCGACAGCGCTGGCGGCTGACTGCCCTGGCCGCGGTGGTCCTGCTGGCGAGCCCGATCCTGGTCATTCGACAGCTGATGCACGCGCCGGCCTCGGCTCCGGTTGGGGCGGGATCGCACGGACAGCGACAGGCGGTGGCCATCTTAGGTCTGCTCGATCGGGGCGCGGGGCGCGAACACGCGGGGTTCGCAGCGGCGCTGTCGGACCTGCTGGGGGCCGAGCTGGCCGTCGGAGAGCGTCTGCGACGGATTCCGGCGGACAGCGTCGCCCGCATGCAGACCGAGCTGCGCTTGCCGCTATCGGAGCAGTACTCGCCGCAGCAGCTGGCCCGCATTCGCCAGAACATGGACGCTGACCTGCTTCTGACCGGCTCGTATGCGGCAGAGGGGGCGGGGCGGCTGCACATCTCTATCTTCGTCCTCGATGTGCAGACCGGCAGCCAGCGGGCCCTGGCGTCGGTGGCCGGCAGTCCCGGCGAGCTGTTCGGGCTGGTGGCGCGAACCGGACGCGACCTGCGGCGGCAGCTGGGCCTCGCCGAGCTGTCGTCGGCGCAGCAGGCCGAGCTACGAGCCAGTCGACCGGCCAACCCGCAGCTGGCCCAGCTGTATGCCCAGGGTCGCGAGCGGCTGCGGCACTTCGACGCCGTCGGGGCGCGCCCGCTGCTAGAGCAGGTGGCGACCGGCGATGTCGACTACCCGCTGGGTCATCTCGCCATGGCCGAAGTCTGGACTCAGCTCGGCTATGAGGAGAAGGCCAAGGCCGAGGCGAAGCGCGCCTTCGAGCTGGCCAGCAACCTGCCGCGCGAGGATCGGCACCTCATCGAAGCCAAGTATCGTGAGGCGAGCAAGGACTGGGACAAGGCGATCGCCCTTTATCGCTCGCTGCAGACCTTCTTTCCCGACGCGCTGGACTATGGCCTGGCCCTGGCCAGTGCCCAGCAGAGCAGCGGCGACATCGCGGCGGCGCAGACCACCCTGCGCGAGCTTCGAGCGCGCCTGCCCCGCGCCGGCAGCGATCCCCGCGTCGATATCCTGCAGGCCAAGCTGACGCTCGATGGCGGCGACCCGATGGCGGCGCTGGCTCTATTCGATAAGGCAACCCGCCAGGGCGAAGACAACGGCGCCCCCCTGCTGATTGCGCGGGCCCGCTTAGAGGCGGCGTACGCGCTGGAGTCCACCGGACAACACGACCGCGCCCTGCTCTTTTTCTTAGGATCAGTTTTAAAATGGACTAATACATCATTTGGATCGAATTGTGCTTCTTTGTAGTTTTATGGTTCTTGGCTTGCATCAGAGAACAACCCTTTGATCTTTTCGGGTGAACTCAAAAATTCTAATTTCTCAAAAGGAACTTGATTATAAGTTTTCAATATTTATGAAAATGTTGTTGTTTTCTCCATTTTATATCTCTGTTAATTATAATATCAAGATATTTTTGTATTAGCTTTATTCTTAGTAAAATTTGAAAAGTATAAAAAATAATCTTTAAAATGCATGAAATTATTCAAGTAAATTATTATTCTTAGAACTTATTGTTTAAGTATCATAAATCAGCTTTATGTTCGATAAGCTCATCAATAGTTTCTGACACTTTACCTTCAATTGCCACTTGCTCAGCAATACTTAGCACTGTTTAAACATCAAGAGCTTCTGCTAAATACATTAGCAAATTAAAATCTCCATATTTTATATATGATTGTTTATGCTTATATTTTTTCAAATATTATTTTAGATCCTTTATTGTTGCTTTTTCTCTATTAAAGACTGGGAATTAGGAGTTTTTCAATATGGCGAACTTATTAGATCGAGATGATCCGTGCGCTATTTTAACCAACAAAAATTCAGTTTAGAATTAGATAGCTGATTTTCCTGATACTATGAAAGATGGCAACGCTTATTTGTTACTACATTAAATAATTAATACCTTTGTGGAACTTTAACTTTCATCATTTTTCTATTCCCTGAATCTTCAAAAAGTTGATATTTTTCTAATGCTTGGCCTTGATCACTAATCATATATACTTCAGGTTTTACCTCTCCATGATGTTTTGGATCATCTAAATATCATGAATATTTACTTCTCAAAATCACTGTAATAAAATTAGAAATTTCATATCCTGAAGAATGTTAAACTTTGAACTATTGCTGAAGACGAGCTGCCATTCTTACTTGAGATTCACTCATAAAAGTGTCATTGTTATTTTCAGTAATAATCCAACCAACTCTTTCTAATGTTAATCCTCCAGCAATCAGTTAAGCTTTTGTAGCAGTTTTATCATTTAAAATTTAAAAGCTATTATAAGTTCCTTTTTGCTCAGGCTAATATATAGCCTCAACAATTACTCTAATACCTCCTTTATAATGAGGGTCTTCCGCATAATAACCGTATAAATAGCCCACTCTTTGTTATGCCATGTGCTTTTTCTGGACCCAAAATTTAACGAAATTGCTAATTTCATTAATATTCATAAACTAAACATAATCTACATGCCTATATTCTTGTCTTTTTATGACCACACTAGGTGGAATACATTTATTACACATAGCTTTAGGATAAGGTTAATGATTTTTGCATGTTCTATCTACTTCATACCTTATTTGAGAAGGAGGCAAACAATTATTGCATTTAATATCTGCTGGATGAACACCTTTGCATTTTAACTTTTTTTATTATAAAAAAGCATCAAAAGATATGTGAGCAGCATCTGAAATAAATTCCATATCAAGGCAGTTTGGACATTTTCCGTTTGGTCCGTGCTTACATAACCATTTAGTTTTCGTTGTTTTATCATTTTCATTGACTGTAGTGCAATTTAAGCATTTTCCATTTGGCCCGTGATTACATTTTCCGGCTTGATTTTTTTGTTATTCAGGTTTTTAAGAATTTTTTTTATCTACTTTGCTATCACTAATGCAGTTTAAACACTTTCCACCAGGAGGGTGGTTACATTTCGATGATACGTAATCATTTCTATATGAGTTAAAACTTACTTCACTTAATCTACAAGAACTCCT
>CALFYE010000230.1 GCA_937952145.1 uncultured Myxococcales bacterium
TCCTGCATCGTCACCACTACTCGGAAGCGGCTCGCCGACTGTTCTTTCGCGAAGCGCAGGCTGCGAGTCGCGTGGAACACCCCGGCATTGTCCGGGTCTATGACGTCGCGACGACTCCTCAGGGGCACTGCTACCTGGTTATGGAGCTGATCCGCGGTCAGGCGCTTAGCTCACTGGCGATGCCCATGCAGCTGACGAGGGCGCTCGATCTCCTGCAGCAAATCGCGCTCGCCATGTCCGAGGTCCATGCTCACGGCGTCATTCATCGCGACCTGAAGCCGCAGAACGTGATGGTCGAGTCCCTAGGCCAAGAAAATCGGGAACGGGCTCGCATCCTGGATTTTGGCGTGGCGAAGCTGCTGGCTCAATCACCGGGAGCGCCACACACAGCGAGCGGGGCCTTGCTCGGCACGCCAGCCTACATGTCACGCGAGCAGTGGATCTCGCCAAACGATATCGACTGCCGAGCCGATATCTACGCCGTCGGGGTCATGGCGTACGAAGTTCTGTTGGGGCGGCTGCCGTTTCATGGGCGCACCCACTATGACTGGCAGCAAGCACACCTGCGACAAGCGGTACCGCAAACTGCCGCCTTTCGAGCGCTGCCGCGCCGGCTGCAGCGACTGCTGCTGGCCATGCTGGCCAAGCACCGCGACGATAGGCCCTCGGACATGCTGCAGGTTGCGGCAGAGCTTGCACAGATTGAAGACGCAGTTCGCGCAGCGAACTCCGCCACGGCATCGGCACCGCCGCTCTCGACCAGCCCAGCCCTGAAGGGTGAACGCTTTCTCCGCGACGTCGTATGGGGGGCTGCGATCTTGATGATCCAGCAGCTACCTTCCGACCAAAGTCACATTCCCGCGCCCCGCCATCACCGGCGGCCGCCTGGCCATGTGCAGCGCCAGCTCACGTCGTCTACTCATTGGGAAAGCAGATCGCGGGCGGCAGTTTCTGAAGACGTGCCGCCCAGGGCCGCGGCGCAGAAACCCACTAGCGCGCCGAACAACGGGTCGGCTGGCACAGGCGGTGTGGGAGGGGCAAACCCTACGAGGCGGGCGACCCTGGAGCGAGCAGCGGACGTGGGGTTGCGGCAGACTGCTACGTTGCTGCCTGCCCCGCAGGGTGGTGAGGTGGTGGCCGCAGGCTTGCCGGTCGTCTCTGTCAGCGATGAACCAGCCTTCGCCAAACGCCCCGATCTTTGGCAGCAGTTTCGGCGCTGGCTGCTGGGATCGTGGAGAGACCCTGGTCTTGAAGCGACCCCGGTTGCCGCTCGCATTTCCAGTCTGGGTTCGAGCGTGGACCGTGGGCCTGCGACTCCGCGCACTCCGGTGCTGCTCCTACAATGGCGAATCGCTCCGCCCTCTGCGCTCTCTTCATTGCGCATCTCGGCAGCCGGGCAGCCTCTCGCCCTGAGCGGGGCACAAGCTGTATCGCCTGCCGAGCCAGGATGGGTGCGCTACACGCAGGACCGCTGGCTGCTCAGCGCGGAACAGGCGCCTCAGCATCCAACCCGCTATGCGATTGAGGTGCGCGATGAGTACGGCTGCTGGGTGGGAGCAGGCTTCAGCGATGTTGAACGACCGTCGACCGCAGATGACATCTATGTGCCTATCGATGAGCCAAGCAACACGGAGCACGCACGGATTGAGCTCAGGCGCGTTGTCGCGGGAACAGACACTGCTGGCGATGGTGTGGCGGTCATTGAAGCCAGCTCAGGCCAGCGCGTGATCGACTGCGGGCTGCGCTGTCGATGCACGGTGCCAAAGAGCGCCTCCTTGTCGCTTACCGGCCACGGCAGTGAGGCCCACCCGTTCGTGGCGTGGGAAGCCGCAGCCTGCGATGGCCAGAATCCGTGCAAGACAACTGCGGCGCAGCTGATGCAGCCCGACGGCACGGCCGTTGTGACCGCACGATACGCGAGCTGGGTGGGCGAGAAGGACGGCTTTCAGACGCTGCAGCCTCCACTCATCGCGCTCTCGCTCGAACAGCATCGATTCTTCCAGGCTCAGCTTATAGACCGCAACAAGGCTGAGTATTCCAACCCTAGTCAGCTGCGGGCCCTGAGTCCCCCAATCAATGGCTCGCTGTGGATGGCGGGACGTGGCGGTGTACTGATCCGCTGGGATGCAGAGCGGCGGGCCTTTCGCCGTATGCAGATGGGCAAGGTCGACGCAGCGTTTCCGCCAAGCGCTGGCGTACAGTCGCCTCAGCCCCGACTGCTGGACTTCTTCGGGATTGCCGAGGATCGCAACCGGCGGGCCTATGCCGTTGGAGCAGAGGATTTGGGCAAGAAGATGGACCCTATGGCGAACGCCTACCACTTCGATGGCGAGGCGTGGGCACAGGATCTCTTTGTCGAGGAACGCACGTTGACACAGCACCACTCCATACTGCGGGGGTACCGCGTCTTGCGTGGTGTAATCGCTTCCCAGGATGGCGGATCAGTGATCGCGGTGGGCCTCGATGGCAACATCATCGAACGTAGCGTTGGTCCTCTCAACAACCCCGAATCTGCCACTCATCCTCAGAACCTATGGGCCATTGCTGGCGACCCGCGCTCCCATCTGCTCATTGGGGCAGAGGTACGAAAGGGGCAGATGCCCGTGCTGCTGCATCGCCGGGGGGCTGCTCCATTTGAGCTGGTCCCTGACCCACCGCCCTTTTCGCTACGCACGGCCTGGGCTACCCCGGATGGATCGGAATATTGGGTTGGGGGCATTAGCCGAGATGTCGTTCGCTACGTTCAGGGTCCGCGCGGCGGGTTGGTGCGCGCCGAGACGCCCTGCGCCTATGGAGCGGTAGCGCCTTCCGTGATCCTGGGAATCTGGGGCACTGGCCCGGACGATGTCTGGCTAGCCGGCGGCGATCGTATTTGGCACTGTGCGGGACAGGGACAATGGGAAGTCAAGCATCAGTTAGAAGCGGGCTTCGAGTTTGTTGGCATGCAGGGGGAGCGCGGGGGAGATCTGTGGGCGGTTGGTTTCTTGCGCATTAAGGCTGCAAACCCCAATGCCCCCATTGACCCCGAGCGCACGGATCGCTCGTTGATCATTCGGCTAGCTCGCGGCGGAGTACGCCTGCCGTGAGACCATGGACGCATGCGGGATGGTTGCGTGAGGTGCTCGCACACTTTACCCCGGTGGTTCCGGTTGGTACATGCCATGCTTCTTCAGCAAGTCTCGCAGACTGAGTCGCTCTAGTCCGGCGCGCTGGGCGGCTTCCGACAGGGTCTTCCACGATGACCGCAACGTTTGGAGATAGGTGCGCTCAAACGCAGCGATCGCTGCCCGCTTGGCGTCCTTGAACGGTAAGAGCGCAAGACTGGGTGTGTCGACACGGGGGCTTGCGACGCCGGCCAACTTGACCTTGGGCAGCTCGCCGCGGCGTTGCCGTAGGTCCAGAACATCGGCGGCACAGATGGCAGGGGGTTTGGCCCGCGCAGCCAGCTCAAACACCTGATTACGCAGCTCACGCAAGTTCCCGGGATACTCAGCGCCAGATAGGAGCGCTAGCGCATCCTGCGCAATACTGCGCACCATGGGCTCCTCTTTGGGAATCTGCGACAGGAAACTCGCGACTAGCTGAGGAATGTCTTCGGGGCGCTCACGCAGTGCTGGTATCTGCAATCGAACCTGCACCAAGCGATGGTACAGGTCCTCACGAAACTGCTCGCGATTGACCATCATCCGCAGGTCTCGATGGCTAGCGCAGACCACCCGGACGTTGACAGGCTTGGGGCGATGTCCACCTACGCGGATGACTTCGCGTGCCTCCAGTGGCCTTAAGAGGTGTGGCTGCATGTCCAAGGGCAGCTCGCCAATCTCGTCGATAAACAGGGTGCCTCCATCAGCCTCCTCGAAGACTCCAGCTCGCTGGGTCATCGCGCCGGTGAACGCCCCCCGTTCATGTCCAAGGAGCTTGCTCGCAGCGAGTTCGCGAGAGAGAGTCGAGCAATCCAGGATCACAAAGGGCGCGTTTCTTCGTGCGCTGTGTTCGTGGATCGCGCGCGCAACGAGCTCTTTTCCTGTGCCGGTCTCACCATGCAGATAGATCGCGAGAGAGGTCCGCGCGAATCGATCGATCTCTGCATACAGCTGCCGCATACACCGCGCGCCGCCGACAAGGGAACCAAATCTCTCCACCGCGGCCGTCGGGATCACGCGCTGCCCCGCTTGCTCGATGCAAACCATGGTGTTGCCAAGCAGCAAGACCGCCCCGGACGGCAACAGTCCACTGTCCACGCGTGCCCCCTCCAAGCGCACGCCGTTCCGGCTGCCTAGATCACGGAAGGAAATTCCGTGGGCTTGCCCCTGCAAGCTGACATGCAGGAGAGACACTGCTGGATCCCGCAGGACAAAGTCGGCCCGCTCTGAGCGCCCCAGGACCACAGACGCTCCTGACAAGCGCTGACTACGATGAGCATCCGGACCGTCGAGCACGGTCACCATCAGGTCGCTACTCAATGCGCACAGCTCAGGATCTGCAAGAGGAATCGTGGCAAGTACGGTTTCGTGCTGGCTGGCCATCCGCCCTCCCTCGTTTCAATTGATCTGCTCTGCGATGTTTCTGAAACAAAGCGCAGGACCACCTGGCGAGGCCGGCAGCTTTGCGCGCAGGGTCGATGTCGCCAACAGTATGGTGTCAGCGCCTGGCCCCATTGTCAGCGTAGAGGCAACAACGGACCGCTTGTTCATGCGCTCTCCGCTCTCAGCCGTTCCAGCCCATCGCGCGTCCAGATGCCGTGCTGCATCAGGACGACCAGGCGCGCATCGGTGAAGAGCTGGCGGATGTGGCGGCGCACCTTGGGCGAGAGATCGGAAGTCGGCGGCGCAGGCTCCGGCTTGCCTTGGAGCAGAGCCGTCACGCGCGCGAGGACATACTCCGCGTAGGCGCGACGCGGTGGGCTGTTGAGAACGGACGTGATGCGCTCGGCATCGGCGAACGTCAGTGACACGAACGGCGCAGGAAGTCGCGCCATCGCGACCGGGCCCTGCGCGTGGGTGTGAAGCCACGCGGCGTACAGTCTGATCGCTGCGGTCGCCAAGCGCGCATCGTGGACCACGCTGCGGACTTGAGCGCGTTCCTCATCGCGCAGCTCGAACTCGGGGCTCACCGGTGGTGGCAGATCGCGGGCACGAGCATGCACGCAGTCGATCTCGTGTTGAAGCGCTGCGCACTTCTCGGTGTGCAGCACGATGCCGATGAGCGCTCTGACCTCGTGCGGAGACAGAGGCGGTGAGCACTCCGGAACAATGGAACTCTCATCGAAGCTGGCGAGCTGCGGAGCGACTGCGACAGATTCAGCAGGAGGCACGAGGTCTAGATCTGCATGTTGTTCACCACGCTCGACGACCGGGAATCCGGACTCCTCTTCACTCCCATTTGCCTGCGCTCCGACAGGGGGAGCCGCAGAATCGGAGGATGTCGAAGCAGCTGCTGGCGTAGGTGCCGGTGATTCACGTTCCGATGTTGAAGGTTGGGCAGAGGGCGATGCCGCGGAGGATGCGGACACGTCGAGCTGAACCGTCGTGCTCGGCTCAACTTGCGGTCCTTGGTCGTCAGCATTTGGCGAAGGATGCAGCCTCCATTCTGTTTCGGCTGCGTGGAAATTGGCGCTGATTTCTTGGCCTGGTGCTGCTGCCACGTCCGTGCCTACAGCAGCTCGGTCGGGCACGCTGGCGTCATCATGCGTGGACGCCAACGACCCCGGAGTCATTGCTGGAGATGCAGCTTCGGACATCACAGTCGCGGGCCGTTCCGTCACAAGTTCAGCGCTGTGGCCGCCTGGGTGTGATGCATCGGGATGTGGGCCAGATTCGCGCTGCTGCCGTCGGATGCGGACAGGCTTGTTTCTTGTCGCGCGAGGCATCGTTTGTTCTGCTTCCGGTGGCCCCAAGAAAAAACGTAGCGCCGGGAGGTATCGATTCCCATCGGGAGGTAGCAGTGCTCCGCGAGCGTCTACCCAGAGCAGGCGATACAGTCGACCGCTGCGCAGCCGCAGATCATCCGGCAGCTCGAAGGGGTGCAGACGCCAGTACGGCAAGGCTCCATTTCGGGTCGCGTCCGGCACGATCCGCGGTGACTCGCCGACATCACGCACCGGCAGGACCAAGCGATATCCGACCGCACCCACCGGCGCCTGCGAGAGCACCTGATCATCAAGCGCCACACGACCTCGCTCGCGAACCCAGCGAGCGCTCTGCTTGGCATCGAGCCTTGGAACTCGCGCATCCGAACGCCGACCTTTGTCCATGGGCAGCCGCTGCATGCTTCTGCGCGCGGTCTTTGTCTCATCACTACTCGCTGGCGTTCGGGCCGCTCGCTTGCGTGCGCGATACGCTTTCGCTCGGCAGGCCGCGTCACAGTATTTCTTTACCGACGGCCGACTGGCTGAGAAGGTCTTGTCGCACTGCCGACACTGCATACCCAGTTTTCGCGGCCGATCGCGTGATGGTTTCCCGTCGATTCGTAACGAAGCGGGATGATTCTGTTTTCTGTGATCGGCCAGCATGCCCGCTGTTGCCGTTCGCGTTCTCCCGTGACGCGAGCATGACCGCCGATGGAAGCGATCCAGAACTCGTGGAGCAAACGCAAACGAACGCAAGAACGCCAATCGCCGCAGCCACTCTGCATAGGAGTCAGAGCCGCGCCATAGACGAAGCGTGGCCGAGCACACGCCGCTGCTGAGCGGGGCGCTAGCGATAACCCACCTGCGTCGCAGTGACCTCGCATCCCACGAATTCTCTGCGCTTCAGGATCAGGGGCACAGCGATGGGACCGCGGGCAAGCTCTGGCTAGCCTGCACATATGCCGCACATACGCTGCGCATGCAGCGTGGCCACACTGCCCATACGCTCTGCGCCTGCCGCTCTTTTTGGATGGCTGAAGCGAATTCAAGCGCACCGATATGCCCTGCGAACGCGAACGCCAACACACGACTGCGTCACGCCAGCCGCAGCTGGTTCCGATGCCGTGGCCGCTGCTCTCTGCGATGCTGGCTGCGTGGCTACTTTGGCAGCCCGCCCCGCAGCCACCACTGCGAACTGGCTGATGGCGTGACCGCAGCCATTTGCGCGGCCATCCTCGACTGCCCCTTTTGCAAGAAATGCACCGACGAGAAATGAGTGCGATGTTCCGAACTTAGTCTGTCATTTCCGGTCTGCTGAAAAATCGAGAATGGCAGCAGAACTGGCAGCAGAACTGGCAGCGGAACTGGCAGCGGAACTGGCTACAGAAGCAGCTTCGCAGCCGGCTGCGCCGCTGACAGCAGGTGCAGCACGGCGATGGTTGCGGAGGAGGCAACGAACGTGACCTCGCGTTCGGCTACGCAGCACGGAGCGTTCCCGTTCGCATGCGCTTGGGTGTGTCACGGAACAGTATGCTGGCTTGGCAGGTAGTCTGTGCCCGGCTTGTTGGTGACGTCGGCGTGAAGGGCCCGAGGTCTCAACACGCGGCAGGCTGAAGATGCAGCATGGGTGGGATGCGACACCCGGGGGCTCACTGGATGACCTGATTTTCCGGACGCAGCCTCACGCCTGGTGAACCGCCGTTCAGAAACTCTACGCCCCGACGTTCCAGGGCTTCCATCACCTTCGCCAGATTCGACTCATGCGGACGGCGCTCGTTCTTTTCGAACAGCCGCAGCGACTCCAGCGAGATGCCAGCAGCGTCGGCAAGCTGCCTCTGCGTGATGTTCAACAGCCCGCGCGCGGAGCGGCAGTGCGCTGGCGTGAAGACGAAGTTTTTCTTGTTGACATCACTCATTTTCTGCTAAAGCTGGGTCTTAGACATCGGTTTTCGTTCCGCAAATGAGTGGCCCGCACCGTGGTCAAGACGGTGCGGACCGTGTTCTCGGTAGCCGGTAAGCCCCGGGGAACGGCGCGCAGCGTATCGCCGGGGCGAACTGATCTCAAGCACTGCGCTGTTTGGAGGCCCCGCGATGCCCGAACGCCCCTCGTGTATCTGTCCCTTTCCCCGCCCATCTCCGTCGGAAACAGCCGAGCCCGGTGCCACTGAGCCACGGTCGCCGCAGCCCGCTGGCTTGCCATGACCCCGCCCCGCAAGCGCGGCTTTGCCCTGCTATCCGTCGAGCGCCGTCGCGAGCTTGCCAGCGCAGGCGGTCGCGCCGCCCACGCCGCTGGCACCGCGCACGAGTTCACACCCGATGAAGCGCGCGCAGCGGGCCGCATCGGCGGCGAACAGGTCAGCACCGATCGCGACCACATGTCTCGCATCGGCAAGCAGGGCGGCAAGCGTCGCTGGGTAGGCAAGGCCGCCGCCGCCAACGCCCCTCAATCTACCGACTAATTGAACCCACGCGCCGCGTCGGCGCATCGCTGACGTGGTGCATCTTGCAGCGCCCCGCGCTGCGCATTGGAGGACATTCATGTCCACACGCCCGACGTGTGCCCTGACGCTGCTCTGCGCCGTACAGGGCTGCGAGCGGTTCGCGTTCACCGCGATCCTGCCGCTGTTCGTTTTGTATCTGCATCGTCGCCACGGCCTAGCAGAGCCAAAGGCGCTGCTGGTCCTCGGCCTGTTCAACGCGCTGTCGTACGTCGGGGGTCTGCCGGGTGGCATGCTGACCGATCGCTGGCTCGGCCCGACGACTGGGCTGCTGCTTGGGGCGGCGCTGCTGACTCTGGGTAATGCGCTACTGGCGTCGGATGTGGCGGTGCTGCTGTGGCCTGCGCTCGCCATCGTGATCGCGGGTCACAGCCTGTTTCGTCCGAGCATGACGACGCTGATCGGTGCCACTGTATCGGATGATGCGGGGCGTGATCGCAGCTTCCTGATTCAGTACCTCGCGATCAATGTCGCGGGCATCGTCGGGCCGCTGTGTGCAGAGCGCGCGTGGGCCGGTGCGCACTGGCCACGCCTGTTCACGTTAGCCACGATTGTCCTGCTGCTCGGCGCGTTGCTGCTGGCGATGATGGCGAGTCGTCTGTCGCAGACCGGGCAGCAGCCACTGGCAATGCATCACGAAGG
>CALFYE010000231.1 GCA_937952145.1 uncultured Myxococcales bacterium
GATCTACACAGGCGAAGACACTCTTTCCCTACACGACGCTCTTCCGATCTACACTTGGCGTTCTCGGGACAATTCGCGCCCAGGTCAGCGCTGGGGACCGAATCGGAGGAAGGGGGCATTCCTCCGTCGCCGAGTGGGGACCCGGGGAAGTGATCTTGCAGGTATAGGCAGCTTAGCGCGGGCAGGGTGAGGCCAAGGGCGCACAGCGACAGGGCAAGGAGGTGTCGGGGAGTCATGGGAGGAGCCAAGGGCAAGAGGGAGCAGCGGATTGGGAGGAGCGCGAAGCGGTCGCCGGCGAGCGGCGGAGCACATCGTAGGCCACGCTGCCGGCGAGGCCGATTCCCAGGACGGCGGTCGCCCCAGCGGCGACGCCTAAACCCGTGGCGGCGGCGGTGCGGAACGGCGTGCAGAGCTGCGCAGGACCCTCGACAGGAGGCATGAGAGGTTCCGGACGATCGCAGCCGGCCTTATCGCCAAACGACGATCCAGCCAAGGCCCCGAGCACGATCAGCGTGCTGGCGCTGAGACCAAAGCCGATGGCCAGTGCCGTCTTGGCGACCGGAGCGGCCGACGATTTTTCGGCCCCGGAGCCGTACGGGGCACCGCTCGCCAGCTTGCCCCCCCCGTTCAAGGCCGCTGAACAACGCAGTTCGGGCTGCTCGCGGCAGTTCGTGCCGGCTCGCTGACAGCCGGCCTGACAGGAAAGAAACTCGTTGTCGATGCGCCCCTGGATAAGGCGGCCCAAGGCGATGGCGATGCGCTGGCCTGGCCGGAGCCGCTGGACATCTTGGTCCGCAAAGCGACCGTTGCCGCAGACCCCATGGGCACAGGTTCCCGCGTCGAGATCGTAGGCCCAGGTGCGGCCTGATTCCAGATCGTAGCGCCATACGTGAAGCAGGGACAGCGTGCCATTGGCCGACGGAACTTCATCGACCCGCCCGCCGATCAAGGTGCCTGTGGACAGGACACTGCCGCAGGACTCCTGCTGCCGCAGCCAGTCGACGCAGGTGGCGCCGCTGCAACCGCCCATCGTGGCGGCAAGGCGGGAGTCCACATGGCCGGCAAAGCGACGATGCAGACTGACCTCAAGCTCTGTCTGAACATCCCGCGCAAAGCCAGCATCCAGCCCGCAGCCGCGCTGAACGCCCCACAGCACGACGGGTTCGGGAGCCGCATGAAACGGGTCGCAAGCCGTCGCCGACACGGGCTGAGCAAGAGCAGGCCCGCCCGTCACCAGCACCACCAAGCCACCTCCAAGGTATCGACAGGCTGCGCCCCAAATGCTCAGGCCTTTGGCCCGATGCCCGTGCCTCGTCCTCATGACTAGCGACCGTTCCGCAGCAAGCGCTCGACCTGCTCTTTCAAAAGGCCAATGTCCTCGATCGCCCCGATCACCGCATAGCGGACGACCAGGTTCTCATCCAGAACGACGGTAAGCGGAAGCTGACTATCGGAGGTAATCGAGCGACGAATGACGCCGCCAGTGTCATGCAGATAGCTCAGGCCGGTAAGACTTGGGTGTAGCGCGAGGAATTCCTGCATATCTGGCGAGCTACTCTGCTCGGCTAAGAGGATCAGCTGAACGTCAGTGCCTCGACCTTGGCTGACCTCGTGCATGGCCGTCACTAGAGTCGGCATCTCCCGAATACAGGGCTCGCAAAAGTGCGCCCAGAAGTTGACGACAGTGACCCGGGCCCGCGACGACAGGGCGGACGAGGTCGGCTGCCAGCTCTTCCGCGCATGGGACCAGCTGCCGACATTGACGAACGCGCGTCGCTCGATTTGCTGGTTATGCAATCGGTCGCGGGTCAACACGCTGCGCCGAAAACGGACACACTCTGGCTCGCCACCATTGGAGGCCAGGGCCGCTTGCGAAAGCAGACCCAGCAGTCCCAACGCGGCCCAGGCAAAGAATGGACGCATCACGAGGCGGACCTTTGTTTGGCAATCACCTGCGGGGCGCAGGGCAGGTGAAAGATCCACAGGGCGGTACGCGGCTTGCCCTGCGCCGGCTCGGAGCCAAGCGGGCGATTTTCAGGTCGGCTGAGATACTTCGAGAGCATCTGCCGGCGCTGATAACAGGCGGCCTCCCGCGGCTGTAAGTAGTGCACACGACTGGTCTCCGACAGATCGTGACCGGAAGGAAGCACCTGATTCATAAACAGATTCAGGACATCGGTGGCGACATACGATGCCTCTTCGTCCGCCGGCTGGGTTGGGGAGGCTTGGCCCGGTGCGCTGTGTGGCAACCACACCACAAGGATGGTGCTGCGATCGACGATGTGCAGTGAATCTGCCCAGCCCTGCAGCTCACTCCGCCGGCGCCCATCCATATTCTCCACCATCTGGCGAATCTTCCCGCGATAGCGATCCGGACTCTCGGTGGTTGACGCAGAGAGCAGCGGAAAATAGAGCATATGGTTGGGATAGCGGCTTAGATCGCGCATCAGCTCGGGGTCCGCGAGCTCGACTGAACAAGGTGCACCATCAGGATTCAATGCGCAGCGCAGCAGCCAGTCACGGACGCTCGCTTCCGGGCACATCAACCCGTCAATCAGCTGTTGGCGCTCGGCATTGGCATGCGCCTCCATGCGCAGAGCGCTTCGCAGCGCCCGGACCCCCATCCAGAGCTGACGGACGCACTGCCGGGTTGAACCCGTGCACGCGGGAGCATCCATCCCATCAGGCTCATCCGGGGTATACCAGCGTAGGGAGGGGCCACAGCTCCCCAAGGTCAGGGTTGCCACCATCGCGACGGCTAGGAGGCACGCCGAGGAACGGCGGCTCCGCCAATCTGGACCTCGCGAATCTCCCTGGGAACGGTCTGGGAGTCTTTGAGGATCTCTAAGATTCCTTCGAGCTGTGTATCGGTAACGCTCGCCCCCGCCTGCTGCTGCAGCACGAAGCGACGACTCAGCGAGTCGGTACGCTGAAATCGAAGTCCACGGGTATGCCATTCGCAGAACCCTTTCTTGCGCAGATGCTTGCGAATCTGTTTTTCGACATAGTCATCGCTGGGAAGCACCGCGATGCGATAGTTCGCCGCGCAAGCAGCGGGAGCGGGCAGCTTGGCGTGGACGGCGGGCGCTAAGCCAATCGTCGAAGTTGCTGCGTCGGCAGCACTCACTGGGCCCGTCGCGGCGCCGGCGGCTCGGCTACCAGGCATTCCTGCTGACACGGCCTGGGGCGCGGACGGCGCGTTCGCTACCGTCTCGCGGTTGGGGTGGGCAGAATGCGGCAAGGCGACATGACGTGACGTTCGTCCGAACCAGACTCCTGCTGCAACCGTTCCACCAGCGATCAGCCCCAGAAACAGCCCAAGAGCGGAGGGCGACCAGGAACGCCGACGCGCCAAGCTAACGCTACTTGGCGAGAGCGAATGAGGTGTGAGTCGCGAAGCCTCAGAAACCGGCTCTGGCACAACCGCCACGCCGCTCGATGGGACCAGCGGCTGTGCGGACAGGCGGACGACCTGACTGTTGAAGTCCATCGCGACCGGCAGCGACCGAATTGTCGCCTCTTCAGGAGCCAGCGGCGCCAATCGAGGTAGACCGCTTGATAGGCTGCGGGTCGAGCCACAGAACGCTTGTGCAAATTCTACAATCGATACAAAGCGCTCGTTCTTGTCTTTGCTCATGGCCCGGCCGATAGCCAAGGCGGCGTGCTTGGGCAAATCGGGGACGACGACCTCTATCGGTTCAGGCGAGCCATAGACAACTTGATACAGAATACCGACTCCGTCTTTTCCATCAAAAGGCACTCGCCCAGAGAGCGCTCGATATAAAACAACAGCTAGAGAAAACTGATCACTACGCGCATCAACAGTATCACCTCGTCCGCTGGCAGATTCTGGCGCCGCATAATGCGGCGTGCCCATAAATGTCAACGTTGGCGTGCGCCGTGAATGACCTTGAATTTTCGATATTCCAAAATCTACCACTTTATAGATTTCCTCGTCACTGCTTGCTTCTTCATGACGATGGATGAACAAATTCATCGGTTTGATATCGCGATGTACAATGCCGGCTAAATGTACCATGTGCAGCGCGCTGCCAATCTGCTTGACGATCTCGAGGCATTGGGCCAAAGGAAGGC
>CALFYE010000232.1 GCA_937952145.1 uncultured Myxococcales bacterium
ACGAGATACATTGGCGTGACTGGAGTTCAGACGTGTGCTCTTCCGATCTCCCGTCTCCGCTGCCCATCAAGTAGCCTCGCCGCCATCGCATGCAGCGCAGGGATGAGCCGATCTTGGTCGTGGGCGCAGGGGTCACTGGCCTGTGTGCGGCAGTCGCGCTCGCGCGGGCCGGTCGTGCCGTCGAGGTCTGGGAAGCTGCGGAGCGGCCCGGGGGCCTCTTGCAGCCGCAGTTGTTTGCCGGCATGCCCTGCGATCTCGGATCGCACCGAGTGCATGGCGACGCGCTGCCGATCTTGCGCGCCGCTGCTCCCGGCCTGGACTGGGCCGAGCGACCGCGACGCGGCAGCCTGATCTTCTGCAGCAATCAGCCGACGCCCCGCACGCCCCCGTTCCCTTTGCCGACCGACCCAGCCTGTCGGCACGTGCCGTATCCGCTGCGTCTCGACGGATTTTTGCGCGGCTTGGGTCCGCTGGCCGCTGTTCGCTTTGGGCTGTCGTTTCTGCGTCGCGAGGCCTCGCTGCGCAAGTTCCTGCGCTGGGAGGCCGATCGCAGCGCGGCCGCCAGCCGTGACGATGGCGAGCATGATCCCGGCTTCGCGACGTTCGTGCGTGAGCGCACCGGCGAGGCGGCGTTTCAGGCCTTCTACCGTCCCTACGTCGAGAAGGTCTGGGGCCTGCCTGCCGATGAGATCTCGTCGAGCGTGGCCAAAAAGCGGGTGTCGACCGCCAAGCCGCTCTCGGTGCTGCGCGGGGCGCTAGGGGGCCTGCTGTCGTCGCGCCCGGCGAGCGCCGGCACTTACCTTTATCCGACGCAGGGCATCGGAGCGATGGTGCACAGCCTAGCGGCCGAGGCGCAGGCGCTGGGCGTCCGCTTTCAGTACCAGCGCGCCTTCCAGCGTGAGGACCTGCAGACGCAGCGTCGGCCGATTATCTATACTGGCCACCTCGCCGATCTCGCCCAGCACAGCGACGGGCCAGAGCGCTCGGGACTGCAGCATCGGGGTTTGTACTTGCTCTATCTCGCCTTCCCTGGGCAAATACTTGGTTCCGTCGACACTTATTACATTCCAGGCAGCAGCCTGTGGTTTGGGCGGGTCTCGGTTCCGGCCAACTTCTCGCCTGCGCTGGCCCCCGCCTCGCAGTCTCTGCTCTGTGTCGAGATTCCCGAGGGTACCTGGGGACCGGACCAGGACTTCCTGGCGCCTGAGCCCCAGGCCGAGCTCTTACGTCAGCTGAGCCGCGCCGGCATCTTGCCGGGTCACGCCGGTTCCCCGCCGCAGCCAGCTGCCAGTCGGCAGATCTTTCTGCCCCGTGTCTATCCGCTGTATCGGCGCGGCTGGCTTGCGGCTTGGCGGTCTGAGCTGGCTGCGCTCGCTAGCCAAGGCAGCCTGTATCCGGCCGGTCGTCAGGGCCTGTTTCTGCACTGCAACATCGATCACTGCGTGCAGATTGCCCACGATCTCACAGAGCACTTGCTCGCGGGGCAGACGAGTCCCGCCTGGCTGGCGCGCTGCGAGGCGTATCTGGATGTGCGGGTGCGCGACTAAGAATCTGTTGGCCCGCCCTTTTGCATCCTGCCAGCGCGCGACTAGGGCTCAACCCAGGCCAGCGGGGTACCAGCCAGGGGATCCCGCAGCCTCCGTTCCGACCATGCGAGCGGTGACCGCCACCAATCCTGGTAGTGCGAAAGCGCATCAGCCACCGCTTTTTCAGAGTACGTCAGCGGCCCCAAGCGCGGCTTGTACAGGATCTGCCCGCGCCGCAGCTGCTCGACGAGTGCGAGGGCTTGCTCCTGTTGTGCCGCGGGCTGCAGTGGGGTGCGCAGCAGGATTTGTCCAGTCAGCGCTTCCGCGATGCGAGGTTCCCGACTGAGAGCGATCAGAGCGGGATGTGTAGTCGCCACCGACTGGGACAGAAAGAAGTCCACGATTTGCTCGGCCTCCGCATCGGGCGAGGACAGGCTGTGCTGCAAGCGTTGGGCAAGGTGCTCGCTTACGGCGGAGGCGGGGGCGACCCCATGCGCTCGCAGCGCTACGCTGTAGGCGGCAAGCACCGCGGCTCGATCTGACGCGAGGTGATATTGCATCAGCAGCCAGAGTGTGCCGGGAGTCCGGTGTGGCCAGGCCTGGGCTAGCTGACGTAGCCCAAGGAGTAGGCATAGGCTGCCGAGTCCCAGCACGATGGCGATGCGCGTCATGGTTCTCATCGAGTCCTGATCCAAGAATGGCGCCTGCGGATTGTCCATGAGTATCCTTGGGAAGATCGGTGTGTGTTTCGTTGCGCTGTGGCCGTCAAGGAGACTTACCCGGTGTAATGGCGAAAGACACCGCCTGCCACCGGGCGCTTGATATGAACGCCATCTGTGGGCTGCATGCTGGGCACTGGCCGGTTGGACGAATCTCGCGCGCTGACAAACAGGTTATGTCCGAGGTTGATCCCTGAGTGCCCGATGCCGCCGGGGCTGCCGAAGGCCACGATGTCCCCCGCAACGGGTTTCTGAGTGACGGCCAGGTTGGGAATCTGTTTGGAGGGGTCCGCCAGCTCATTGGCCGAGGGCGGATAGCCATAAGTCTTGCCAAACAATTTGTCGAGCCGGCCGCGCTCTCCCGCTGGAAAGCTGCCGCCCTTCCCGTTGACGTCGTAGCCTGTGCCCGCGCCGATGGCGTAGGCATCCCCGACGAAGCGGTTGCACTTGTAGCTATTGGCATCCAGGCCCTGCACGTGTTGTTCCCCCGACGGGAGTGCCTGGCTATGGGCATACGCGCCAACGCTTGCGCTCTGTCCTGCCCACTGGTGCAGGGCCCAAAGCGCGGCCTTCAGCGCAGCGGGATCCTGCGCAACCTGGAAGCTGAAGCCGGCGAAGGATATTTTCTCTTCTTTCACGTTCTCAATTTGTGTTTCGAGATCGGCCTTCATCGCCGAGATATCGCCGCCCAGAGCGTGATCCCCCTGCGGATTTTTGGCCTCTTCCTGCGCCGCGGCCTGAGCGAACGTCTGCAAGCGCTTGAATACCGTCTGCTCAGATTGCGAAAGTTTCCGTCGCTGCACCTTGCTACCAACGCGCTGCTGCACCGCCTGCGACTTTCGGCCTAGCCATGCGTCAGCAGTCACCGCGTCGGCTTCGCACTCATCAGCGGCCCCGGGCTCGCTGATCGCGGTGGCCGGCCCGCGCTCACTGCCCGTTTGCTGCAAGGTATGTGCAGCTTCATGCATCAATAAATCCTGTCCTTCCGGTGTATCGGGTTGGTATTGGCCGCTGCCCAAGAAGATGTCCTGCCCCAGCGTGAAGGCCGCTGCATCAACGGACGCAGCCAGTGCCGCTGCGTGCTCATCGGTCTGCAAACGCACACCCGCCAGACACGCACCGGTGGCCGTCTCGATGCGCTCGCGAACCTGGTTCGGCAACGGCATCCCGCGCTTTCCCAGCCCGGAGGAGTAGTGAGCGAACAGCTGCTGCGGCGACGAGAGGACGTTGCCGGACGGTGGCGCTTTTACTGGCGACCCAGGAGCGTGCGGCTGGGCGACCGCTTCCCGGTCCGATTCGCCCATGGGCGCCCTCCGAGCCCAGGGAGGGGGGCTGCTTGGCTTGCTCCGATCGTGCTCGCTAGAGCCTAGCGGTGCATCGGGTGCCGGGCAGCCGTTGCCGACCAGACCGTCTCTCAATAGCGTCCCCTCACCACTCCAGGGATGCGCGCTTCCGCCCGAAAAATCCTGCGATTCAGTATCCAAAAATGAAGTCATGCTCGCGTGAATTGCAAGTCAGGTGCCATGCATCTCCGTCGAGAGGAATGAGGAATTCGGCAACTGGAGGGGGGAATTCACAAGTCGACTTATCAACCACGGTCTAGATGACCCATCCGCACGCCGTAGCTGTCCCGTGCGTACCTCCGCCGGGCCTCTGAGGACGGCTTCCCGCACCTGGCATATCGTTTGCGGATCCTGCGGTCGGCTGGCTCTGCATCAAGTGGGGAGCCTGGGGGGACGTATGTTCGCGATTCCGACACAGCAGCAGACATCGGGACCAAGTCCTTGGGCCTTGCCGGTGGACAGTGCTGCCGATAGTCCCGCGCTGGGGGAGTCCGCCTCCCCTGATCACATGGACCTTGGGCAAGGCGGATGGACATCTGGTGGGGCGGCGTCGCCGAGCGGGCAGGACACGGAAGCTGCGGCGCTGCTTGGGCACTGGACACAACCCTCTGCTGGGCCTGAGCCAGCGGAACCGGATGCCGAACCACCAGCGGAGCGCGACACCAGTGGGCCGATCGCTGAGGGACCGATCGCTGAGGGGCCGATCAGCGAGGCTGGGGGGCTGCACACCAACTCGATTCAGGCGGTGCAGTTTGCCGCTGAAGTAGGAGCCGGCCCAGCCGGCTGGGACTTCGACGCCCCCTGGCAGACGTTCGCGCCGGATGCGGCAAGCGCCGATCAGCGTCGCTTGGCGGTCGCAGCACATGGCATCCAGGGCAGTGGGGCCGAGCTGCCGTACCGCGCACAGCTTGAGGCCGCGTTCGGTGCGGGGCACGATCTATCCCCTGTGCAGGCGCACATCGGCGGGGCCGCCGACGAAGCCGGCGCATCCCTCCAGGCTGCGGCTTTTGCCACAGGACACCACCTGGCATTTCGGAAGACCCCCAGCCTGCACCTCGCAGCGCATGAGGCAGCGCACGTCATACAGCAAGCAGCCGGGGCTCGGCCGACAGCGGGTGCGGGCAGCCAGGATGCGCTGGAAACAGAGGCTGATGCGGTCGCCGATCGCGTTGTGCGGGGTGAGTCGGCCGCCGATCTCTTGCGTCCCTACTTGCGGGGAACGACCGCTGCACGTGGAGCCGCCGCCGTGCGGGGTGACGCCGTGCAGTGCAAGGACGACGGCAACGCAGCGTCGGTCGGTGAGCTAGGCCTGGTAGCCTGGGATGGCACGCCAGCCCTGCGATTGCGAATGGCTCCTTCGGCCAGCAGTCAGGTGCTCGGCAGTCTGGCTTTTAGTACGCGCGTACAGATTAATCAGCGGCTCCCCGGGCACTGGTTACAAGTCTCTCTGCTCGATGGCAGATCAGGCTTTGTTGACGGCACCCATGTCTGGTCTGCTCCCGAACACCCGCTGCCCGAGCCTAATGCCGTATTGCACCGCGTACAGCCTGGCCTCGCGGGGGCGGCCACATCGATCGTGAAGCAGTACTACAACGCCGAAGGCGAGGGCTTTAAGTGGCATGACAACCAGCGCTTCTTCGTCGCGGTCCTGGCGCACGTAAACCATCTCGCGATTCCCTCCGGAGTAGATGGTTGGCGCAAAACGCAGTTTCAGGCCGGGCAGATCATCTGGGTGCCGAGTCGGGCGTTTGCCACCACGATGCGCGGCCAAGTGAGCTCGGGCTCCCTCAGCTTTGAAGTCGCCGACTCTGTCGGATTAGCCGCTCCGCTAGAGCGTGCCGGTCAGCTGCTGGATGACTGCACGAAGGCCATCAAACTCTCGGGTCCATTCCTTGGGCAGGCCATCAAGCTGCACGTCGTGCAGTCGGCGGTCTCGGTAATGGAATCGTTGGCGCTCATGGCCGTCGGCAGCATCGCGGTTCTGGCTGCCGGTACCGCGATCGGGGCGCTGGTTGGTGGGCCGGCCGGAGCTGCAGCGGGATTTGAAGTCGGCTTGGCGATTCTAGAGTGGGCCGGGCTGGCCTTTCTGATTCAGTGGCTTGCGAGCAGCTTGCAGCGGGCCGGCGCGGCCATCGCGGCATTCTTCACGACTATCTGGAAAGCCCGCGGAGACGAGAAAATCCTGCTGCAAGGGGCGCTGCAGTTCGCCGATGCTCTCGGCACCTTGCTGGGGATCGGCGTGGAAGTCTTGGTGATGTGGGCTGCCGCCAAGGGGGTGAGCAAGGCGGTCAGTGCCCTGAAAAATACGGCGCTGGGGCGAGCCTTTGGCGAAAGTCGCCTGGGCACCTGGCTCAACGAGCGGATTGGAAACTACAAGACCGGCCAGTCGAAGCTTCCTGGCCCATCGGAGACCCTGGCCCAGCTGCGGGCGCGCCGCCAGGCCGAGGCACTGGGGCTGTCGCAAGAGGACGCAGCGGTTCTGCTCCGCAAGACTTCTCCATCGACCCTCAGCCTGCTCCATGAGCGCTTGGGACCTGAGGGGATGAAGCAGCTTGCCAGCAAGCCTCCGGCGTATCTCGACATCGTCTTTGATGCGCTCCGCGCGGCACGGAAAGACTCGGTCGCCTCGTCCGAGATCGCAAGATCGTTAGAGCTTAATCAGAGTGGCAGCCTTTCGAACCTCCACCTAGAGAGCTCGCTGGCGGCCTACTTGAACTTTCGCTCGCGCTACGGAAGTCGGATCGCTGGCGACTTCATCAGCCGCTTTCGTCGCCTAGTTGCCGAAGATGTACGCCAAGCGGAAGCCGAGCTGCGGCTAGCCGAAGATCTCTTGGCGGGCAAGACTGCGCTCGGCAAGACCGGGAAGGTGGAGGCACTTGCTGAGAGCGCAATCCCCAGCGAACAGACTCCCGAGTTTCGGGTCAATAGCCCGCAGGGGGCCAAGCTGGTCGAGTGCAAAACGATCGGCAAGACGGGCGAGCCGTTTACCAAGAATACTGTTCGCAACAACGTGGGTACGGCCAACAGTCAGCTTCGCGATCAGTCGATGCGCACCGGCGAGACCAATGGCCTGATTCGCCTGGATGGCCGCGAGGCGGGGGCGACCGATGTGTCGCCGCAGACATTGGCGGATTGGGTCAGTTCCAAGCTTCCCAGCCCTCGTGATAGCGTGGCCACCCGCTGGGTTGAGATCTTCTACAAGAATGGCAGTGGTGAGCAGATGAAGGTCGTGCTTGAACTCGACCCCGGCAGCGGAGTCTTCCAAGTCCGCAGTGCGGAGGCGGTGCGATGATGTCGATCCAAGATGCCCCGTGCATCACACCCTGTCTTGATTCCTGGGATCATCGCGATCATGCGGCGACCTGGATGTGGACACCGCGCAGCCGGCCAAGCTGCGAGCAAGCCGATGTGCTCAATGCCTGGACCGTGGGGCAGATCGAGGCTCTCCTCAGGGCCCTCGGCCCACTGGCCCGGCTGCGCTCGGCGTGGTTTACCAGCCCAGCTAAGCTGCCACAGGCAAACGCCCAGTACGTGTGGGAGACGGCAGCGTCCTCAGACCAGGCGGGCTTCGTCCGCGAAGTCTTGACCGCCTTGGCCACGTCTGCAGCGCCCGTCACGTCGGTAGAGCTGACCCTCGATCTTTTTGTTTGGGTGCGTACACAGCCCAATCTGCCGCCGGTGCAAGGCTGGATCCTCGGTCTCGCCCGCGTCGATCTGCAGTCAGAGACCGAGAGTCCTTATGGGGCGCTCATGATGAGTCACACCCTGTTTCGGGATGGCAAAACGCTCGTGCGCTCGAACGCAGAGCTGCACCGATTGAATCAGCCCTTGCTGGCTGCTGCTCTGACCCAAATCGAGTCGAGCCTGGGTCTCATTGACTCTGTCGAGGGACTTCCCGATGTCTACGGTGGGGGCTTTCGTTCGCTGTCCTCCTCGCCATCGTCCGTGTAGATCCACCCGCGCCTAGCCTGGCTTGCTCTCCGCTGAGCGCTTCCGCATCGAGGTCGAGATCGGCGACGGCCCCAGCCGCGGGAGCTTGATGGGAAAATAATATGTAAACACCTGCTAAGCGAAGGCAGGCTAGCGGCCGCCTGGCTTGGGCCAGGGGATGTTGGGCGTCGCGGGGATGGCGTGGCCGGCCTGGGCGAGTAGCGTGCGGCAGCGCGGGCAGAGGTCGTACTCGCGATCGGTGCTGAGCACGGTGCCCTCGGCGTCTTCCATGATGCAGCCGTGGCGGGGGCAGTGATCGAGGCCCAGGGTGTGTCCGGTCTCGTGGACCGCGACCTTGGCCAGTCGCTGCCGCGCGTGCTCGGCACTGCTGGCTTTTTTGTGACAGCGGAACGACGACAGCACACCGGAGGCTCCATCGAGACTGCCCAGGCCCAGGATGCCCCAGTCGTAGACCTTGCCTTTGGTCGTCGAGATATCGACGCCGGTGAGCCCCAAGATCCGCAGCCCATCGGCCGGCAGTCGCGGCGCCAGAAAGTCGAGCAGGGCGTCGGCGCGATAGCGCTTGCCGCGCGGGTAGTACGCGCCCGCCGGCAGATCGACTCGTGGCAGCATGCGCACCTCCAGCCCGAAGAGCTCGCGCAGCGCCAAGCAGACTAGGCTGACGTCGGCGTCGGGTAGCTCAGCGCCAAGCGGCTGAAGGTACAGGGCACGACGCGCCGTCGACTGCGCGTTGGCGATGGCCGGCAGAAGGAGCGCAAGGACAAGCTCTCGACGGCTGAGCATGTCCCGATTGTAGCGGAGCGCGGGCATCCGCGACGGGCGAGGTCTTGTCTTAGAGATCCGGTCGCAGACCGCCGTCGAAGCTCAGGCCGGCGAGGTCGATGCCGAACAGGCAGATGTTGGTGCTGTCGGGCAGGTGGCAGTAGTTGTCGCTGCGGCACTCATAGCTTGGTGGGCAGCGCGGCTCGTCGGTGCCACAGCGATATGCACAATCTGAATAGGTCGGCGTGTAGCAGTGGCTCAGCGGAATAGCGAGCAAGCAGAGCAAGAGCAGACCCAGAAAGGGCAGGAGGCGTCCTCGCGCGAGCTTCGTGGCCACCGAGGTTTGCGGTTCTGACATTAGAACCTCCCGCCGATTGCGAGACCGGGCCCGGTAAGCCCCAGTCGCAGCGTGGGGGCTTGCGCCGTGAGCTCTTTGCCAAAGCGGCGTTCGCGGGCCCAGAACAGCACACCGGTGCCGACGGCTAGCACGCCCGCGGTCAGCAATGTGCCGATCGCGGCTCGGCTGAACAGCGGCCCTTCGTCCTGCAGGCGCAGCCAATCGGCATGCTGGCTGGCGTCGTAGACCGGCGGGAAGCCATTGATGTTCTGCGTGCTCATGCGGCTCAAGGCATCGGATCGATTCTGGGCCAGCACGCCGAAGGTGATGCCAGTGGTGACGAGCGCCAGGCTCAGCACCACGCCGGTCCAGCCGACGCCGCTATAGGTGCGCAGCGCTGTGGCTTGCGCCTGGGCTTGGCGCTCGCGCTCGGCACGCTCGGCTGCTTCGGCGGCTAGCTCAGCAGCGGTTTTTTCGACGCGCAGCGGCGCTGGATCGGGCTCCGGTTCTTCCAGCGGAGCCGGCGGCGGCTCGGGCTCATCCGGGCTCGGGCCCGGCGCAGGAGTCGGCGGGGCAGGGGTGGGCGCAGCGCCGGCGGCCTGCGTCGGGCCGACTGGCAGAGCCGCCCCGGCCCAGACAGGCGTCGGCACCGCCCAGCCCAGCGCCAGGCTGACGAGCAAGACTCCTGTGGTTCGACGGGCCGGCATCAACGTGAACGTCCCTTTGCGACCTAGTGCCCCGACGCGGCGGCCGTCGGGTTGCCTTCGACGATCTTGCCGTCGGCGATGTACACGACGCGCCCGGCGTGCTGCATCACGCGTGGATCGTGCGTCGAAAACAGGAAGGTCACGCCCATCTGCTGATTCAGCGTCTGCATCAGCGCAATGATCTGCTCCGAGGTCTTGGAGTCGAGGTTGGCCGTCGGCTCGTCGGCGAGGACCAGCTCAGGCTGCGTGATCAGCGCGCGGGCGATGGCCACACGCTGCCGCTGACCGCCCGAGAGCTCGTCGGGACGGTGCTTGAGATACGGCCCCAGCCCGACGTCGTGGCAGAGCTTGGTGACCCGTTCGCGAAGCTGCGCCATCGGCTCGCGCTTGCTGCGCATCAGGCACGGGAACTCGACGTTTTCGATGACGTTGAGCACCGGGATCAGGTTGAAGGACTGAAAGATGATGCCGATCTTTTCGTTGCGGACCCCGGCCAGCTTGTCGAAGTCGCGGTCGCTGACTTCTTCCCCGGAAAAGCGATACGAGCCGCTCGACGGTCGATCGAGACAGCCGATGATGTTGAGCAGGGTCGATTTGCCCGATCCTGACGGCCCCATGACGACCGTGAACTCGCCGCGGCGAATCTCCAGATCGACACCTTGCAGCGCAGGCACCACGGTCTTGCCAAGCTGGTAGCTCTTGACGATTTGTTTCAGCACGACCAGAGGCTGGGCATCGGCTTTGTTGGGTGCAGTGGTCATGGTGGAGGTTCCTTTAGTAGAACGCGCGGGCCTCGAACAGAATGCGAAAGTCGATGGGCAGCAGCGAGTACTCGCTAAACGCGAGGTTGTTGACCGTCACCTGCCCGACGGGGATGCCGCGGATTGGAATGAAGCCGTATAGCGATAGGGTCAGCCACTCTTTGGCGCTCCAGGTCACGGTCGGCGACAGCGTCCCCGACAGATCGCTCAAGCTGGCGATGAGCGTGGCGGCGATCGTCCAGTCTTCTTTGATGCGCGGCTTGCTGTAGCTAAGGATCAAGTAGTGTCGGCGCAGCGGATCGAACACGAAGCGCTGCGGCAGCGCGCCGTTGGTGGTGCCGCCGCCGGTCACTGCGCTCGTGCTGCCGGTGAGCTGAAACGCGCGATAGGCGACGCTCAGGTAGTCCTGGAATTCCTGATCGCTGTAGCCGTCGGCTTGATAGTAGTACTCGACGGACAGCAGGCTCTCGTCGCTGAACTGCCGGCGGCCACCGACCACCAGGCGCGGATACAGCTGACCATCACTGCGCTTCTGCGCCGAGATGGCACTTGTGAAGTTGCAGATCGTGGCAGCGGCGCACAAGTGGTCGGCGAAAAGGCGCGAGCTTCCGAACTGGAACAGCGCCTCGATGTGCAGCTCGTAGTCGGTGAAGAAGTAGCGCGAGAAACTGGCACCAAAGCGCGAGGCATTTTCCAAAAGGTCATTGTATTTGTTGGAAAAATAATAGAACAAATTGACGTCAGAATTGAATAATAGAAAATAGATGCGAGCGGCTAATAGATAATGAAAAGAATCATCCGCTGGCTTGGTCCCATCGACCAACGGATAATCGGGATACTTCATTAATGCGAAGGGAATGCCGCTGGTCTGATAAAGCACTTGCGGCGTGAACAGGGCGCTGATGGTGAACTTTTCAAAGGGTAGCTCGACGCGCGCCACCCAGGCGCCGGCCCGCTGGAAGTTGGGGTCGGTGGGGTCCTTGGGGGGGTTGATCAGGTCGGTCGGGTTGAATGCAAATCCCGACCCCCAGATGATGCGCTTGCGCCCGAGCAGGAAGTTCAGGAAGGGTTTTGGCGTGTACGAGACATAGAACTCGCTGGGCACCACCGTGGGGCGGATGGTGGCGACGTCATGGTCGGGGACCTGTTCGCGTCCGCCATTGCCATCATATTGATAGAATAGCCAGCCGTTCTGATAGATAAGCGAGATGTCGGTATATGCAAAGAGTCGGGGGGTGATATTGACTTTAAGCTGGATATTGGCTTCGAGGATTTCCGAGATAGACGGCGTGTCCCGGGTCGGTAGCGGGGTTACGGTCGGATCGACGTAGCTGTACGAGAAGCGATTATCGACATAGCCGTTCACCTCGGCGCTGGCCTTCTTGTTTTCGCCGGCGGTGCCGCCCTTCATCTTGTCGATGTCGTCCAGCGACTCCTGCGCCCGCACCACGCCCACGCCCATTGTCCACACGGACAAAAGGAGGAGCGCGGCTATGCGGGGGAGCAGGAATCGCATCGTTACTTGCCTAGATCATCAAGCACGAAGCGCTGCGCCGGGATGTCGATGTTCAGCTTCATGTCGAGCATCGTCATCTCGGAGTAGCGCTTGGTCGCAAGCTCGTTGCGCATGGTGATGTGCGAGGGGCGCTCGTGACCGTGGAAGTTTTTCACGTCTTCAAACGCGGCCGAGCGCAGGAGCTTGCCTGAGGCGGCGTAGTACTCGGCCTTGGCCGGCTGCTGCTTGTCCTTGGTGATCCACAGCTTGATGTGATCGTAGGACGCCTCTTTGCTTTTGGCGGTGAGGTCGAGCAGCCACAGCTTCGGGTCGTCGCCGGTGGTGAGCTTGGCGGTGTAATCGGCGACGTAGTTCACGCGCAGGACGTCGCCGTTGTTGAAGTCGCCGCCCTGGAAGCTCTCGCGCGAGGCCAAGCGGAGGGCGCGCTTGAGGTTGGGCATGTAGACCCACATGTTGTCGCTGACGCGCAGCATCTCTTGGCCTTTGGCGGCAGCGGGCTCGTAGAACCAGGTGCGGATCTTGTCGTCTTCCGACTTCAGCGCGCGGAACTTGTAGCCCCGCTCGGTGCCGTCTTGTCGGTGCGCGACCATGACCATCAGCGCATCGAAGGTCTTGGGCGACATGACCTGGTCGTAGCGCTTCAGTAGATCCTCCGCCGTCGGCTCACCGGTCGAGGCGGTGAGCGGCAGCGCGAGCAACGTGAAGAGCGCAAAGCCGGAGAATACGCGGTTCATGACAGGACTCCTTGCAGCATCAACTTACGGGACCCTAGGTCGCGCGCAGCGCATCGACGGGTTGCAGGCGCGCCGCTTTCCATGCGGGGTAAAGCGCCGCCAGCATCGTGCCGGCTAACGCAAAGCCGACGACGATTAGCAGGAACTGGCCATCGATATGCGGGTAGATGGTGGTGACATCACCGCCCGGCGGGCGGATCGAAAAGCCTTTGCGGAAGACTCCAGCGACGATGCCGTAGCCCAGCGCGACACCGAGGGCCGAGCTCATAAGACCAAGCAGCAGGGCTTCGGCGAGAAACAGCACGGTCACCTGCCAGCGTCGCACGCCGAGCGCCAGCATGGTGCCGATCTCGCGCACTCGTTCGTACACCGACATCAGCATGGTGTTGACGATGCCGGTGGCGACCAACAGAAACAGCACGCCGCCGATAAACAGCATGACGTAAAGGACCGATCCGACGCGGGTCTTCGTCGCGGGATCGAGATCGGCCCAGGTCGTGACCTCGTACTCCGGTCCCAGCGCCGCGCGCACCGCAGACGCAACTTGGTCGGCTTGCGCCAGGTTGCTGATGCCAATGGTGTACTCCGACACTTGGCCGTTCATGCGCAGGAGCTCTTGCGCAAAGCGCAGTCGCACCGTAGCCATGCGCTTCGACTCGGCGACGCTCTGCGTCGGTAGGAAGCCGCTGATCTCGACATCTAGCGCATTGGTGCTGGCGTGGGGACCGGCGGCTTGCATGACCAAGGTCGCGCCCTTGTCGGCACCGAGGGACTCAGCCAAGGTCTTGCCGATGAGCGCATCACCTTCGCGGCCGGGCTGTAGTGGCTGCGAGCCGGGTGATACGCGGGTGAGTCGCTTGGGGCAGACCTTGTACTCGCGCTCGGGATCGATCGCGGTGGCCATGAACATCGTCGATTCGCTGCCATTATTGACCATGCCATCAAACGCGATGCGCGGCGCCACCGCCTGCACGCCGGGGACCGACTCGATGCGGCGAAGCAGGTTGGGATCGTGCG
>CALFYE010000233.1 GCA_937952145.1 uncultured Myxococcales bacterium
CTCGCCACACGCCCCCGGATAGGCCAAGGGGCCGCCCGGCGTCGAAACGCTGCACCCCGCGCCTGCTGCAGCCAATCGGAACGTCCTACTTCGGCCACTCGGGAAGCTCAGTCCCTCGGCTGCGCGGACGCATTTGCATTGCCCACGTGCCGTTGGCCACCAGGGCATCTCGGCAGGCTGAGCAGACCAGGATTTGCCGACCGCTCTGGCCGATCAGCACCCGCACCGCCACCCGGTCGACCCCGCTGGGTGCCACGCAGGTCTCCGCCCGAATTTGGCAGGTTCCCACCGTCACCCCACCACGGTCTTCCATAATCAGCGCGACAGCGTCGTTCATCGCTCTCCCCTGGGCTAGAGAACACGTTCTAGCAAGCCATCAGCACGCACAGAACCTTATAACACGACACGGAAGCAGATGTCGCGTCCACCATTCGCGACTTTCCGTTGACCGTGCCACCTAGGCGGAAGGACTCGGGTTATCGCGCCGGTAGCGATGCCACAGGCCAGAACACTCGACAGAGCGCGCTGCATCGAACCAGCTCTGCTCTCTACGCAGCAGGTAGCTCAAGCCGCCCACAGCCGACCTCTTGCCCATCGAGCTGCTCAATCCTCAGCAGAATATCTACATGCCGAATCCGGCCAAACGGTGGGCCCAGGTCCGCGACATGCTGGGCATGGTCAGAGCCTTCCGATGTCCCTGGATCTGCACTCAATCCTGTATAGGCCCGACGGTGAACGGTGTTCGCTGGGCTGGTTCGCACCATGTGGTTGTCACGGCAGGCGGTGTAGCAGATGACCTGATCAATCTGCAGCTCCAGCACTTGCGATAGCGCGCGCAGGCGATACAGCGTTCCCGCAAACTGCTCCTTAACCTGGGACCATTTGCGCGGATTCAGCGTCTTTTTGCACTCGACGATATGCGCCGCTACTCGACCCTCTACCGTCGGCACAAGCAGCGTCCCATCCGCCAGGCGTTGATTGCGTAAGAACTGGAAGCAGGTGGTATCGCTTCTTGATTTTGGCGTGGTGTCGGGCTTCGTCGCGGACCGCGCATCAGGCACGGACTCGGGTGCGTAAAGCAGGCACTCATGCTCGGCAGAGAGCACCAGCTCCACGTCCGCAGCGCCATCATTCAGAGGATCCGATTCCTCGACGTGAAAGGTCGAAGCAGTCCGCAGCTGCAGGTGGCCCCTCAGCAGCTTTTCAGAGAGCCGCTCCTGCATCCGCAACTGCAGGGCAGAGCCACTCATGGGGGGGGTTCCATCTCTTCGCTGCGATACGGAATCGCTCGATCGATCTGCGCGGTCTCGGCGAGGAGCGCATCGAGTTCCCGATTGAAGGTCGGCATCACCAGCCCATACGGACTGCGCTCTAGCTCGCGGACCTCAGAGCCTGAGCCATCCGGCAGATTGCTAAAGCCATAGCCCCGGACTTCGCCCGAGCGCAGGTATTCGTCCTCGCTGTAGCCAAGCCGCTTCTGTAACGCTAGGCGCTCATCGGTCGGCCGCTCGCCCAGCTTGATGCAGTTGTTGATCTGCTGACAGAACAAGTCGCTGTGCGTCGTGATGACCAAGCGCACGCCCTTGCGCACCAAGCGGACCAGCGTCCGCGCTAGGGCCCGCTGCACGCGTGGGTGCAGGTGCGCTTCGGGCTCTTCGATGACCAGGAACGGCAGCACCGGCGCGAAGCGAAGCGTCAGCAGGATCGGGGCCAGCTCCGTCACCATCGAGGAGCTGGCGTGCATGGTCAGCTCTTGCTGCGTCCCCGCCGGCCGATACAGGTACTCCGGCAGGCCCACTTCGGCCCCGCGATACACAAGCTCACCGCGCAAGCTCTCTTCGAGCCGCTTCGCTTCGTCGGCAAATCGCCCAGGCTTCTCGCCCAAGAACCCCGTGACTAGGCGCTGCATCAGCTGCAGCATCGGCCGTGACAGACGCTCCAAGCGCCGCTCGACGGAGTCCTCGGAACCGAAGCTCCGCTGCAGGGCTGCCTGCGTTGCTTGCGATCGCAGCAGCATGAATCCAGTGCGAGAGGCGGGAAGAAACGACGTGTACCCGGGCCCTCGGCTGCTAGCGACTCGCTCTCCCGCCAAATAAGCCGCTACAAAACGACGGGCTTCGATTCTTTGAATGAACTTGTTATCCAGCGGCGCTGAGGCTCCACCAAAGCCCGTGCGCGTAGCCCGGAGCACCTGACCACGAGGAGTCGTGTGAAGCTGGACCTTAGAACGGCTCACGTAGGATCGTCGCCGCAGCTCCAGTCGCTTCGGGGTGTAACCCGCTCGGTTCAGTAGCGCAGCCATGCCCGAGCCGTGCAAGAAGTCCCCCGCCCAGGTCGTCAGGTCGCGCATTTCTTGCTCGCTGATCTGGTGCGGCTCAGCGTCGAGTTCAAGCGCTTCTAGCCAGCGAAGACAGGGCTTTAAGCTCTCTCGCTGCTGCGCGACCGTGTCTGCATCAAGGAGATCTATCAGCTCACTCTGCAAGCCCCACAAGAGGGTGGCCAGGTAGCTCTTGCCGCTGTTGTTGTCGCCGACAAGGATCGTCAGCGGGGCCGGCTCGACAACGGCACGCTGGATGGGACCCAGACCTTCGACTTCCAGGATCCAGTCGGGGGCTTCTTCCGCTGACGGGGACAGCGGGGAGGGCTCAGAAGACATGCGGAAAGCTTGCCTCAGACGAGGCGTAAATTGGACTTTTTGTCGGTGGTTGGGAGGTCATGCGCGCAAAGGCCACGCCCCCCCCGCAGCTACCCGCCCCCCATCATCTTGCGGGCTTCGCGGAGGATGCCGAGCTCGTGTTGCAGGTAAGGGAGGCCGTTTTGGCAGAAGCCGTCGGCTTTGACTTTGGCGAGGTAGCGGAGCTTGCGCAGCGTCGAGAAACCCGTCTTGCGGTCGCCGGGCAGGATGCCGAGCATCTTGCCGAGCAGGGCCAGGGCTTCCAGCGTGTAGCCCATCTGCTCTTCGGTGTGTACGGCGGTGACGTTGCAGCGCAGGCGCTCTTGGCCCTTGGCGACGCCCGGCGAGACGAAGGGCATCATCACCACTTCGGCGGCGTGAAACAGATAGGCGCCAAAGGTCAGCGTCTTCATCTCGTCGCGGATAAAGATCGGCGAGATGTGCGTCGTGCTCTCGCCGAGATCGAAGCCCAGCTCGCTGAGCCCGGCGCGGAAGAAGCGCGCGTTTTCTTCCAGCTTGCGGAACAGATCGTGGCGCGTCTCGATGATGCGCAGCGCGGCCATCGCCGCTTCGACCTGGGCCAGCGGCAGCGAGGCGGAAAACAGGAAGCCGCGGGCGCTCATCTTGATGTAGTCGATGATCGCCTGGTCAGCACAGACGAAGCCGCCGACGGTGCCGAACGACTTCGAGAACGTGCCGATTAGGATGTCGACCTTGCCAACGCCGCTGACCTCGCACACGCCGCGGCCGGTCTTGCCCAGCGCGCCCAGACCGTGCGCGTCGTCGAGCACCACCACCGCGCCGTGCTTGCGGGCGATCTCCATCATCTGGGCCAGCGGCGCCAAGTCGCCGTCCACGCTGTACAGGCCCTCGATGACCACCATCTTCTTCTTGTTCGTCGAGCTGGCGAGGATGTCGTCGAGCTGCTTGACGTGGTTGTGCTTGAAGAAGCGCACTTCCAGGTCGGGGCTCTTGCCCTGCGCCATCAGCACGCCGTCGATGATCGAGGCGTGACTGAGCTTGTCGAGCGCCACCGTCGTCTCGTCATCGAGGAAAGCCTGCAGCACGCCGACCAGCGACTGATAGCCGGTCGTGAACACCGCGCAGGCCTGGTAGCCCAGCCAGCGGGCCAGGCCCTCTTCCAGCGCCAGGTGGCGATCCGTCGTCGCCTGCGGTCGCGCGCTGCCCAGCCCCGTGCCGTACTTGCGAGTGCCGGCGCAGGCCGCCGAGATCAGCGCTGGGTGCTGCGACAGCCCCAGGTAATCGTTCGACGTGAAGTTGACATAGCTGCCGCCCCCGACCTTGACCCGCGGGCCAATGTTCTCGAAGGGACGGAAGAACGGAAACGCCTTCTTCTCCTTCGCCACTTCGATGCGCGAGAGCATCTCTACCGTCTGATCATGAAGCCAAGACATGGTGTTGCTAGCTATCACGCACCCAAGGCAGTTTCTAGCCCGAAGTGAGCCGAGGACTGCAATTCTCCGTCGGAAGCCTGTCGAAATTTCGCCCCCCAGGCTGTCAGTTTTTTGTCGCCATGCGGAAAAGCGCCGGGCCGCCGAACAGCTTTGCTGTCGAACTTTCCGACGGAAAGGGCCGGCCAGATGCCGCAGCGGCGCGAGCGGGCGCGGGCCGCGAGCGTATAGTGCCGACTCTTCGCACAGGAGCTGACTATGCCCACATGGAAACGTTTTCTCGGCGGCCTGGCCGCCCTGGGTCTCGCGCTGCCACTTACCAGCACGGGCTGTAGCACACCGGCTGACGACTCGATGCAGCCGCCTCCGACGGCCAGCCGGCTGACCTATGTCGAAGACGCCAAGCCGATCCTCGATCACTACTGCGGCGACTGTCACGTCGCGGGCGGCATCGGGCCCTTTGCGCTCTCGGACTACGCGCAGGTTAAGGGCGCGGCCGAGGCCATCCGCAAAGCGGTCAGCGAAGATCGCATGCCGCCGTGGCTTCCTACCGATGAAGGAGTCGAGCTGCGCTACTCGCGAAAGATGCGCAAGCAGGACAAGGCGCTGCTCCTCGACTGGCTGGCCGCAGGGGCCGAGGCCGGCACTCCGGGGGCGGCTCCGCGCGTGCAGGTTCCCGGGTCCGAAGTCGCCGCGGCAGCCCGCGCTGATCTCGTGCTCGACATCGGCACGACCTATCAGCCCAAGGCCGAGCTAGCCGATGACTATCGCTGCTTCATCGTCGATCCCGGCAGTCCTGCCAGCCCGGGCTTGCCCGACGTGCGCTACCTGCGGGCCGGCGAGGTGCTGCCCGACAACAAGGCCATCGCGCATCACCTGGTTGTATTTGAAGTCGACGCCGCGCATGTTGCCGAGGCCAACGCCAAGGATCAGGCGGAAGCCGGCCCCGGCTACACCTGCTTCGGCGGAGCCGGGGTGGGGGGCGCGCAGATCGTCCTCGCCTGGGCCGTCGGCGGCGGCGTGAATCGCTTAGCCGATAACGAAGGCACACCGCTTGGCAAGGGATCGATCTTCGTCGTGCAGATGCACTACAACCTCGCCAACTATCGCGGGGTCGGCGATCGCACGCTGACCCGCCTGGAGTTTGCGCCATCGCCGCCGGACTACTTGGTTCGTTATCTGCCGGTGGTCAATCCGTCCGGGCTCAAGATCAAAGCCGGCGATGCTGACGCCAAGCAGGTCATCGCCGCGCCCGTGTCGCAGGTCCTGCGCTACCTCAAAGTTCCGGGGCTCACCGGCTTCACCATCACCTCGGCGCTGCCGCATATGCACATGCTGGGCACGACGATCAACACCGCGCTCAACGGACAGTCACTGCTCGACATTGGGCGCTGGCAGTTCGGCTGGCAGCAGACGTACTACCTCAAGACGCCGGTCAAGGTGAGCAGCAGCGATCTTCTGACCGTCGAGTGCCACTTCGACAACAGCTACGCCAACCAGCCCATGGTCGGCGGCGTAAAGCAGATGCCGCGCGACGTCACCTTCGGCGAAGGCAGCGGCGACGAGATGTGCGTCAGCCTGCTGGGTGTCCAGATCCCCCGCATGTAAAAATAGCGATCTCGATGAGTCTCCTCCCCTTGGCGCTGGTCGCGCTCCTGGCTCCTCCCCCCCCGGCCGTCGCACAGCCTGCACCCGCGCCGGCCGCACAGCCCGCACCCACCGCAAAGCCCGCGCCCACCGCACAGCCCGCGGCAGCATCGCCTCGGCGCTTTAGCTATGAGCTCTCCGCGAACCCGGGGGCCGGCCGCTCGGCGGTATGGACGAAGGTGACTTGGGTCGAGACCGGGCGCCGAACCGTCGGGGGACTCACCGCCTTAGACTTCAGCCTGTTTCAGGGCGATAAGCCGATGTCCGAGGCCGATCTAGAGGCCCTGGGCATCCACGACACCCCCGTCTCGTCCTTCGCCACACAATGGACGCTGCTCTTCGGGCGCGGCTTCACCCAGTTTTTCGAAGGCGGACTCCCCAGCGAGCCAGAAGAACAGGCGCGAGCCTTGGCCTCGGCCACCACCTTCCGCAGCCGCGACCAGGGCAAGCCCCGCAAAGTCCTCCCCGACCAGACGTTCTACTACGGCAAGCGCGTCGGCAAGTGGTCCTGCATCTGCAAGGGCTACATGCATCCCTCGCCCGATACCGGCGACTTCTTCGAGTCCGAGACCTGCTTCGCCCCCAACGTCGGCATCACCCTGCGCAGCTTCTCCTCTGTGTGGGGCGACTTCACGCTCCGCCTCCTCACTCCTCCGTCCGCTCCGTCTCTGCCTTAGGAATATGTAAACACCTGCCCAGCCCGCTCCGGGCCGACCGTCGGTGATGGCTATCGCGAGCGCCCCTTGGACTCCGCCCAAGGCAGCGCCTCCCCCCAGATGGCGCGCGGATTCGGTCGCCCCACCATGTCTCGCGTCAAGCTCTGGAACTTGCCATCCGCCAACAACGCCGGGATGGCCACGCACTGCCCCGCCAAGGCGCGATATTCAACCGCCGCCAGCGAGTCTTCAAAGTGGACCGCCTGCTGGCAGTCCGCGCAGTGACGGACCTTGGGATCGTCGGTGGGCGCAAGCGTCTCCCACAGGCGGGAGCACTCGAACGCGAAGCGCTGGCTGGGCTCGACATCGGTCGGCAGGCCGCAGTTAAACAGCTCACTGCGCCGAATGATCAGCTTCAGCGTCATCCGATCCAGCTCCGCCAGCGTCTGCTGCAAGCGCTCGCGCAGAGCGTCCGCATCCTTGGACCGCGGCGCCGCACGCAGCCGACGAGCCAGCGACAACGCCTCACCCAGCGGGTCACCGCGCGGCAACAGCAGCGACTCTAGCTGAGCCAGCGCCGCCTCGACATCGCGGTTAGCCAGGATCTTGCCCAGGTGCGGTGCCTGCTGCGGATCCGCCATGCGCCCCATGAACGACTGCCCCATCCGTTGAACGTAGCATGGGCCTGCTGCCACCCCGCGTGCGCCCCACAGGCGCCTGGCCCGCAGCCGCGATGCGGCAGAGGTAAAAGGCGGAGCGGGTCGTGAGCCGGCGCGGCCTCCTCGCCCTCCTGAGCCGAACGCAGCCGTTTCCTGCGAATGCCTACAGCTTTTGATAGCTATTCTTTCGGTGGGCAGTCAAGCTCGCTCGTCCCTTCATTCGGCTCCAGCGTAAATTCCGAATAATTATCAATATTATAATTCAGCTCTTGCCTCTGATACCCTTTCTTCATACCATCCTTGAGTGCTGCCGCCAGGTTGACATTCTTCGCTCTGTCCAATATCTCAATAAAAATCACACTACGCTGTAGTTTCCGTGCATTCTCTGCAGTTTCTGGACCACTATAGGCATTCTTATCTTTTGGTTGATATCTCCCCATGTTAAGTGTATATCTTGGACGTTTTCCCTTCCAGATCTCCTCAAGCCAGCGCTGCAGCTGTTTGGCACGCCAAGCGCTGCGCACTCCCTCGCTATCATTACTTCCCTCTTCCGACGCGGTACCAACACAGATGACGCGATTGGCGTGCTCGCTGGGTATCCTCTCGGCAACCCACATCAAAGCAGACGGGTACCTTTCAGGTTTCTTGCCGAACTCCACAGCGTCAGTCTGCCCAAATATCCACGTGGAGGCTGATACTTCGATACGCATCCGAAATGTCGCTTTTCTACCGCACGGGTCTTGGCCTTCAATTGTGATGGTCTCAAAGTCCTGGCTCTCCATGCGAAGATCCGGCGGCGGCGCTGGCCGCAAAGGGCTGCTCAGATCCAGCGGCCGTTCGGGGGGCAGCGGGGTTGGCCCTGATGAAGGAAGTAACTTCGTAACCAACCCACACATGGCAACCGCAACAAAAATCATTAAGAAATTATAAATACGGATTCTTGTGATGTAACGCTCTAGCGCCATACTTATTAAGTGCAAATCATGAGTCTCTAACAACAGATTCAATTTTTGAGTGCGATTCATCCCATCGGTCAAATTTCTTCCAACGCCGGGAAAGCTATCGATAATGAAGGCCGAAAACTCCGCGTCCGTCGGCAATTTACGATTCAATCGGTCACGTAGCTGCTTGCTCTCCATGATTAGCCCCACGCAGTCCAAGACACGGCTTGGACATATTCACTATTCCGCAATAAATCTTATCCGTCGCCGCAGTTAGCTGCGAAAGATCGCGCCCTCTGCTCATCGCGGCGGGGACTCTGTTCACTCAGCCCAGATCTACGCAGCAACCGGTAGCGATCTGACAAGCTCGCTGCCGGGAGCGAATCCCAAGAACTCCGCCATGCGCTCAGGGGCTCCGCCGGCACCCGCTGTTCGACGGCGCACGCAGGACGTTCAGAGGTGCGTCGCAGATCCTGATGAGACGTGACCCGCCGAGGTTTCTGAAACGGTGTCTGCTTCCTGTTTGATGGTCGGTGGCCGCGAGTCCAGCCCGCGAAAGGCGCGTGATTCCGCGAAAGATGGGTAAATCACCCTCACAAGGGTGCCAAAGACATAGGAATCCTCATTTAACCAAATCAGTACTTCATGAAGAATTCCGTGATGACCAACAAACCGTACCGTTCTGTAACCCTCTGCATCCTGAATGGACAGAGAAGATCTAATGACTTTCTTTTTATATTTAATAAGAATGATAAAATTATATCGATTTGTTTAAATTGGCTATTTTGTCTGCATTCTATGTTCTGCGGTTAGCGCGACAAGATCACCACGCTATACGGCCCCAACGCAACGCCGCCCATGTAGGGTAGGCCGTCGCGGGTGGTGGCGGTGGCGGTGAGGTCGCTGGCGGGGGCGCCGCTGAAGTCGGTGGAGTAGCGCTTGTCGTCGCTGTTGAGGCGGACTTTCCAGGTGCCGGCGGCGGGCAGGCCGATGTCGTAGCGGGTGTAGTTTTGGTTTCCGAAGTTGGCGAGGACGATGACGTCGGTGTCGGCGCCTGCCGAGCGGCGATAGGCGATGACCTTGGCGCCGTCGTTTAGGTGATAGACGTTCAGATCGGAGCCGGTGAGGCCGGGGGTGGTGCCGGCGCGATTGCGGCGCAGGGCGATGAGGTCGCGATAGAAGTCGAGGATGCGGGCGTGTCCGGTCTCGCGCGTCCAGTCGAGCGGGGCGGGCATGTCGGTGAAGCGGCCGACCGACAGGATCTCTTGGCCGGCGAACAGCATCGGCACACCGGGGGCGGTCAGCAGGATGGCAGCGGCGAGCAGCGAGCGCTTGCGGGCGGCCCAGCTTCCGGGGTCGCTGGGATCGATCTGCGAGGGCAGGCGGGTGCCGGTGTTGCCGACGGTGTCGTGGCTTTCGCTGTAGATCACGCGCTGAAACGGATCGCCGTTGTAGCGACCGCCGAGGGCATCGCGCAGGCTGGCCAGGTTGCGGGCCTTGTCGTCAGAGCCGCTGACCGCCGAGGTCACGGCCCAGTGAAAGCCGCCGTCCCACTGGGTGTCAAAGCCCAGGCCGCCGCTGTCGCTGCGCTCAGTGACGCCGGCGTAGCCCTTGAGATCTTCGGCGACAAGGAGCGCGCCCGGGGTGCGCTGCGCTTGCGCGTTGGCGCGTCGCAAAAGCGCGATGCCGCCCGGTACGCTGCCGGTGCCATCGAGGGCGCGGATGTTCGACACCGAGTCCCAGCGGAAGCCATCGATGCGGTACTCGCGGCGCCAGAAGGCGATGTTATCGACGATAAAATCGGCGACTTGGGTCCGCGTGTAGTCAAAGCGGGGGCCCCACGGCGTGCTGCGATACTTGGGATCGGAAAAGAAATACGGCCCGCTCCAGCTTGTGTCGCAGTCGCCATCGAAGCAGTAAAGCGGCGCTCCCTTCCAGCCGTCGTAGTGGTTGTAGACCATGTCCAGCACGACGGAGATGCCGCGGGCATGGGCCTGATCGACGAGGGTGCGCAGCTCGAAAGGGGTGCCGTAGGGCGCATGCGGTGCGAAGTAGCTGTGCGGGTTATAGCCCCAGCCGCGCGGGCTGCCGTTGCTGTTGGCGGGCAAAAGCTCGATCACGTTGATGCCTAAGTTCTGGAGGTAGTCGAGCCGCGTCGTCACCGCCGCGAAGCCGCAGCGCGTCGAGTCGCCGAGGCAGTTGAAGCTGCCGACGTGAAGCTCGTAGACCACGAGCTGGTTTTTGCCCGGCCGCACGTAGGGGGCGGTGGTCCAGGCGTAGGCGGCGGGATCGATAATCACCGACTGACCGTCTTTGACCTGCCGGCCGTAGGGATCGATGCGCGAAAGCACGCGTCCGTCCTTGGCCGTGACCTGATAGCGATAGCGATGTCCGGCGCGCGCCGTCGCCACGCGGACCGCCCACACTCCCGGGCTGCCCGAACCCAGCGCGGTCATGGCCACCGCACTCGGCCCGAAGTCGCCCTGCACGCTGACGGCGGTGGCCGTCGGAGCCCACAGCCGAAAGGTGGTGCCGCTGGGGTCCGTCGTGGCGCCGAGCGGAGTCGGCAGCAGCAGCTCAGACCCATGCTCTCCGCCGCCGGGCGGGTCGCTGCCCAGAAGCAGCTCATCGGCGAGCTGCGTGCAACCCAGCGTCGAAAAAAGCATCACCAAGCCAAGGTAGCAAGCAAGCCGCGGGCGAGCGTTCATGCGCGCAGCATGCCGAATGCGGGCGCCCGGCGTAAAGCGCAGAAGCCGGCCCGTTCCTCGCGGGTGCAAGCGGCGGCGGCAAACGCGATATAGTCGATGCTCTGGGGAGAGCGAGGAGGGCGCATGTCCGGCTATGAGTACGATCTTTTGGTGATTGGTTCCGGCCCGGCCGGCCAGCGAGCAGCCATCCAGGCCGCGAAGCTCCGCAAGCGGGTCGCCGTCGTCGAACGCAAGGCCTCGCTCGGGGGGGTGTGCATCAACACCGGCACCATTCCCAGCAAGACGCTGCGCGAGGCGGTGCTCTATTTTTCGGGCTATCGCGAGCGCAACCTGTACGGCGTCTCGCACGTGCTGAAGTCGAACGTCACGCTGGAAGATCTGCTGTTCCGTACCTCGCACGTCATCCGGCACGAGCTGGACGTCATCCGCCATCAGCTGATGCGCAATCGCGTCGAATTGCTGAGTGCTGACGCCAGCTTGGTCGACCCTCACACCGTGCGCCTGAAGTCCCTGGATGGTCACGGCCATCGCGACGTCACCACCGCTAACGTCATCATCGCCACCGGCACGCACGCTACGCGTGACGGCAAGATCCCTTTTGATCAGCGCATGATCTTTACCAGCGACGATATCCTGCAGCTCGACAGCCTGCCGCGGACGATCGCGGTGGTCGGCGGCGGCGTCATCGGCTGCGAGTACGCGGCGATCTTCGCGGCGCTCGGCGTGCGCGTGACGATCATCGACAAGCGGCCACGCCTGCTGTCGTTCGTCGATGCCGAGATCATGGATGCGCTGGCCTATCACTTGCGGCAGCAGCGCGTGACACTGCGGCTGGGCGAAGAGGTCAGCCACCTCTCGCCGCTCAAAGACGATCGCGGCGATCGCGTCAAGATCGAGCTCAAGAGCGGCAAGCAGATCATCGCCGACAAGGCGCTTTACAGCATCGGCCGCACCGGCTGCACCGAGTCGCTGGGTCTGCCCGGCATCGGCATCGAGCCCGACGATCGCGGCCGCATCCCGGTCAACGCCCACTACCAGACCAGCCAGCCGCACATCTATGCCGTCGGCGATGTCGTCGGCTTCCCCAGCCTGGCCTCGACCTCGATGGAGCAGGGTCGCCTAGCCGCTTGCCACGCCTTCGGCATCGAAGCCAAGAGCGTGCCCGGCCTGTTCCCCTACGGCATCTACACCATTCCCGAGATCTCGATGGTCGGCCGCACCGAAGAAGAGCTGACCGATGCCGGCATCCCCTACGAGGTCGGCAAGGCGCACTATCGCGAGATCGCGCGCGGCCAGATCACCGGCGACAACACTGGCCTGCTCAAGCTCATCTTTCACCTCGAAACCCGCCAGCTCCTCGGCGTGCACATCATCGGCGAGGGCGCGACCGAGCTGATTCACATCGGCCAAGCGGTCCTGACCTATGGCGGTCGCATCGACTACTTCATCCACACCGTCTTTAACTACCCAACTCTCGCCGAGTGCTACAAGACCGCGGCCTTCGACGGCATCAACCGCATGTAGCCGCACCATCCCATCTCTTAGCTGCGCAAGAGCAGGCTCTTACAGGTCAGCGCGGCTTCGGCCTTCAGAAACTCTGAGATATCGACGGGCGCGACGCGATAGGAAGCGGCGACGAGGCGTTCGAGCGTGCGGGGAAAGCCGGGATGGGAAAGCACGCTGTCGCGCACCGACAGCACGTTGGCGGCCCCGGGCTCTTCGGGTGCGACCTCGATGATGCGAAGCTCGGCGAGCGCGCCGCGATCGATCCAGGCGGGATTCAGAAGCACGGTCTCGCCATCGAGCGCCGTCACTGCGCTCTTGAGGTGCAGGCAGCCGGCGACTTCGATGGGCCGCACGCGATAGCCGAAGTAGCCGACGAACTTGGCCAGCGCCGCGATCCCGGCGACGTTAGTGCGCGAGCTCTTGCCGACGAAGATCGTGCGTCCCATCACCAGCACATCGCCGCCCTCCAGCGTCGCCGGCGGCTCGATGCGCGACAGCGGGCGATAGCGGGAAAGAACGCGCGCGATGGTCGTCACCTCGCCCCGCCGCGAGGCCACGCCAGGCGAAGCCAAGATCGCCAGCTCGTCGAGCACTACCGCCGTATCTTCGACAAACGGGCAGTCGGGATAAGCTTCGTCAGCGGGCAGCCGCGAAAGCGACAACCCAAGCTCGCTCAGCACTTGGCAGTACGCCTCGTGCTGCGTCACGGCCCGCGCATAGTCGATCGGCTCGCGATCAAGGTGGGTCAGCTCGCAGCGCAGAATCGACTGCGGAATGTCGCGCGTGATTGCGATGTCCATGCCCGCACTTTACTCGCCCGGCGACGGGGTTGGCCGAGGAAACAGCTCGGCCAGCATGCAGCGCGCGCTCCCGCCGCCCACCGCTTCGATGGTCGAAAGAGGCGTGTGCAAGAGCTCCCCATGCCGGGCTAGCTGCTGCCGCTGGGTCGGTGAGAACGCGGCGTGGGCCCGGCTCGACATCACCCAGAAGTGCTGACCGTGACGGTTGCGTAGCGCAAGGACATTGCCGGCAAACTCGCCCATTTGCTCGGCATCGATGACGACAAGCTCGCGTCCGCTTTCCGCAAGCTCGGCGGCGATGGCCTGTCGATCGCGCTCGTCGGTAATTGCCGACACGCAGATCACTGCGGCGGTGGCCCCCAGCGAAAGCAGCACATTGGTGTGATAGACCGGCTGCCCACGCAGAGGCTGCGTCGCAAACAAGCGCAGGCGATAGCCCAGCGCGGCGGCAAACTCTGCTGCGACCTGCGGATGCGTGCGCGAGGACAGCGCGCCGTAAGCCACGCGCTCGCGCCGATCCAGGACCAAGCTGCCGGTGCCTTCCAAGAACCGCCCCGCCTCTTCGTGCAGACTCAGATCGATAAGACGCGTCGCGCCTAGCTCCTCTTGCAGCGCGGCGACCCACGCGGGGCGACGCTCGGCGCGGCGATTCGCGGCAGCCATCGGGTACAGCACCAGCGTCCCGTCGGCGTGCGTCGAAAACCAGTTGTTGGGAAACACGGCATCGGGCGTGTGCGGTTCGCCGGGATCGTCGAACACCCGCACGCTGATGCCGGCTGCGACCAGTAGCGCCTGCAGCCCAGCAAACTCCGTGTCGGCCTGCGCGGCCACGACCTCTTTCGAGTCATCCGGTGCCACCTGAAACGTGTTGCTGGCCGCCGTCTGTTCGTTCCAGAAAAAGCGATGCGGCCGCACCATCAGCACGGCCGCCGCGGTCTGCACATCGGCAGCGAAGGGGGAATCCGACATTGTGCTTCGCATCCTATGCCAAGCGCTCTCCCGAGTGCGCCCCCACTCCGCGTATCATCGCGGCCTTCCCCAGCGACCCATGGACACCCCCGACACGCCCCTTTTCACCACGCTGCGGCCCGAGCACTTTGCCAGTCTGGAAGCGCTGCAGCGCACCTGCTACCCGACGCTGCACGAGTCCGAGCTGATGCGGGTGCCGCACTTTGCAAGTCAGTACGAAGTGTTCCGCGAGGGCCAGATCGTCGTCGTGATCGACGGACAGGTGATCGGGCAGGGCTCGGGCTTCTTCTGCGACTTTGACTTTGCCCACCCTGGCCACCGCTTCGCCGAGTTCTGCGATGGTTTCTACTTTCGTACGCACCAGCCGGCAGGCGCCTACTACTACGGCGCCGACATCAGCGTGCATCCCGCTCATCGCGGACGGGGCATCGGACGACGCATCTACGAGGCGCGCAAGGCGCTAGTCCGGCGCTACGCTCGGCGCGGCATCGTGGCCGGCGCCCTGCTCCCCGGCTATGCCGCGGTGCGGGCTCAGCTCAGCGTGCCGGAATACGTGGCCCAGGTGGTGGCCGGGCAGCGCTCAGATCCGACGCTGTCCTTCCAGCTAGCCCAGGGCTTCCAGGTACGCGGTCTCCTACCCGACTACATCGCCGACTCTGCCTCCGACGGCTACGCCGCACTTATCGCCTGGGAGAGCGCTGACTAGGACGGTGTTTACATATTCATGTCTCATCGAGAAGCCTGTAAGGCGAGGGCCGCCCAGGACCTTTTTTTTCGGCGCCCCGACGGAAAAAAAGTGTCCTGGTAAGCGGGGCCCCACGCCGTGCAGCGGGGTCGCGTTGAAGGCATCCACAGTTAATTTGTAAACACCTTCTTCGCGGACCCTACTTGCGATAGGTGCCGCCGCTTTCGATGCGCTTCTTGACGGCCTTGAGCATGTTGGGAATCGAGCGTCGCGCCATGTAGTCCTGAATGAAGCGCGGGATCGATCGCCCGCTGTCGATCCAGTTCTTGTAGACGACTAGGGTGCGGCCCGGCGAGACCTCGGTCAGCGCATAGCCGCCGTCGCAGTCCGCGATGGTGTTGTCGGGCGCGGTCTTGTCCAAGCGCCAGTGCACGCTGTGGTTTTCGTGATCGAGGTCAAAGTGCGCGGTGTACATCGCCTTGGTCACCGAGGCATCGACCTGCATGCGCACTTTGAGGTAGTTCGGCTGCTTGTCGAGGATCCAGACCTTCTCGACGCGCGGCTGGTAGTCGGCCTTGTCTTCGTAGCGAATTACGGTGGCCCAGACTTCGTCGAGCGGTCGATCGATGACGATGGCGCCGATGCCACGACCCGAGGCCTTGCCGTTAGGACCGGTGAAGCTCTCGCTGCGCACGGCGACGTCACCGCGCATGACTTTTTCCAGCTCTGGCTCGGTCAGTCCGACGGTGGCTGCAACCAGGGCGCAAAACAGGGGCAGGATGTGCATGGCCGATGCATATCACGGCGCAAAGTCGCTGCGCGGCCGATCCCATGTCGCGGAAGGCTGCCGTACAGTCATGCTCCCTGACTAGTAACTCCACGGACTCAGGACCGGAACAGCGGCGCGACGACGGCGTTTTTGGTTCTCTTCATCTATTGAAGCTTGTAAAGTAATTTGCATTACAAATGGGGAGCCTATGACACAGGTAAGTGACGGGAAGAAGCCAGCCGACCGCGCACGCCCCCCGGCGCCCGGTCGTCCCCCGGAGGCTAGCAAGGCCAGCGCCGGTGAGCTGTTAGAGGCCGTCGAGGCCAGCAGCCAGAGCCATTCGAACATCGAGAAGATCCGCAGCATCCTGTTCGGCAATCAGATGCGCGACTACGAGGCCCGCTTCGCCCGTCTAGAGGCGCAGGTGAGCCAAGAGTCCGCCGATCTGCGCGCTGACTTCCGCCGTCGCTTCGAGTCCTTGGAGGGCTATGTACGACAGGAAGTCGATGCCCTCAACGAGCGTCTGACGGGCGAGTATCACGACCGCAGCACCGTGGTGCAGGACGTGCAGAAGAGCGTCGAAGCGCTGGGCCAAGGGCTCGACAAGCGTGTGCATCAGCTCGACGAGCAGATGAGCAAAGCGCAGCGCGAGCTGCGGCAGCAGCTGCTCGCCCAGTCCAAGCAGCAGCGCGACGATATGCAGGCCGGGATCAGCGAGCTTTCGTCCCTGGTGCAGCGCGAGCTGCAGCAGCTGCGTAGCGACAAGACCGACCGGGCCGCACTGGCTGGTCTCCTCACCGACCTGGCCGCCCGGCTAAGCAGCGACAGCTAGGCCCATCCGCGCCGCCCATCGCCCCGGCTCGGCTCGCAGCGAGCGCCCCATGTCGAACCCCACACCCCCGACCGAGTCCTCCTGGCCGCTGGCTCCCCCTGCGGAGCGGGAGCCGGAGCTGCGCGACGGTGTGGAAGAGGACAGCGAGGCCTATGGAGCCCTGCGCGAGCTGCTCCTCGCCCCCGAGCAGCGCGAGCTGGAGGAACTGCGTCAAAAGCTGGCAAATGTCAACGCTCCCGTCGCTGTAGAGAGCGTAGCCACCGTTCTGCCAGCCGCCGTGACGCTGGCTGCCGAGCAGGGCGGACGCATGGCTGGTGCGCTGCAGCCGCTGCTGGAAGAGACGCTGATGCGGGCGGTGCGCGAGCGTCCCGCCGTCATCGCTGAGGCCATCTTTCCGATCATCGGTGCGGCCATCAATCGCGCCATGCGCGAAGCGCTGTCGCGCATGATGCAGCAGACGACCTACGCGCTAGAGCACGCCTTTTCGCTGCGTAGCTGGCGCTGGCGCTTAGAAGCCCGCGCCACCGGCAAGCCGTTTTCAGAAGTCGTGCTCCTGCACAGCCTGGTGTACCGCGTCGAGCAGGTGTTTCTGATCCATCCCGAAAGTGGTCTGTTGCTGCAGCACGTGCACGCCGACATGCCGCAGGCCAGCGTCGAAGAGAGCATCGAGCTGCAGAACGCGACGATGGTGTCGAGCATGCTCACCGCCATCCAGGACTTTGTCCGCGACTCGTTCCGCACCGACAGCAAAGCGGCGCTCGACACCGTCGAGGTGGGCGAGGTCACGGTGTGGATCGAGCGCGGGCCGCACGCTGTCTTGGCCAGCGTCATTCGCGGCACAGCACCGGTGTCGCTGCGCGGCGTGCTCCGCGATGCGCTGGCGCAGTGTCATCGTGACTATCTCGACAAGCTCAAGGCGTTTTCGGGAGATCCCAACGAGCTACAAGGGGTGCGCCCCTATCTTCTGGCCTGTCTGCAGTCGCAGCAGCAGACGGCGAGCCGTCGGCCGCTGGTTGGGCGCTTGGTGCTGGCCGCGCTCCTCCTCGCGGGAATCGGCGGCGCTGGTTACTTCGGGCTTCGCGAGTGGCAGCGCGAGGGAGTCCACCGTCGGGCCCGTGCCTACCTGGCAGAGCAACCCGGCCTGATCGTCCTTCATGCGGCGCGGCGTGGCACCGCGTATGAGCTTGAGCTGCTGCGCGATCCACAAGCCCAGCCGGTCGACACCCTGCTCCGCGCGGCCGGCCTGCAGCCAGGCGGCGGTCGTTTGGTCGAGCGTCCCTTCCTGTCGATGGAGCCCGCCCTCATCCACGCCCGCGCTGCAGCCGCCCTGCGCGCCCCGAGCAGCGTCGAGCTGACGCTACAGCCCGACGGTGTGCTGCTGGCCCGCGGCCAGGCTGACGAAGACTGGATCGCCGATGCCCGCCTGCTGGGCCCGACCATCGCCGGCGTGTCGGCCTTTGTCTGCGAGGTGAAGCCGCTGCCACGCCCCCCGCAGCTTTACGACATCCTGATGGAGCGGGCGCACGCGCTGGAAGCTATCGTGTTTCAGTTTCGGGCCGGCAGCATCGAGCTGCTCCCCGGGCAAGCCGAGCAACAGGCCCGTGCGGTGGCCGAGATGAAAGAAATCCTGCGCCTCGCTCAGAGCGATCCCAGCCTGGATGTCACCATCGAGGTGCATGCCCACACCGATGCCATTGGCGACGAGATTTACAACCTGCGGCTGCGCGAGAGCCGAGCCAAGCAGATGCGCTTCTGGCTATCGAGCGCCGGCATCGATATGCGCAAGCTGCGCGCCGTGGCCCCCCTGCAGTTCGAGATCGAGCGCACGGAGCGCGCGGCATCGTTCCGTGTCGTGGTGACAGAAAATGTAGCCGCGAAAAAGAGAGCGCGATGATTCAGAAAAAGATCTGCATGCTGGGGGCTTTTGCCGTCGGAAAAACCAGCTTAGTCCGACGCTATGTGCACAGCATGTTCACCGACAAATACCTGACTACGGTCGGCGTCAAGATCGACAAGAAAGACGTCGCTCTCCCGGGTAGGACGGCCTCGCTCCTACTGTGGGATCTGTACGGCGAGGACGAGTTTCAGCGCTTGCAGACCTCGTACCTGCGCGGCTCGGCGGGGCTGCTCGTGGTGGCCGATGGCATGCGTCCAGCGACGGTCGATAAGGCGCTAGAGCTGCGTGATCGGGCGTTTACCGCGCTCGGTCCCCTGCCCTATCTGCTGATCCTCAACAAGTGCGATCTGATGGCGGAGTGGGAGGTAAAGCCCGATCGAATTGAAGCACTCCGCGCGCAAGGCACGCCGCTGCTATTCGCCAGCGCGAAGACCGGCGAAGGGGTCGAGAGCGCTTTCACCACCTTAGCCAGCCGCCTTCTGCCCGACGGAGACCGCGTGTGAGCCAGCGAGACGAGGCGGAGCTCCCAGCGACCGTCCTGGGTTATGCACTGCCCCACCTCGTGCAGGCCCTGCAGCCCGCCTTTCTGTGCTGCGATGCCGCCGGCTGCGTCAGCGAAAAAGGGGGGGCGCTCTCGCACTACGGCCTGGAGTCGCTGCAGCTTGGCCAACCTGCCGAAAGTCAGCTGGCCCTCTGCGCGGGCCTTTTGCCCCATGAGGGTCCGGCGCTAACCCTTGCGGCGGTGCATCTAGACAATGGCCGCTGCGCCGATCTGCACATCTTTTCTGACGGCCAGGATAGCTGGGTGATCCTGCTCGACAGCAGTCGCGAGCACGCGCAGAAGCAGGCCATGCAGCAAAAAGGCAACGAGCTAAGCCTGCGCAACGAACGCCAAGCCATCGTTCTCGATGCGTACCTTGGGAAGTCCGTCGCCGAGAGTATCCTGGCTGGTCGCTGGGGCCGCGGGCACAACAGCGAGCGTCGCGAGGTCACCGTGCTGTTCGCTGACATCCGCGACTTCACACCGTTTAGCGAACAGAGCACCCCCGAGCAGGTGTTCCGCACGCTCAACCAGTACCTGCCACTGATGCTAGAGCCCATCGAGAGCCAGGGCGGCATCGTCGAGCATGTGGCCGGCGACGCCATCATGGCGGTGTTCGGTATGGAGTGCGAACCGGCGAGGGCCGCGCAGCAAGCCGTGCAGGCCGGTGTCGCGATTCAGCGCGCCACGCAGGCACAAAACCGCCAGCGCATCATCGACGGACAGCCTAGCTTGGGCATTGGTGTCGGCATCGCCAGCGGCCCGGTGGCACTCGGCATCATCGGCACGCATGCCCGGCGTGGCTTCGCCGCCATTGGCCACCACGTCAACCTCGCGGCGCGCTTGCAGGGCCAGGCCCAAGCCGGCGAGATCGTCCTTGATGAACGCACCCACCGACTGTGGCCGGAGTCCACGCCGGACAAAGCAGGCGACGACGCAGCCTGGCCGGCATTTAGTCCGCGCTTGGTCTCGCTCAAAGGGGTGCGCGACCATCAGCAGGTCTATGTCGCCCTTGTGCCCTAGCTGCGCGTAGCCCTCCGACCGCAGCGCGCATCTCGCACTCACAAGCTCATCCCCATCACCCATTCAGAGGACTCCCCATGCCGACCTGCTCCCTCCCCGATGTCTCCCTCGCCTACGAGCAAGCCGGAGAGCGCGGCCCAGTCGTGCTCCTGGTGCAAGGCACGGGCTGCCTGGGGCGAGGCTGGCAGCCGCAGATCGACGACCTGCGGGCCGACCATCGCCTGATCTGGTTTGACAATCGCGGCATCGGCGGCAGTCAGCCGCTGCGCGGCAAAGTCAGCGTCGATCAGATGGGCGATGACTGCATCCACCTGCTCGATCACCTCGGCATCGATCGCGCGCACCTAGTCGGCCACTCGCTCGGCGGCATGATCGTGCAGGCGGCGGCGCGGCGACACGCCAAGCGGGTCTCCAGCCTGTCGCTGCTGTCGACCTCGCCCCGCGGTCGCGACGTGGCGATACCGGGCCTGGCCAACCTGCGCGTGTCCCTGCGCATGCTGTTTGGATCCGAGCGCTCGCGCTGGCTGGCCGCCGCCGGACTGTGCTTTCCGCCCGCCCACCTAGCGACGCTATCCGACGAAGAAAAGCTGCGCACAGTGCAGCACATCTTCTGCCCCGACTTCCTGCAGCAGCCAGCCATCGTGCGGCAGCAGATCGCCGCGATGTGGCACGACCGCGGCGGCGACATGGCCCCGCTGCGCGACATCCCGACCCTCATCCTCACCGGCCAGAAAGACATCGTCGTACCGACCCGCCTAAGCGAAGAGCTCCATCGCCTGCTGCCCGCGTCGCGCATCGAGCGCTTCGCTGACGCCGGTCACGGCCTGCCGCTGCATCTTGTCGAGCCGGTCAATCGAGCGCTACGCCAACACATCGCCGCTGTGCGCTGAGCCGCACCGCACTTGCTCGCGCCGCCGGACCGCGTGATAGCCTGCGACCTTATGAGAAGTCGCGCGTTCCTCTCGTTACCAGCGGGTCCCCTCACGGCGTCCCAGCAGCTTCGGCGCGGTGCTCTGCTGGGCTTGTGCCTGATGGCGCTCTGCCCTGCGGCCTGCAACAACCCGACCGGGCCAACCGGGCCAACCGGGCCAACCGGGCCGACCGCATCAGCCGCACCGCCTGCTACCTCGACGCCCGCCACCCCGCCGCCCGCCACCGTCGCCGCTAGCCCAGCGGCCAACCCCCCCGACAGTCCCACTATCCAGAGTGAAGACTGCACCGCCGCCACACGACTGACGCCCGGCGTGCCCGGCAGCCCCGGCCACCTCATCCCCTCGACGCGAAACCCCAACGGCCAGAGCGAGCTAGCCGCACTCATGCGCAGCATGGAAGCGACACTCAAAGCCGCGCGCGCCCAGCTTGCCGAGCCCGGAACCAGCCGACCACCCATCGGCCCCTTCCTGCCGCAGTTCCGTCGCATTCGCTGCTCGTGGCCCACCAACCCCGCCGATCGCGATGCCGAGTTCGACGCGCTGGCCCAGGGCTACCTCAGCGCCGTGTCCCTGCTCGATGCCGCGCCCGATCGCGGAAGCGTCGCCAAAGCCTACGACGCCGTCCTCGCCGGCTGTCGCAGCTGTCACGAACGCACCTGCGGCGGCGCCCTCGCCGCCATCAACGCCCTCCGCCTCCCCTAACCCACAAACCAAGCAGCTGTTTACAAATCCCCCCTCACCAAGAAGCCTGTAAGGCTGGGGCCGCAGCGGATCTCATTTTTTCGACGCCCCGGCGAAAAAAGCACTCCGCGCCCGCTGGGCCCACAAGCGCAGCTTGGGGAGGGCCCCAGCCGTGCAGCAAGGTCGGGTCGAGGTCACTCGCAGCTCAATATGTAAACACCCCCCAAGCCAACGACCGCTAAGGCTGCCTCTGCAACCACTTGATGGGATGAATCTCCCACCAGCCGTGACTGGGATCGAAGTGAACCGTGCCCAGCACGCGCATCCGGCTACCCATCGGCGGATCAGCAAGCGCCCCGCGCGGGTTTGCCGGGTCCTTGTACATCGGCACGTTCTCCATCGCTGCGCCGAACGGTCCCAGCGCCGGCAGCGTCTCGGGATAGCGCAGCGGCCACGGCACCTCGCCCTGCACATGGGTGTCGCGGTCCGGCGCCAGCAGCGGAAAGGCAATCTGCGCCTGCACGCAGATCTCTTTGCCATCGGGATAGCGACCGCCCAAAAAGTCGGCCAGCGCCGCCGGCTGCGGGCAGACACTGTCGGGGCTCGCCGCCGCATCGACCTGACACAAGAAGCGACCGATGTCACGGCGCGGGAAATAGTTCGGGCTGTAGTCGCCGCTCGCCGGAATGCGATAGCCGGGATCGCAGCGCTGCCCCGCCGGGCAGTCCTCATCGCGCAGACACGTGCCGTTGATGTTGGCCTGATCGCTGTCCCAGTTCAGCGCCGGAATCGCACCGCAGACGCCGCGCCGCTCGCACCACAGCTCATCCTGGCAGTCCATATCGCGCTCACACGGCTGCCCCAGACCGCGCTGTGGACGCGCCGTAGCAGCGGCTTCGATCGCGTACTCGCTGATCTCGGTCAGCGTCGGCTTTTCCACCATCGCCACATCCCAGGCCAGACGCGTCAGGCGACCACGCACGCGAATCGCATCGCCGGTCTGGGCCAGCCGCCAGCCGCGCGCCTGCAGCAGAGACAGCGGAAGCTCGACGCCAAGGCCCCAGCCATCACTCTGGTTCTGCTGCGTCTCGTTCGTCTGCAGCAGCAGATAGCGCGTCGGCACCACCGCGAAGTCGCGACCGACCATGCGCGAGGCAAAGCTGATCGTCGTCACCTGCCCGCGCACCGTGATCTCAGATCCCACCCGCGATACGCGACCTGGCGCCGGCTCGCTCGGCTCGCTCACCACCTCGTCGGGATTCAGCTCGCGCAGCAGGTCTTCGTCCGGCGCGCAGGCCGCACTCAGGATGCAAAGAAGTCCAAGGACTGTGCCGCCAGTCTTAGCGCGCATCGTGCTCTCCCCCGCTCGGCTTACCTTGCCGCTCTTGTTCTTCCTCGGCCATCTCGCGCAGCTCGGCCACCGTGTCGCGGGCGAAGAGCTCGAACGCCCACAGCGCGCCGCTGTCTTGCCAGGCCCGCACTGCCGGGCTGACCATCTCGGCCGCTTCGTCCTCACCGTGCAGCGTCGCCGTCACGCGAGCCAGAGCCAGGTAGAAGGCGCGCAGCTCAGGCGCGCAAGCTTGCGACACCCGCGCCAGCACCACACGCCGTTCCGTCGGCGGTAGCGCCTCGTAGCTCGCCGACAGCCCCGACAGTCGGGCCCGATGCGGCTCCAGTGCCGTGACGAGCAGCGTCCCCGCCTCCTTGGGCGTAAGGTGCAAAAACTCGCCACGCCGCGCGATCTCGGGCAGAGCGCGACACAGCGGCAAGAGCCCTTCATGCAGCGTTTGGTAGGGCGACGGGCTCGGACGACAGCCACTGCCCAGTCCGAGCACAAACAAGCTCACAAGGAGGGGGGGACGAAGGGTCGGCATTCGGCCGCTATATCACGTCAGCGCCGCCGCCCACCGACTGCTGTACCCGAGCTCGCTACGACGCGCGCGTCATCGCTCGCGCCGCGTTGGCAGCAAACGCATCGCGGGCATAGACCGACAGGCCGGGGGCGTAGCGATCGATGTTGGCGGTGAAGCGCTCGTCCTGCACATACATCTCGCCCAGGCCGCGGTGCATGCTCGGCGCGCAGGGATAAAACCAGCGCTCGATGTGCTGGCGGTGGCGCTCGGCGACTGCCATCGCCTCGACGCTGTCAGCCGGCTGACCCGCGCTCAGCAGCGCCGCCAGATCGCGAAAGATGGCATCGCCCTCGGCCTTGATCTTCTGCCAGTCGTCCTTGCCGTACTGCTTCGTCCGCGCCTGCGACTCGCGATAGGCCTCGCTCTGCCCCCAGCGCTCGCGTGCCTCGTCTTCATACTTTGCGGGGTCGAAGTCGCCGAATACCGAAAAGCGCTCCTCGTGGCTCATGGTCCTTCCTCCTTCTCGTGCGGTCAAAGCTGCCTCGACGGCAGCGATCAGAGCCCGCAGACGCGCGACCTTGTCGGTCAGAAGCTGCCGCTGCCAGCGCAGCGCGGCGCCGACATCAAACGCCGAATCGGTCACGATGCGCGTGATCTCAGCGAGCGGAAACGACAGCTCGCGAAAGAACAGCACCTGCTGCAAGCGCTCCAGATCCGCGGCCGAGTACAGGCGATAGCCAGCGCGGCTGCGCGCCGAGGGCTTGCACAGACCGATCTCGTCGTAGTGATGCAGCGTGCGCACGCTGACACCGGTCAGCCCAGCCACCTCACTCACCGTCAATGCCTTGCGCGTCTTTTTCACCTCGGGCCTCCGCAGCCTCTTATCGGGCCTCACGCAGCGTGAGGGTCAATCCCCAAGCGCCGGCTGGCGTAAAAAAGTTTCGCTGGCCCGTCGCACAGCCCCGAACTAAAACTCGCCCAGTCCCGGAAGCGCCCACTTTTCCGTTTCCCGAAACCCGAACCAGGAGCCCCCATGCGCCCCCACCTCTCTCTCTTCCTCTGTGGCCTGGCCGCACTGCACCTGCTGTCTGGCTGCGATCATCAGCACGGCTCCAGCAGCCCCTGCGCCAACGAGACCCGCGCCGACGCCTATTCACCGGGCATGGAAAAGACCAGCCAAAGCGGCAACCTCATCGTGCGCCTGTCCGACAGCCAGCCCGGCCCGCCGCAGAAAGGCGACAACACCTGGACCCTGCAGCTCCGCGACAAGGCCGGTAGCCCACTCTCTGGCGCGACGCTCGATGTCACGCCATACATGCCCGATCACGGCCACGGCACCCCCGTCAAAGCCGCGAGCAGCGAAGCCGGCTCCCCCGCCGGCCAGTACCGCGTCACCCCCGTCAACCTGTTCATGCCCGGCCTCTGGCAAGTCACCATCACCGCCACCCCCAGCACCATCCCCCAAGCCCCCGAGTCCGTGATGTTCCCCTTCTGCATCAACGGCTAATCCGCTGTTCATAAATTGATTCCCCACCCAAAGCCCAAAGGCTGGGGCCGCAGCGGATCTCCTTTTTTCGGCGCCCCGACGAAAAAAGGAGGCCGCGCCCGCGGGGGCCCCAGCCGTGCAGCAAGCCCACGCCAGGGGCACTCGCAGCCTGATATGTAAACACCTTCTAAGCACGTGTTTACATATTCGTTCCCCCATCGAGATCCAGGCCGAGGGCCGCTTCCCTCCGACACCCCGACGAAAGAGCCTAGCGGGCAGTGTTGGGGGCAGTGCCTGGGGTGGCCGCCGGCACGTAGCGCGGGGTCTCGGTCCACTGCAGGTTCTGCCCCAGGTTGGCCAACAGATCCTGCAGCTCGACCGCCGACACCCCCATGGTGCGCGCAATCAGCGCGATGCGCGCGCCAGCATCCGCGATGAGCTCAACCGGCAGCGGCAGCGGAAAGCTCGGGCGGTGCTCGTACTTCACGGTCACGATGATGTAGGGCTCGCTATCCCCGACGGCATACGAGCGCACGATGAGCTGATCCGGCTCGTCTTCATTGGGCGCCGCCTGCATCGTCAAGCCGCCACCGTAGGTGTAACGCATGTTCACAAACGGAGTCGGCAGGTAGTAGCTGGTCACCCGCTCGATCGGCTGCATGCTCGGTGAAAAGTAGATCATCTTGGCTTCGCCCGTCGCTGTGCCCGCTTCCAGCAGATAGAACGAAGGCGCGCGATCTTCAGCACGGCGATAGCCCAGATACACCGCCATCGCCCCAAAGCGACTGTTGGTGGAGCGGGCCGGCGTGATCAGATCGACGCGGGCCGGGCGATAGCCCAGGTAATCGGCGCCGCCATACTTTTCCGCAATCAGATCCAGGCTGCCCAGCAGGTGATCCCGTCGCAGATCGACCTCGCCGACCGTCGTCTGAATCGTCGAGCTCTGCGCCGTCAGCGTGGGCGGCAACGGCACGCGGACGACCGGCAGCGGCATGTTGAAGCGCGACTCCATGGGCTGCGAGTTCGGTGGCATGCCTTTGACGCGGTGATGATCGGCCGCCGCCAGGTACAGACGGTGTTCGCCTTCTTGCACCGTCTTTTGAATCGGCGCTTGCTCGCGCACCGTCGGATCGACCGGCCCCGCCTGCCCCGGCTGACGGCGCCGCAAGAGGATCTGCACGACGCCATCCAGCACGTTGTCGGTGATGCGTGTGACCGGGAAGGCACGGGCCATGGCCTGCCGCACACGCTCATAGTTGGCGGCGCCAATCGCCTGCTTTTCTGGCGAGTCCCGACTGCTGCCGGGCTGGCTGAGCGGCTTGGCCGATCCGGCAAGCGCAGGCGGCGCGGGGCAGCGATCGGGGGTCGCGCTAAAGGTCGCAGGCGACGCACAGCTGGCGTCGTCTTTCTGCACACAGCGTCCTTGGCTGCCGTCGCTGGCATCGCCACACCAGCCACAGCCGCCGCGCGATGCGCACTGCCCACAGTAGATCTCTTTTCCACAGTCCGAGGTAGCCGAAAGGCTGCTCTTACTGGCACAGCCTGTGACCATCCCCACCGTCGCAGTCGACACCGCCAAAGACAACAACCAAGCCCCGCCTAACCGCCAGTTCATCGCAGCCTCCAAAGAGCGATTGCCATGCCTAAAGGATACTGCGAAGCCCCCCACCGCCGGGGACTCGGTCTGCGGACTCTGCACCGTGAACCTGCGCTGGGCTGCGCGCGACCTGGCCCCAGGGTGGCTACCGCGATACGTAACAGGGCGCGGCTTCGACCCTGTGCTTCCAGGCCCGCCCAGCGCCGGCTACGGCTGCAGGTCGGTCGCGTCGCGGGGTTCTAACGAGTAGGTGTTGTTAAAGCCGCTGACGATGCCAGTGACGCTGCTGAAGGTGGCACCCGCCGTAAAGGGTGGAGCGCCGTTAGAGACCCCGTTATCGAGGAGGAAGTCGCCGATACGAACGCAGGGCGGCGCGCTGGCGGCACAGGTCTCGGCCATTTCATCGGTGGCCCAGAAGTCGTCCTCGTTCATCGCCGCGAACAGGCGGCGCTGATAGACGTTGCGCACGCGCAGCAGCAGATTTTCGAAGCGCTCCGATGGGCTGCCGGTGCCAGGGACAAGATCGCGGGTGGTGATATCGAGCGGCACGGGCGGGTCCTGCAGGTGACCCGTGATGACCAGCTCGGCCAGCTGATCGATCTCGTCCTGCTGGCTGAATACCGTGTAGCGACCGGTGACGCTGACGATGTCACCGACCCGCAGCGGCGTACCGTCCGAGGCCTTGGGCGGAGCGCTGCCGCCGATGAAGACCAGCACGCCAGCGTAGTCCTGGCTGCCGTTGAGATCGCGACCATGGAAGCCAAAGCTCGACTTGGCGCGCAGACCCAGCACCACCAGATCGTCGATCCGCACCTTGGTCCCCGAAGGCTGGCGCTTCGGGCTACCCGGCGTGCGCAGATCCTTAATGGTGTAGCGGCAGGGGGCAAAGCCGGGGTTGGCGTAGTCGGGGCAGGCATCGCAGGCATCGCCGATGCCATCGAGGTCGCTGTCCGTCTGATCGGGATTGCTCATGAACGGACAGTTGTCGATGCCGTCTTCAAAGGCATCGCTATCGCAGTCCGCCGCGCGCAGCGGGGGGCAGACGTTGGTGTCCTTGTCGAGCGGGCAGGGATCGCAGGCATCTCCGACGCCATCGCCGTCGCTATCCGCCTGCTTACCGGCATCGATCGGACGGACGGGATTGAACACCTTGGGACAGTTGTCAGCGCTGCCGATCAAGCCATCGCCATCGGGATCGTCGGCCGTGATGCTGCCGTCGAACTGCCCCAGGCGCAGCGGCTTGCAGGTCGGCTCATCGGGAGGAGCGCCGCACGAAAACAGACGATAGACGGGCTTGACCGCCGCCGTTTCTAGATCGGCGAGCTTCTTTTTGGTCTCGCGCTCGACGCAGATCCGCTTGTCGACGCCGCAGACATCCAGGGCCTCGCACAGCTTGGCGGTGCCAGCGCCCAGCCCTTCCATGACGTTGCCATCGCCGTACATCGGCAGACCGCCGCGCAGCACCAAGAGCACATCTTCGACACCCGCCCGCACCACCGCCGCGTGATCCCAGCGCGGCTGCGGCGCGTTCTGATAGGCGCGCTGGCCCAAGAAGATGGTGATATCAGCCACCAGCCCCGGCACGATCTGACCGATGACGTCGTTGGTGGCCGTGGCGATCGCGCTGTTGAGCGTCACCATCCGCCACAGCGCCTCGGGGCTAAAGTAGTTGTCGAGATACTTCTGATTCAGCTCATCGGCGCAGGCCAGCTCGCGCAGCAGGTTCAGCGAGCCGGTCAGCGTCCAGTCGGTACCCAGCGCCAGCAGTGCTCCGGCGCGATCGAACATCGGCACCTGCGCCGTGTGGCCGTACAGCGCGATGTTGCTGCGCGGCGACCAGATCAGCGCGGCTTTGCGCTGGCTGACCAGACAAGCATCGGCCGGCGACAGCGGAATGCCATGGATAATCGCCGTCTTTTCAAGCAGCAGGTTCTGCCCCTGTCCCGGCACGCTGGTGCACAGGAACTCGTTACGCGCCTCGACGTTTACGCCTTCGCTGATGTGCGGCTCGTAGGAATCGGCATCGCTGATCGAGCTCTGCGTGGTGATGCTGGGATAGGTGCAGCCGCTGGTCAGGCGCTCGCCGAACGTGTCGCCGAGCGGGAAGGTGTCGGAGTTTACGACCGTCTGGTTCAGCCCCTCCTGCCGCGCAAGCGTCGTGCTGTCGAGGTTGCGCAGCACGCCGGGGGCATCACCCGCGCTGACGATCGCCGTCGTGCCAGCCATCAGGTGGCGTAGCTCATTCCACTGCACGGTTTCGGTCTTGCTGCTGGCGCTGTAGGTGAGCTTCGGCCGCGTCGGATCGCCGCTGACACCGTTGCGCCACTCGTGCCGGTGGTCGTAGCGGTTGGTGGCGTGCGCCGCCGGAGGCAGCTTGTTGTAGGTGATGTGATCGTGCGTGTTGATGAGCGCCGGCGAGATCACACCGTCGGGACAGCTGACCTGAGTGGCCTCGGCCCCGCCTGGAGTCTGGCTGTGGCAGTCGCAGTCGGCGCAGGCGATGCGACCCTGGCCATCGATCAGAAGCTCGCCGCCGCGCAGCACGCGATCGGTCTGCAGCACGGTGCCGCGCAAAAGCACATACTTGCTGCCGCTGGGGCTGGGCGTGACGTCACAGCGCGAGCCCGAGGTGGCATCGGGAAGCACGCCACACTCGACGATCACGGTGCTGCCATTGCGCTGAAGTGCCGCTTCTTCATACGGCGGCTGCTCGCGGCAAGAGCCCGCGATAACAAACGAAGAGAACAGAAGCAGGGTCGTTGCCAGCTTGTGAATCGATGTGCGCCGCATAGGGCGGGCCCTCCTAGGAAGTAGGCTACGCTGCCTGATTCCTCGCAGCCTAACACAGCAATATGCGACGATGAGCACGCATGCAGGGGCGAAGACAGCCAAGGTCGGAGACCAGGCCATGACGAGGCGGCGGGCGCAGCTTTCGACGAGGGCCACGCTGCTTTCGCTGGGGGGCTCGCTGCTTCTGGCCTGCGCGACCAGCCCACCGCCCGCCAGCGACGGTTCAGGCCGCGCCAGTCCCCCCACCCACCGTGTCGAGGATCGCAGCCTGCATTCCCGTCTCGGTGGTCGCGCCGCCCTGGCCGCCATCGCTGGCGCCTGGGCCGAGCGGACGCAGACCCGGACGCGGCTGGCCTACAACCTAGGCATCGGTCGAGCGCAACACCTGCTCAGCTACGCGGTGGGTCCCGGTCCCGGTGAGTCGCCCCTCCCGGTCAGCCCTCCTCCCGAGCCGAGCCTCGATACCGACAGTCCCGCCGAGCTCCTTTCTGATCTCGCCTGGGCGCTGCGCTCGCTGCGCATCACCGCCCCCGAGCAGGCGGAGCTCCTGCAAAAGCTGCGGCAGATCCTGTCCCAGACTGGGCACGACGGCAGACCCGGCAGCCTCAGCTACGGCGTCAGCGCCGGCGGACGGCGCAGCTCAGCAGCCAGCGGCCCGGCGTCATAGATGCGCTCCAGCGCCGCGAGGATGGCGACGCTGTGCACCGCCACGGCGCGACTCCCCGCCTCTTCCGGCACGTAGTAGTAGCGGTTCGGCAGCTTCTCGATGTTGCTGTCGAAGTTCAGACCGACCACTGCGCCGTGCCGATCGACCACCGGACTGCCCGAGTTGCCGCCGATCGTGTCGGCGGTATAGACGAAGTTGAGCGGCGTCGTCGGATCGATCCCCCCCCGCGTCATGGCCTGCGCGATGCGCGGTGCCAGCTGAAACGGCGGCTTCTGCCCAAAGGCCAGCGCCCGCTCGAACAGGCCATAAAACAGCGTCTGATACGGCACCAGCGTCGTGTTTTTTTCGTAGCCGAGCGGCTGACCAAAGCTTAAGCGCAGCGTGAAAGTCGCGTCGGGGTACACGCTCTTGCCGAGAGCCAGAAAGCGCGCCTCGGCAATCTGCGCTTGCGCCGGTACCTCGACAGCCTGCACCTGCTCGTCGTAGTAGGCGCGCAGCTCGCGAAGCTGGGGATCAGCGCGGCGCAGAAACACAATCAGCGGATCCTGACTGGCAGCCAGCGCGGCTTTTCCACCGTCGAGAAGCGCCTTGCGTGCCGCCACCTGCAGAAGCGCCGTGCCGGTCACCACCTGATGCGCCACCTCCGCCGGCGAGCGTCCAGCCAAGAGCGCCCGCACCAGCGGATCCGTCGCCCCCAGCGCCCGCTCTTGCTGCTTGAGCCAGTCGGCCAGCACCGCCTCTTCCAGATCCGGATAGATCGGAGCCGGCGACAAAATCTGCGCCCGCAGCGACGGTAAGCGCGAGTCGCGAAACTCTTCGTAGCGCACCCCGTTGGGCTTCTCAGTCTCGACCGGATAGCGAAAAAGCGACAGCGAAAGCGAGGCCAGCCGCGACGGGGCCAGCGTGCCGTAGCTCAGCCGTCGGGCCTGCGCTGGCAGGCTGGCGTAGGCGCGCTCGATGCGGGCGATGGGATGGCCGTCCCCTGCCGCGCCCCCGACGGACTCGGGCCGGGTACGCAGCGCCGAAAGCAGCTGGCCCTCCTCCTTTTCTTTGCGGGCCAGCACCGCCGGATCTTGCAGCCCCGCCTGCTGCCCGCGCAGCCGCTTCAGCTGATTCTCTAGCTGCGAGCGCAGCGCCGACGAGCGTCGCGCCTGTTCCGCCCCCGCCGCCGCGTAGCGCGAAAGCGCCGCCAGCCGGGCCTCTAGGATGGTCAAGGACAGCGGATTTAAGACCTCGCGGTGATAGCGAAGCTGGGCCAGCGTCAGCCCGCGGTTCGTCGAGGCCGGGTGCCCCGGCACCAGCAGAAGCTCGCCCGGCTGCGCTGGCTGCGAGCGCAGGTGCAGCGCCCCCGGCGTCGACAGCGGCTTGCCGTTTTCGTAGACCCGCAAGAGCGCAAAATCGAGCGCGTAGCGCGGATAGGTGAAGTTGTCGTATTCGTCGCCGAACGCCGCCGCCTGTTCCTCTGGCGCGAAGACCAGCCGGACATCGCTGTAGCGACGGTAGCGATACAGCCAGTACTGACCGCCGCCGTACAGTGTCACCACCTCGCAGCGCAGGCCGCTGCCCTCGCTGCACTCTTTTTCCAGGCTAGCGATGACCTGCTTACGCTGCGCGTGCGCCACCAGCCCCGAGCTGGCCGCTGAGCCAGCCGCCGCCTCGCCCGCCCCCGCCCCGCGCACCCGTTCGCTGACGTCGCTAAACGAGTCAAGGACCGAGATCTCCCCATCCGGGCAGGGCAGCTCAGCCGCCCCCGTCGCCGCATAGAAGCCATCGCGCAAAAGATCGCGCTTGGCCGTCGACAGCTTGTAGATAAAACCGCGCGCCACGTGGTGGTTGGTCAGCACAAGCCCACTCTGGCTGACGAACGCCCCCGAGCCCCCGTCGGCAAAGCGCACCGCCGCGTGCTGCATGCGCGTCACCCACTCGCTGCTCGGCTCAAAGCCATAGCGTTCTTTCAGCACCGCCCGCGGCAGCCCATGCAGCGGCCACATCCCCTCATCCGCCCGCCCCCCCGCCGACGTCAAAAGCCCCCAGGCCAAAAGCCCCCAGCCCAGCCCCCGGCTGGCCCACCTCCCCCCACCCTTCCGACGCACAGCCAACAAAAACCCCATCTGCCCATGTTCCCGAAACCACCCCCATCACTCAACAAAAAATTCGTGTTTTCAAATACTTACATTAGTTGAAATGTACTCGCCCTGGGGTGGCCGCGTGGTTGGGGCCCCTGCTCACCTCCTCGCCGTCACCACCCAGGTGGCCGACGGCATCATGACGACGCCGTCTTGGAGGTAGGTGGCCAGGGTGGTGCGGACGGCGGCGAGGGCGGCGGCGCGGTGCTGGGGGGACTCGCGCAGGAGGCGGCCGAGGGGGCCGATCTGCAGGGCGAGGTCAAGGGCGGCGTCGAGGTCGCTACCGCCGATGGCTTCGTCGTGCGGGGTGAGCCCGATCTCGCTGAAGCCGGCGCGGGTGAGGATCGAGGTCAGGCGCTCGCCATCGGCAAAGGCGAAGGGGCCGGGGGCGCAGGGATCGCCGGGGGGTGGCGCGGGGATGCCGGCGGCGACGGCGGCGGCAATCGGTGCGAGCATGATCGGGTTCTGCTCGACGGCGCGCCAGCATATGAAGGCGATGCGGCCACCGGGGCGCAGGCAGCGGTGGAAGTGGGCAAAGGCAGCGACCGGGTCCGCAAAGAACATGACGCCGAAGCGGGAAAAAATCGCGTCGCGCTCGCCGAGCTCGTAGGTCGCCGCGTCTGCCTCGACGAAGGTCAGCTCCGGAAAGCGCCGCCGCGCGGCCGACAGGAGCGGCGCCGAGATATCAACGCCAATCACCTGGGCGCCGGTCGCGGCAAGCTGCGAGGTGGTCTGTCCCGCCCCGCAACCGATGTCGGCAATGCGCTCGCCAGGCTGCGGATCCAGCGCGCGCAGCGTCACCTGTCCCAGCGGATCCAGCTGCTTGTCGAGCCGCTCTCCCATGGCGACCCAGGTGTCCCCCACCGGCCCGCTCCAATACACGATCTGATCTTGATTGCTCATGCCCGATCTTCCGCTGGGTTTAACAGCGATGGTCGGAAAAAGTGACCCTTTCCTGCGCAGCGAACGCGTCCCCCCGCAGCGCGCAAGCCGGCGTGGCGTGTGGCGGACTAGGCAGACCGTTGCTAAGAAGGTGTTTACAAATTAATTCCCCGTCGAGCTCCAGAGGATGGGGCCGCA
>CALFYE010000234.1 GCA_937952145.1 uncultured Myxococcales bacterium
CCGGGTGCGGGTGCTCGATTATTCCCTCGGTCAGCGCCCGCGATCGATCTACGGTAGGGGCCATGCGTGGTCTGTCTCAGCTTCTGCCTTGGCGACAAGGAAAACGCCTGCGCCCGGGTGATTCGGTGGCCGTCATCGCGCCGTCAGGCCCGGTGCCGCCCGAGCGGTATGAGCGGGGGTTGGGGGAGCTGTCGGCGCGCTATCGCGTCGAAGACAGCCCCGGGGTCCTTGCGCGCTATGGCTTCCTGGCGGGGAACGATGGTCGTCGCTTGAGCGCGCTGCGCTGGGCGCTGTCATCGCCGCAGTCGCGCGCGGTGTTCTGTGGGCGGGGCGGCTATGGCCTGCTGCGCCTGATACCCGCCCTAGTGCCGCTGATCCCGGATCGCTACGCGACAAGTGAAGCGCCGATTGTCGGTTTTTCGGACATCACGGTGCTGCATGCGCTGTGTGCGCTGCGACGGCAGGTGTCGATTCATGGGCCGGTGGTGACGCAGCTTGGCGAGCTTCCGGCCAGCGATGTCGCGGCGCTGTGGGCGCTGCTTGAAGATCCCAGCCCGCCGCCGCCCATCGTCGATCTGCAGCCGCTGAACGATGCGGCGCGCGGGGGGAATGCGGTGATCGGCGGGCGGCTGTTGGGCGGCAACTTAGAGATGCTGTCGCGGCTATGCGGGACGCCACTTGCGGCAGCGCTAACGCCCGGCGAGCCGGTGATCCTGCTGATCGAAGAAGTCGGCGAGGTGCCGTATCGCATCGATCGCGCGCTAACGCAGCTTGCGCTGTCGGGGGCGCTGCGCGATGTCGTGGCGGTGGTCGCTGGGGATCTGGTGCGCTGTCAGGCTCCGGCGGTGGCTGATGGGAGCATCGACACAAGTGGGGCACCGACGACGGCACCCGCGGTGATTGCAGAGCGGGCGCAGGCCCTGGGGCTGCCGGCGTTTTGCAATGCGCCGCTCGGGCATGGCGATCGCAATCGTCCGGTGCCGCTGGGGGTTGCGGTCGAGCTACATGGACGCGATGGCGCGCTGCACTTCAAAGAAGGCGCCGTGCGCTAGGGAACGGCCGATACCCGGCGCAAAACCACGCGCAAATTCGCGGGCTTACACAGCCCCCTCCCCCGTCGCCGCGCAGCCAAAATTCCTGCTACGCTAGCCCGACTGTGCGGTCCGCAAAAGAGGGAGCAAAGAGCGCTCCCCCGATCACACCCGGACCGCCGCTTGGGGGAGGAATCTGTGAAAGCTACGCACGCGCTGAGTCATGGATCGATCGCTGCCGGTGAATCGAGCACGATCTCGCTAGTCCTTCGCTTCGCCGCCGATGAGACGGCGGCTTCAGCCACGCCGCGCCGCGCGCTGAACCTGAGCCTGGTGCTCGATCGATCGGGATCAATGGGCGGCACGCCGCTGCGCCAGGCCATCAAGTCGGCCAAGGCCCTAGTCGATGAGCTGGGGGACAAGGATCGTCTATCGGTCGTCACCTTCGACGACGAGATCGACACCCTGGTGGCGCCGGCGCTAGCGACCGACAAGGCCGGCATCAAGGGCGCCATCGATCGCGTGCGGGCCGGTGGCACCACCAACCTGTGCGGTGGCTGGGAGCGCGGCGGATCGCTGGTGCAAGCGCACTTCTCGCAAGAGCAGGTCAATCGCGTGCTGGTGCTGACCGATGGTCACGCCAACGTCGGCACCACCGATACGCCGACGCTGGTCAAGCTGGCGCAGGAGCGCGCGGCCACCGGTGTCGCCACGACGACGCTGGGCTTTGGCACCAGCTTCAACGAAGACCTGCTCATCGGCATGGCCCGCGCGGGCGATGGTCACTACTACTACATCGAGTCGCACGAAGATCTGTCGCAGGTCTTCCGCATCGAGCTAGAGGGTCTGTCGTCGGTCTGCGCCCAGAACCTGCAAGTGCGCATCGAGCCGGCGGCTGCCGTGTCGAGTGTCGAGGTCCTGAGTCTATATCGCAGTGTGAGCGAGGGCCGCGCCCAGAAGGTGACGGTCGGCGATGTCTCTAGCGTTGAAGACAAAGTGTTGGCGCTGGATCTATCCGTTACGCCGACGGCGCAGGGCCCGCTGCCGCTGTGCACCGTGCACTACAGCTATCGCGTTCCGGAAGACGGTGGTGCGCGCGAAGTGACGGGACAGCTCACCGTCAGCGCGCAGGCCGTGGCCAAGGACGATGCGACGACCACGCCGGATACCGCGGTGCTGGGCGAAGCCATCCGCCGTCGTGTCGCCAAGGTCAAAGAGCAGGCTGTTGAGCTGTCAGACGCCGGCAAGCACAAGGAAGCGGGACAGCAGCTCTCGGCGCTGGCCGAGTCACTGCGCGCAAGCCCGCTGGCCAATCAGTTCGAGTTCGCCGAAGAGGTCGAGCTGCTGTCGCACTTTGCCGAACGGCTGGGGGGCGGCAGCTTTGACTCGGTGCTGCGCAAAGAGCTGCGCGATCAGTCGTACCAGGCCGGTACGCGCAGCCGTGGTGAGCTGGCCCAGCGTGGCACGGCAGGCGGCTCGGCCGCATCGCTACCGACGGTCACCGAGCCCGATGGCGGCATCGCCCTGCGCTGCGAAAAAGTCAGCGGCAAGCTGCGCATCCGCGTCACCGCCGATGGCTTCGATCCCAGCAAGAATGTGCAGTTCCCGCGCGCCATCCGGCAGGAAGGCGTGACCTATCTCGTCGATGCGGTGGTGCCGAGCTCCGACGGCAGCTTCTACCGCGTGCAGGGCAAGATCCGCCGCCTGCTGCGCCCCGGCGAGTCGGTGAGCGGCGGCAGCAGCCCGACCCGTCGCGCCAGCTCCAGCAAGGCCGCCAAGACCCCGGCCACCGCCGCCGACCTGCCCACCTGCACCGAGATCGGCACCGGCGTCCTCGTCCAGTGCGTCCCCGAAGGCAAGAAGCTCCGCGCCCGCGTCGTCTCAGACGGCTACAACTCCACCTGGAACATCCGCTTCCCGCTGGCCGCCTAAAAAACGGCTGTTATTTCGCGCCCTTACCCGCTGCCCTGCCCCATCCGTAAAGCCCGTTCGAGGAGCGGCCGAGGCAGAACGCCCTCGGGCTGGCGGACCCCATTTGGACCACGGTCGCGGGGTCTCCCCCGTGATACGATCCGTCGGGGGTCCTGTCGTGGGAGACATCGTCCGCAAGACCAAGGGGGGACGCTTCATTGGCTGGTATGTGCGCTACATCGATCACGACGGTCGAAGGAAGCAGCGCGCCAGTCACCAGCCCACAAAGGAGCTGGCCCGACGGTTCCTAGTCGAGATCGAAGCGCGCGTGGCCCGTGGTCGAGCTGGCATCGAAGAGCCCAAAGCGCCGGTCCCCAGCGTCGCGGAGCTTGTCGAGCGCTTTCTCTGCGAATACAGCCGCCCGGCGATCAAGGATCTCGACAGCTATCGGCGACACGCGCGCAAGAACCTGCGCCGCGCGCTGCCGCTTTTGGGCCGTCGTCGCGCCGATGACGTCTCAGCCCCAGAGATCGGACGGCTGCGCGATGCCCTTTCCCGCTCGCATGCTCCCGCCAGTGTCCGTCTGACGCTGGCGATGCTGGCGGCAATGTTTGCCTGGGCGCAGCGCCTGGGCCTGGTGGCGCACAACCCGCTGCGCGGCGTCGAGCGACCGATTGCCGCCAGCAGCCTCGACTTCTTCAGCCAGGACGAGGTCGAGCGGATTCTCGAACAGGCCAAAGCGCAGACGCAGCTTGGCCCGCTGCGGAATCGCCTGCTGTCGGCCTGCACCCACCTGGCGATTCACACTGGCCTCCGCAAGGGCGAGCTTCTGGGTCTGCGCTGGCAGGACGTCGACTTTGCGACTCGCCGCCTAACCGTGGCGCGCAGCTATGACGGCCTGCCCAAGAGTGGCAAGCCCCGCCCGCTGCGCCTCCCAAGTGCCTGTATTCCTATTTTGCAAGCCTGGAAAAAGGAATGTCCGGGGACTCCGGCCGGACTCCTATTTCCTGCCATCACCGGCCGCCGGGTCAGCGTGCACGGTCCACAGTCCAAGCTGGGTCTGCCGCGCCTGCTAAGGGCGGCTGGCTGCCGCGTCCCCGCCCACCCCTGGCACACCCTGCGCCACACCTTCGCGTCGCACTTCATCATGCAGGGCGGGAACCTCCTGACCCTGCAGAAGATCCTTGGGCATAGCGATATCAAGATGACGCTGGTCTATGCGCACCTCGCTCCGGAATTTCTGGCAGAGGAGATGGACCGCCTGAAGTTCCGTAGCACTTCCTAAGCGGGTGTTCGCTTGCAGGGCTGTGGTGCGTCGCTGGACCTCGGCCTCGGGGGGGCTACCTGCGTAGGCTCGCGTTCCTATCATCGCCCCTAGGGTGTGTCCGACATCTTCACGCGCAATCGCAGCAGACCGCTGGCTCAAGTCCTCGGTTGGGCTAAAATCGTGAGCACTATGCAAAGTGCCAAGTTGGGGGAAGCGGCCCAGGCTGGACGTGAAGCGCTTACGGCATCCGGCATGCTGCAGAGCCTTCCCCTGCGGGTCCTCGATGATGCGCCGCTTGGGGTCATCATCTGGGACAGCACGTTTTGTGTCGCAGAGTGGAACAAGGCGGCCGAGCGCATCTTCGGCTGGCCGCGCGACGAGGCGCAGAGCCAGCACGCCAGCTTCATCATCCCGATTCCGGTTCGTCCACTCGTCGACGATATTTTTCGCACGCTCCTCCATGCTGCGGGGGGGACGCACAGCATTAACGAAAACGTCGCCCGCGACGGACGAATGATCACCTGCGAGTGGCACAACACGCCACTGCGCCGCGATGATCAAACGGTGGTGGGCGTCATCTCGCTGGTCCACGACATCAGCGACCGCCAGCACCTAGAAGGAGAGCTGCGGCGAGTCGCAGCCGAACGCGAGGCGCGCATTCTGGAAGCGCAGCAAGAAGCGGAGCAGAAGAACCGCCTGCTCGCTGAGATGAACGAGCAGCTGACGACCATCTCGCGGCAGAACCAACAGATTGCTGCGCTCTCAGCGCCGCTGCTCGATATCTGGCAGGGTGTGCTGGCGGTGCCGCTGATCGGCAACCTCGACATCCTGCGCGTCTCCATGATCATGGAGCGGCTGCTCGGGGCGGTGACCGAGCGCCGCGTGAAGTTTGTCATCCTGGACCTCACCGGCGTCGACCACCTGGACAAGAACGACGCCGCGCAGCTGATTCGCCTGCTGTCAGCGGTGCGCCTCTTGGGGGCGACGGGGGTTGTCACCGGAATTCACCCAGCGGTGGCGCAGATCGTCGTGCAGCTGGGCGTTGACCTGCGCAGCATCGTGACCCTGCGCAGCTTGCAGGAGGCGCTGCGCTTCTGCATGAGCCAGACGAAGCAAGGCTAGGCAACGGACTGTCGGATGGGAGCGACCGGGGGTGAGCTGACCAGACTCCGGAGTCTTATCCCAGCTTGGCTTGTAGCTCCGCGGCCGTGACCTCGCCCTCCCAGCGGCTGATGGCCAGGGTCGCGACCCCGTTGCCGATGAAGTTGGTCAGGGCTCGGCACTCGCTCATGAAGCGATCGACGCCGACCAGCAGGGCCAGCGACTCCAGGGGGATGCCCGGCACGGCTTCCAGCGTCGCGGCCAGCGTGACAAAGCCGGCGCCGGCGACGCCGCTGGCTCCCTTCGAGGTGATCATCGCCACCAAGAGCAGTCCTAGCTGGTGCTTGAGGTCAAGCGGGGTATTGGTGGCCTGGGCCAGGAACACGGCCGCCATCGTCATGTAGATGTTGGTGCCGTCCAGGTTGAAGCTGTAGCCGGTCGGAACCACCAGACCCACGGTGGCGTTGGCGCAGCCCAGACCCTCCAGCTTGCGCATGAGCCCGGGCAGCGCCGTCTCGGAAGAGCTGGTTCCTAGGACCAGGAAGATCTCTTGCTTAATGTACGAAAGATATCGAATCAGCGATATACCGCAGGCACGCATGATACCGCCTAGGACAATGCCCACAAAAAGCCCCGCAGTGACATAGAACGCCAGCATCAGACTAAGCAGCTTATGCAGCGAGTGAAGGCCGAAGCTCCCGACGGTGTAGCCCATCGCGCCAAGCGCCCCCAGGGGAGCGAACTTGACGATAATGTTCATCATCGAAAAGCAGACTTTTGAACCCTCTTCAATCGTCTTTAGGACACTCTGTCCCCCCTCGGGGAGGAGGCTAATAGCAAACGCCGTTAAGATCGAGCAGAACAGCACCTGCAGCAGGTCGCCGGAGGCAAACGCCCCCAAAAAGGAAGTGGGGATGATGTTCAGCAGAAAATCGACCTGCCCACTGGCATGCGCCTTGGTGAGGTAGCTCTTGCCGACTGAGGCATCCAGCACCCGAACATCCAGGTTCAGTCCGACCCCCGGCTTCACCAGGTTTACGACCAAGAGTCCCAAGATCAGCGCCAGGGTCGAGACCAGCTCAAAATAGATCAGCGCCCGCAGCCCGGTCCGGCCCAGGCGCTTCAGATCCCCCATCGACGCGATGCCGTGGGTAATCGTGCAGAAGACGATGGGCGCAATCATCAGCTTGACCAGCTTGGTGAAGCCATCCCCCAGCGGCTTGAGCAGCTGAGCATACTTGGGACACCAGGTTCCCAGGAGCACCCCCAGCCCGATCGCCGCCAGCACCTGCACGTAGGAGGTGCGGTACCAGGCCAGGCCGTCCTCGCGTGAATCGGCGAAGCTGCTCTGCAGAACTCGGCCGTGGTAGCTGTCATTCAGGCTGCTCTCTGCTGACATTGGAATGACTCCTTTTTGTCCTTCCGGGAAAAACCCGCAGCGGACAAGGCTACTCCGAAATGATTCCGCGATGAGGGCAAACGAGTCAGCGGTTTCTCGTTCCACCCCCAGGCCCAGGCCGCAAGAGCACGGACCACCCCGGGACCACAGCGCCCCGGGTCCCGCGGCCTTGCCGTCGCTGAGCCCGCATTGGCAGCTGGAACATCCGCTTCCCGCGCAGCATTCGCGAGCTGGGCGTGCTGTACGTCTGTGATGAGGTGGTGGAGGCTTCGGGCGGCGGATCCTATGTCGCCAGCGGGGAGATCAAGCGGCTCATTCAGTAGTCGGACGCGCCAGGGCCCCAGCTGAGGCGTTCGCCGGGGCCGAGTCCGCCCGGGAGACCAGCGATGCCGGAACGATTGACAGCAAGCCCGATGCAGAAGTTGATGCAGGAACCGATGCAGAAGTTGGTTCATGAGCTGTGTTCCCCCGCCTGTGCCGGCCGGGCTCCCGGGACACCTGGCGGCATTCGGGCCCGACAGCACATTGTCTCTGCCCTGCAGACCTATGGGCTGGATCCGGCGGAGCAGCGGATCGGCAGCACGGCGGCGGCCAACGTCATCGCCGCCATCCCCGGTGAGATCGATCGCTGGGTGATGGTGGCGGCCCATTACGATCACCTGGGTGGTCACATCGGACGCTACTACCCCGGGGCTGACGACAACGCCGCCGCGGTGGCCATCCTGGTAGACGTGGCGCGCCGGCTGAAGCAGTTCCGCCCCCTGGGGCGCGGCGTGCTCATCGCGGCCTTCGATGCGGAGGAGCCGCCGTACTTCCTGACGCGCGAGATGGGCTCGGCCTATTATGTTGAAAATGCCGACACAGTCGGTCCACCCGTCGAAAAAATCGACATGATGGTCTGCATGGATCTGGTGGGTCATGCCCTGGGTCCTGCCGGACTGCCAGCCGAAGTGGGACAGACACTGTTCGCGCTGGGAGCCGAGCGCTCGGAGGGCACGCTGGCCACGCTGCAGTCGCTGGCCCGCTCAGAGTCGGGTCTCATCGTCCGCCCGGCTGATGCCGAGATCATTCCGCCGCTCTCCGACTACAACGCGTTTTGGCGGCGGCAGGTGCCCTTCCTGTTTCTGACGGCGGGGCGGTCGGCGCGCTATCACACGATCAAGGACACCGAAGAACACCTCGACTTCGGCAAGATGCTGGCGACGGCGCGCTTTATCGAACGCTTCGTCCGCGCGATCAGCGAACAGCGCGAGAACCGCATTCCTTTTTTGGATCAGGGCCGCGCTGATGCCGTCACGCTGCGCAGCCTGATCGAGGTCCTGACCCCGCTCACTGGGCTGGCACCGCTTGCCCGTTCGGCCCGCGCCCACGCCGAGCGCTTGCTGACCCAGTGCGACGCCGCTGGGCGCCTGCCCCTCCACCTGCAATCGGCGCCGACCGAGCTGATCTTGGGTCTCGAAAGCGCGCTGTCGTAGCAAGCTTGGGTCCGTCAGAGCAGCGCCGGTTTTTCTTCGACAAAGTGCAGGGCGGGGCCGCCCGCTAAAAGACAGCCGAAGCGCAGACCGTCGCCAGCGAGTCGCAGGTGGAAGCGACCGGGTGGCGGTTCGTCGAGCGCAACCGGGCAGTCAAAGGCCAAAAGTCCCCCGCCCAGCGGGCGCAGCGGATAGGTCAGCGAGCGACCGTGTGGACCGCTGAAGCACAGCGTGCGGCCATCGGCGGCAAACTCCACCGCGGACTGAAGAAGCGAGCTAGAAAATCTCCGACCCGCGACGGAGGGTCGGGCATCGCCGGCCGGAAGCGCGGCAAAGCGAGCGGTAAAGCCCAGGCTGCGGGACTGGATCTCCAGCCCAGCTGCGATGAGTCGAACCTGGGTGAAGCCATCGGCCGAGACCAGCTCTCGTTCGCTGGTCCAGCGCAGCGGCTGTCCATCCATGCCCAAGTTCAGCGTCGGCGCGGCCGCGCTGCCGGCCAGCTCAGCGACCAGATCAAGCGTCGCGCAGAAGAAGGCTCCCGTCGGAAAATTGGGTCCGGCGGCGAGGCCAGAGGCGGGTCGATCCCAGGCGGGCTCTAGACCCAAGAGCTGCGCGAAGGCGAGCGCATGCGGCATGGGATTTTCGGTGCGGTTGAGCAGGACGACGACGGCGGCACCATCATCTGGAAAGCGCAGGTGCATCATGCGAAAGCCGCGCAGGGCACCACTGTGCCACTGCATGCGTCGCGATCCGCTCTGCCAGGCATTGACCCCGAAGGCGTAGCTCGCGCGGCTGCCATCGGGACGAGGCCGCGCCAGGGCGAGCTGATCCGACTGCGGCAGCTGCACATCGCCGATGCCCAGCATGGCGGCTTCCCAGCGCAAAAGATCGGCGAGCGTGGTCAGCAGGCCAGCATCCCCCGACCAGACAATGGCGGTACGCTCCTCCTCCCAATCCGAGCCGAGGGCGCGATAGCCGCGCGTGCCGTCGGGAAGCGGCTGCGCGGTGTCTTCGCCCAGGCAGCTCTGCGTCATGCCCAGCGGCGCAAAGATCCGCGCCTGCAAGAGATCCGCAAGGGACTGTCCGCTGACCGCTTCAAGGACCCACTGCAGGATGCGAAAGTTGCCGTTGCTGTAGCGAGTACCCGCCCCGGGGGGAAACATCGGCGAGGCCAGGCGCTGAATCAGCTCAGCACCGGCCGCGGCGGAAAAAGGCGTCTCGGGCTGGGCGCCGGTCAGCATCGCGACGCACCAGTAGTCCGGCAAGCCAGAGCGCATCTGTGCAAGCTGCCAGAGCGTCAGCCGAGGATCAAAGCCGGCCGAGCGGAGCTGCGGCAGGTAACGGTCTGGCGAGTCATCCAGCGATAGGGCGCCCGCTTCCGCAAGCTGCAAGAGGAGCAGCGCCACTAGCTGCTTGGTGATCGAGCAGGCGCGAAAGCGCGTCTGCGGCGTAAACGGCAGGCGCGCGTCGAGCGAAGCCAACCCAGCGCCCCCGGCATAGCTCTGCCCGCGGTGCCAGATCCCCAGCGCAGCGCCCGGCGCCCCGTCGGGAAATCGGGCCGCGAGGGCGGACTGCAGCTCGACCGGAAGTGGCTGAAGAAGCGGAGAAGACAGCGACATAAGGAGGCGCAGTGTACGCCGCTGCCGGGCGTGCGGCGTCAGGACTTCAAAGCGTGGCCGGCTCTGCCGTGCTGGCGTCCAGCTTGAACTGCTGCACAAGCAGGTTCAGGCGCTCGGCGGTATCGCGCAGGAGTTCCGAGGAGACATGCATCTCGCGCACCGCGGTCACGCTGGCCGAGAGGTGGCCCGAGAGCTCGCGCATACTCTCCTGCACCTGACTGGTCGCGGTGCGCTGCTGCTCGGTGACCATCGAGATCACGCGGGCCGAATCGGTGGTGCTCTCGACGAGCCGCCGACTCTCAGCGGTGCGCTGCGCGGTCTGTTCGGTAGAGCCGCGAATGTCCACGAGGAGCGACTTCACATCCTGGACGCTAGCGGTCACGCGCTCGGCCAAGCGGCGCATCTCGGACGCGACCAGCGAGAAGGCACGCCCCGCCTCACCGGCCCGCGTTGATTCCAGCGAAGCATTGAGCGCCAAGAGATCACTGCGATCCGAGATCTCGCGAATCACTTCCAGAAGCTCCGCGATTCGCGCGGTGTGCGAGTGCAGGTTCTGCACCTGCGTGCTGACGTCATCGGTGGTCTGTCGCGAGCGCTCGGCATCTTCAAACACGCCGTGTGCCGAGCTGGCAATGTCACGCGCGCTGCTCAATAGCGAGCTGACGGTGGCGCTGACCTCGGTGACGGCGGCAGCCTGCTTGGTCGTCGAGGCATCCTGTTCGCGCATGGCAGCGTGGATCTGTGTGGCGGTGCCGCCCAGCGTCATCGCGGCCTGTGTGATCTGTCGCACCAGCGTGCGCTGCCCTTCGATCATCGAGCGAAAGGCATCGCCCACCTGGCCCTGCAGCACGACCTTGCCGCTGAGATCGCCGCGCCCCATGCGCTCGGCAATGCTGGCCAGGTTGCGCAGCATCGACAGCATCTTGTCGAAGGCGGCGGCCATCCTGCCGATCTCGTCGGTGCGATCGATTTCTAGGCTGGGCTGCGAGAGATCGCCATCAGCAATGCGCAGGGCGAGATCGGTCATCAAGCGCACGGGGCCAGTCAGGATCGTGCCGACCACGAAGTTACTCACGCAGCCCAAAAGGAAGACCAAGAGCGCAGCCAGCAAGCCGATGCGCGCCTGCTCGCGCTCTTCCGCAGCCAGGCTGGCCAGCGATAGCGCAAGGGTCAGCGTGCCGGTTCCTCCGCCTTTGCCGCGCACCAGCTGATCGATGCGCAGCACACCCGAGCTGACGGTGATCTGCGGGCGCTCGCCGGCTGGCAGATACGGAATCACGCTGGGCGTGCGTAGAGCCTGCGCCATGACATCGCCCCCGGCGCGAAAGACAACGGCGTAGGCGAAGTCGCTGACGTGGCTGAGCCCATCCAAGACCTCTTGCGCGGTCTTCTGATCGTCGAACTCAAGGGCCGCAGCGATGTTGCTCGCGGTGGCGGTGGCCAGGCTGACCAGGCGCTCCTCCATGTGGCGACGCAGGCTGTTGCGCAGACGCTGCGGATAGAAAGAGGCCTGGAAGATCGAGATGAACAGCACGATCAAGCTGGTCAGCGCAATCAAGCGCATGCGCAGCGTAGAGAACAGACCCAAGGACTTCATCGTGAATCCTTCACCGATAGACCTCAGCGATGCGCAGCAGGGCGGCATCCAGGTCAACGCCTTCAGCCTTGCTGGCCGGCAGGTTTATTGCGATGCGAATGCGGTCTTCCCCCGGGCTAAGCCCGACGCTGAGACCGCCTTTGATATAGGCGTTGCTGGTCGTCACGCTGAGCACCCCACGGCGGCGACACACCGCCGAGATCTGCGGGATGGCCTCGGCCAGCCCGGGGCAGACAAACAGCATGACGGGATGCACGGATAGGACGCGGGCCTCTAACGCCAGCGGCTTGCCATAGGGAACGGCAGCGACTCGCAGCGGCAGCCCACCGACGGTGACCGAGGCCGACAGATCTTCAAGGACGTTGTTAAGATCGGTCTGGGCGGCCAGCGAGAGATCGTTATCTTCCTGAAACACGATCAAGATGGGGGCGCTTTTCCCGTCGGTGCGCGCCTTGAAGTTGCGATCGTAGGCAAGGATGCGCAGAAGCAACAGCGCGACCTGCTTCGGGCCAAACTCCACGGCTCCCGCCAGCCCCGTGAGGGAGGCGTAAAGGAGCGCAGTGAGGGCAGCCCGACGATTCATGGCGTTCGACGTACTCTTTCCGTTAGAAAGCAGCGCGCAGTTCGAGGCGACCGTAGTGGGTGGCGAACTCGCCGCTGTCGAGCTTCCAGCGCGCCGAGTAGCCGACGCGCAGCGACACCGTCGGAACTTTCGTCGGGAAGGGGTAGATGACCACGCCCAGCGAGCCGGCGATGCGATCCAGATCGGGCGAGCCGCCGAGGCGCATGCCATCGACCATGATCTGCGGCTCCAGGTACTTGAAGCGGTAGCTAATCAGGCCGTAGCCGCCGAGCTTAAGCAGCGTGTCGGCCTCGGTCTCTTGCCAGGTGGCGGCGAATTCGGCGCGCAGCGACAGCTTGCCGATGCGCGCTCCGAAGTGGCCATCGGCGATGTAGATGCGGTGCTTGTCGCGAATGCTGTAGACCCCTTCGTACCCCGAGGCGCCGAAGATGAGGCCGGGGTGCGGCTCTAGCTGGAACTGCAGCCCGATCGACTTCTGACCGTCGTTTTCGTCGAGGTAGTTGTCGCGCATGTCCGAAAGAGCACCGCCGGTAATCGGTCCGTTGGGGTCCGTGGCTTTCTGTTCCAGGCCGTTTACGACGTACAGCGCGTAGGAAAAGCCGCGCCCCTCGCCCCACTGGTGGCGACCATGGAACTGCACGCCGAGATCGCTCCACTCGCCGGGCAGCACCGTGCCAAAGAACATCGCCGGCACCACCCAGGGATACATGTACTGCGGCTCGGGATAGACGTTGAGCCCGCCCATCGGCACGTAGAAGCGTCCGCCGCGCGCGATGATGTAGTCGCGATAGATGCGCAGGTCGATCTGGGCAAAGTCAGACGACACCGTGCCACTCGAATCGACAAAGACCTGCCCTTCGACAAACACCCGGTCGAAGAGCTCCGCACCAACGAACAGCGTCAGCTCACTACCGAAGGCGTGCAGCGGCTTGCCGAGCGAATCGGGCAGCTCGGCCGGCTCGGGATTCGACTGCAGGGAAAAGCTGGCGATGCCGATGCCGTGCACATACGCGGCGACGCCGTACTTCGGCAGAAGCTGCTTGAAGCTGCCCAGGCCCGAAAACACATTGCCCCGGTCGATCAGTCGCGCCAGCGGCAGGCCGGCGATCTCAGGCAGGCTGGTCTCTTTGATCGCAGGCTCGACCGGCGGCGGGGGTGCCTGCGCGGCCTGCTCTTGCTCGGGGGTCAGTGGCACAACCGGCGGAGCGGGCGCCTCGCTTGCCGTCGGGGTCGCTGGGCCGGCAGTCCCGGGGCGCGGACTTGCCGTCGGACTCGCCGTCGGACTCGCCTGCGCCCAAGCGGGGAGCGGCGCAGCCGCGACAAGGCACACAAACAGCATGGGAAGTATGCGCATCAAGGTTCCCTCAGACCTCTCGGATGCACCTCGCTGGACGCGCCGTGGCCCGTAGGCCAGCCCTCGCCCAGTCCGCAGAGAGGAGAAGCAGCAGGATCGCAGCCGAGGGAGGACGAGGCAATACGGGCGACTGCGCGGACCTGCATGAATACGGCGGGATCCTAGGCACTTAGGGCGCTGCTCCAGGTATCAGGTACTCAGCGCAACGCCCGTCGGGAACATCCCGACCTGACGACATTCCGCCGCTGAGGGGATGTCACGGCCCACAGTCCCGCGCCCGCGCTCCCGCCGCAACAATCAGGTATTTACTAATAAAGCGGCGAACGCTCGCCGCAAGAATTGATTCGCATTCAGCCTGCGGTTAAGATTGATTTTCTGGCTGTGTCTTAAAGATTCGAAATAGGACATATAGAGCCGGCAATATTAATAAACAACCCACAATAAGCGCATAAAGAAGCTGTTTTTGTGTTTCAATCGGAGCCGCGGCTTGCAGGTAGGTGAGTGCGGGCTGATCGCCCGGGCCCGCTTGGGCCATCAGCACCGGGAACTGCAGCTTGAACCAGCCGGTCAGGATCAAGACGGCCTGGGCTGCTGCGACGCCGCGGGCGGCAAGGACGCGCTGGCCGCGGATCAGCCAAATGAGCGGCAGCACAAGCCCGCTCGCAAGCCCCATCGCGGCCAGGCTCACGGGGTCGGAAAGGAAGCGCCGGGCCAGCGGCAGGCCATCCAGCTGGGCACACAGAAACACCAGCAGGCCGCCGACAATAATCGCGCCCTGCGTCGCCATCACCTGCCGGACGAGCGGCGGACGCAGCGCCAGATCAGCCGTCTCGCCCAGCAGGTAGACCGCGGCCAGGAAGGCGAACAGAGCACAGACCAAAAGGCCCAGGCTGGCGCAGAACAGGTTGCACCAGGGGGCGACGTAGCTGGCGTAGAAGTCAGCGCCCAGGATCGGGCTGCGACCCAGGATTACGCCGCCGGCGATGACCCCCAAAAACCACGGCGAAAGCAGGCTGGACCAGGCAAATACCGCATTATAATAGCGCTGGGAATCGTCACGAACCGCGTCGTAATGTCGAAATGTAAACGCGCAGCCACGCAGAACGATCCCGACAAGCATAAGAGTAATGGGAATGTGAAATGTAATCGATAATCGGCTGTAGGCTATTGGGAAACCGTTAAACAGGATCACCACCACCAGCACGATCCATACGTGGTTGGCTTCCCAGACTGGCGCGATGGCGTGCGTGACCAGCGCACGCTCGGCGGAGCGGAACGACTTGGGGCTAAGACACTCCAAGATGCCAGCCCCAAAGTCAGCGCCGGCGAACAGGCAGTAGAAGGTCAGCGCGACGCCGAGGAAGGCGAGGTTGGCGGCGGCGTAGTGGCCTAGCTCAGGAGACATGCTGTAGCTGCCTCCGCAACAGCCAGATCACGGTGAGGCCCAGCAGAAGGTAGAAGGCGCAGAAGAACAGGAAGGGCACGACCACGCCAGGCATCGGCGTCACGGCATCTGCGGTCTTGAGCACGCCGTAGATGATCCAGGGCTGCCGGCCGACCTCGGTCACCGTCCAGCCGGCCTCGATCGCCAGAAAGCCGAGCGGCGTGCAGGCCATCATCAGACCCAGGCCCAGCCGATGCTCTAGGCGCTGCGGGGCCCGCCACAGCAGGAACAAGACGACGCCGGCCAGCGCGAACAGCAGGCTGCCGATGCCGACCATGACCTGAAACGCGGTGTGGACCACGGCGACGGGCGGCCAGTGCTCACGCGGGAACTCGGCCAGGCCGCGGACCTTCGCATCGAAGGTGCCAAAGGCCAGGAAGCTCAGCGCACGCGGGATGTGCACGCCGTAGCGCACCTCCTGCCGCACTTCATCCGGCCAGCCGCCGACGAGCAGCGGAGCCGGGGCGGCGGTCTCGAACAGCGCCTCCATCGCCGCCAGCTTGACCGGCTGCCGCACCGCCACCGACTTGGCCAGCCGATCGCCGTGGATTGGCTGCAGCAGCGCAGCGACGGAGGCAAAGCCCAGGGCAATGCGCAGAGCGGCGCGATGCAGCGCGCTGTCGCGGTCTTTGTACAGGCCAAAGGCGTGCAGGCCAGAGGCGGCAACCCCGGTCGCGACGAAGGCGGCGATGCACATGTGGATGCCTTCGCCGAGCGCCGCGCGGTTCCACATCGCGGCCCAGGGATCGATATCGACGGCATGGCCAGCGACCCAGCGAAAGCCGGCCGGCGAGTTCATCCAGCCGTTGGCGCAGATGACAAACAGCGCGGAAAAGATGCCGCTCACCCCGACCAGGACGCCCGAGGCAAAGTGCAGCCAGCGCGGCAGTCGATCCCAGCCGTAAAGAAAGATGCCGATGGCGATGGCTTCGAGGAAAAACGCCGCGCCCTCCCACGAAAACGGCATGCCGATAATCGCCCCCGCGTGCTGCATGAAGCCGGGCCATAGCAGGCCCAGCTCGAACGACAGCACGGTGCCCGACACCGCCCCGGTAGCAAACAGGATGGCCACGCCCTTGGACCAGGCCTTGGTAAGCCGCAGATAGACGGGGTCGCCGGTGCGCAGCCACTTGTAGTGCGCCGTCGCCATCAAAAACGGCATGGCCACGCCGATGGCGGCAAAGACGATGTGAAAGCCCAGCGAGACGGCCATCTGGGCGCGCGCGGCTAGCAGGTTGCTCAACATCGGCGGCGTCCTCTTACTCGGCGGCCTGGGGCGAGCGCGGTAGCTGGTAGTGCAGATAAAGCTCGTCGCCGATCTGCTCGACTTGCTGCAGCCGCAGGCGCCGCATGGTCGCAAGGCTAAAGCCTGAGCCGTCGACAAGGCTGGCGGTCTGCGACCCGCCGATGAGCAACGGACAGAGCGTGACGTAAAGATCGTCGATGGCATCCGCTGCAAGGAACTGAAACAGCAGATCGCCGCCGGCTTCGATAAGCAGGTTGCGGATGCCGCGCCGCGATAGCGTCTCTAGGATCCACGGCACCGGGATGTCATCGCCCGGGTAGACCTCGATCTCGGCGGGAAACGACGGCGGCGCATGCCCGGCCACGGTCAGAAAGAGCGGCCGAATGCGCGACTCAGCCAAGAACGACTCGCGCGGGGTCAGCTGAAACGAGCGCGTGACGATGACGTTCCAAAAAGGCGTGGTGCGTCCGACCAGCGCCTCGGGTTCGGGCAAAGAAGCGATCGGCCAGTGCCGAAACGTCGCGCCCCCGACCAGCACCGCATCGGCCTGCGCGCGAAGCTGCTTCATGCGTCGCAGATCCTGCGGGGTCCCCAGAGCCGGCGGCAGATCATCCCGCGTGTTGATCCGCCCATCGAGAGAGATCGCCGTGTTGCTGAACACTCGCATCCCCCCCAGCCTATCGCGCCCCCCGCCCTGCGCGACCAAGATTTGCCAGGCCGGCCAGTCAAGCGGCCAGCCCGCCCTGCCGCGTTAGCAGCGATTCAGCGGGATGAGCAGGCTGCGCAGGTTATCGATGGTGGGCTCGTCCTGGCAGTTGCCCTTGCCCGTACCGTCGAAGACCAGATCGCCGCCCTTGGTCGCGGCCGGATCCATCAGCACGTCTTTGAAGGCGCGCGACGGCGCAAGGCCGTTGTTCTTGTAGGTGTTGTCGAGGATGCGGGTGTTGTCGCTGTTCGGCTCGATGTCGAGGCCCGAGGTGGTACCGACGAGGTTCACGATGCTGATCACCGCGATGCCGACCGAGCCGTTGCCCTCGAAGCGGTTCTTGGTGATGGTGGTGTCGTCAGCGGCCATGACCAGCATGCCCAGCCCCGGCGGGACCTTGGCGACCGTCGACATCGGATCGCCGAAGTTTTCGTGGTTGTTGTCGTGCACGTAGTTGTTGCGCACCGTGCAGTGGTTGCCGACCTTGCTGGGGTTATTGGGCAGCACGAAGACCAGGAGGCCACCGGCGTTGTCCCAGGCCTCGTTGTCCTCGACGACGGAATCGACGGTGTTTTCGATCTCGATGCCGGCGACGTTGCCGTAGGCCTTGCAGCCGCGGACGGTGGCGCGCTTGCTCTGCCCGACGTAGATGCCAGCGTCCGAGATGCGCGTGGCAACGCAGTTTTCGATCAGGATGTCTTCCGACTCGACGGGATACAGGCCGTACTTGCCGGCGTTGTCGGTGATGACATCGCGGAAGGTGACGTGGTGCGTCTTCTGCGTGGTGACGCCGTTGCCGCTGTAGTTTTTGACCAGAAAGCCGCTGATCGTGAAGTGCGCGCCGCTGACCACCACGGCATCTTTTCGCAGCTTGCCCCCGTCGAGCGTGCCGTCGAGCACGGCGCGATCTTCACCGCTCACGATGCCGCGTAGCTCCACGCCGGCGCGGTTGACGTCGAGGCTCTCTTTGTAGGTGCCGGGTCGGACCTGCACCACCCAGCTCGATCGCTCTTTGGGCATGGCGTCGATGGCCGCCTGGATTGACCCGCCCGACTCGACCACCATGTCGACGTCGCCGCAGTGGGCGGTAGACAGAAGAAGCGACAGCGGCAGGGCGAAGCGAGACAGCGCGCCAACACGGCTTTTAATGCTCATGGACAGACCTCACGGACTTCGGGTTCGGGGTGGACAGCAGGGGGGCAAGGCCGGCGATCAGCAACCGCGCAGACCGCCTGGCAGCGGCTACTTAAACGTGCGCAGGACCGGCAGCCCCGAGGGCACCTGCGACGGAATCTCGGGGGTTAGCGACTCATCGGTGAGCGACTTCATGAAGGCGACAAGATCGGCGCGATCCGACTCCGACAGATCAAACTTGCGGATCTTGTCATCGAGGTTGGGAACGCCCAGCGCGTGACCGCCGCCCTTGGAGTAGAAGTCGAGGACGTCTTCCAGCGTGTGGAAGATGCCGTTATGCATGTACGGCGCGGTCTTTTCGACGTTACGCAGCGTCGGAACTTTGAAGGCGCGCTCGTAGCCGGGATCCTTGATGATCCCGCCCCGTCCCAGGTCCGCATCGAGCTTCGTCGGATCTTTGATATCGGGAACGCCGATGACCTTGAAGTCCTGGTTGGCCAGGTTGGGGAAGCCGTGGCACTCGAAGCAGCGCGTGCTGACCGAGCGGAAGAGCTTGAGGCCATTGCGCGCCCCCGGCGTCAACGCGCTCGTGTCACCCGCCGCGAAGCGATCAAACGGCGAGCTGGCGCTGATGATGGTGCGCTCGAACGTCGCGATGGCTGCCGCGATGTTGTCGAAGGTCACGGACGAACCGGCACTGCCGCCGAACGCGCGATCGAACTTTTCGACGTAGGCCGGGATGCCGCGGATCTCGGCGACCAGCTCGTCGGGCTTCTGATCCATCTCGACTGGGCTCTGGATCGGCCCCTTGGCCTGGTCCTCCAGCGTCGCAGCGCGGCCATCCCAGAACTGCTCTTTGTTGAACGCCGCGTTCCACACCGTGGGAGCACTGCGGCCGGTGCGCTGGCCGCGGATGCCGACCGAAAAATCGAGTCCGTCAGCAAAGCCGCGATCGGGATGGTGACAGTGCGCGCAGCTGATCTGGTTGTCGCCGGACAGAAGCGGGTCGAAGAACAACAGGCGTCCAAGCTCGATGCGCTCGGGCGTGTTCAAGCTGCCGGGCGGACGCAGCATGGTGGGAAACGGCTGCTTGAGGAGCCCGTTGTCAGGGTCGACGGGCGGAAGCGGCACCACGCACTCTCCGACCCCGGGTGAGCCTGCGCTGGGCTCGACGGTCCATACCGTCGTCAGGCCCTTGGGACAGTTCAGCATGGGCGCACTGTCAGCGCCGCCGCAGCCCGACGACCACAGCGCAAAACCGAAGGCAAGGGGGGCAAGGAAGCCAGAGAGAGCAGACCTAGTCCACGTATTCATCGCCGCACCGTAGATCAGGCCACGCGGCAGGACAAGGCAGATGTAGGATAAGCAGCTAATTCGAATTTAAGCGGCAGTCGGCGGCGGGCAAGAAGGCAGGTTAATTAACAATCGGCGTGCGGCCAGATTGCGTTACTTGTCAGCCGTCTTTTCGGCGGGCGCGGCGGCGGCAGTCGGTGCTTCCGGCTTGGCCGCGTTGGCTTCCGGCACTGGCACGCCAGCTGGGGACGGGGCGGCCTTGTCAGCGACCGCAGTGGATGGCGCCGGGGCGACGGTATCTGCCTTGGCGGGAGCCTCGGTCTTGGCCGCCGACTTGGCCGCGTCACCGCCATCGGAGGCCGGGCAGCCCGGCAGCACAAGAAGCGAGGTCAAGGACAGCGCAGCCAGAGCCATCTGAATTGCAGTCTTCATGGTAATTCCTCCCCGTGGGTTATATCGCGCTAACCAGTTCAGCTAGCTGATTAGAAGGTTATTACCCGACCGACCTTATCGCCAGTATTTCATTGTATTACTTGGTCAGCCTGTCCGACAGATTCGTTACAACTGATGACAATCCAAGAGCCGGCGCGATGGCAGTCATTACAGTCGATGACAATTGCCACGCTGGCCGCGACAACCCACTGCGGCATCCGCGTGGCGGGGCAATGGTGTAGGGCTCGGCCGGTCAAGTGGCGCGACGGAGGGCTCAGAACTGAAGACGAAGGACTGAGGACTGAGGACTGAGGACTGAGGACTGAGGACGAGTTACTGGCAGCCCGCGGGGGTGGCTATGCAGGAGGCGTAGCGAGGCTCGGCGACGGCGCGACGGAGCGAGTTGATGACGTCGGGGAGCTGAGTGATCGAGCGCTGATTCACCATCCAGGCCGGCACCTGCCCGCCGACTTCGATGTGGCAGCGATAGAAGGCCTGCGTCTTGCGGCCCCCTTCGCGCGGCTCCAGGATCCATTCTCCGTCGGTGGCCTGGACGCGGACGACGCCGCGGCGCTCGGGCAGGCAGCCCTTGGGCTCGACCTCCCAGTGGCTGCGCAGCTTGCCTTCGGGCAGGTGATCAAACGCCACGCGGAAGCAGTAGTCGCGTCGCGCCACCACCGGCGGGTTGATCTCGATGTAGTAGACCGCGGCATCACCGTCGCGACGCAGGAGCTTGGCTTCCTCGGTCGGCGGCATGAACTGCGGATAGCGCTCGACGTCGGCCAGCACGGCCAGCACCCGCTCCGGCGGCGCGTCGACCTCGGCGATGGCGCGGATCTCGCGATACTTCGAGCCCTGCCGGTCGCGAATCGCTAGGCGCACCCCGTCGCGCCCCCCGCGATCCACCCAACCTTCATCATCCTGAGCCCGGGCCGACGTAGCCGACAGGGTCAGACTCATCACGAACGCAAAGAGGGCGGGCGATCTCATGGCGACCTCACTCAGATTGAGAAGGACTCGGCCCATTGGGCGGCTCGGTATCCAATGGTTGAAGCTATCACCCGGCCTGCGAGGCGCCAAGCCAAGTCGCGAAGTTAGCTGCGAATTTTGCGCAGGAACTCATCGAGCCGCGCGTAGACCACAGCCGGCTGCTCTAGGTGCGAAAGATGCGCACTGCGCTCGACGACAAGGACCTCAGCCGCGGGCAAAAGCGCGGCGGTCGCGGCGACCTGGGCAGGCGGCACCAAGAGATCATCGGCCCCGGCCACAAACAGGCTCGGGACCCGCAGACCGCTGCAGGCCGCCCGCACATCCAGCCCACGACACAGCGCAAAATCGCCGAGCAGGGTCTGGGCCTCCGCCGCCCACAGCACGGGCTGAAATCGACTCCGCAGATCAGGCGAGGTGCTGGAGGAAAACAGCAGCTCGGCAAAGGCATCCGGCGTGCGATCGATAAACGAAGGCGGGGGCTCGCGCGGCGGGGCGTGCGGCAACGGCTCCGCGGTGCAGTGGGCTCGCACCAGATCAAAGTGCTCGTCGGGAAGTTGAAGCTGTGCCGCCCCGTTCAGCAGGACCAGGCCCGCCACGCGATCCGCGGCGACCGACGCCAGCGAAAGTGCGATCGCCGCCCCCAGCGAATGACCCAGCAGAACGACGCGCGGCACGGCCAGCGCATCACACAGCGCAAGCAGCGTATCGCGATAGCCAGACAGGCTTGGCGGCCCGGCACTTGCCGACTGACCGTGGCCCGGCAGATCCGGGGCGATGACGCGCCGACCGGGGGCGAAGCGACGCAGCGTATCGATGAACAGCGCCGACGACATGCCCGCCCCGTGGATGCACAGAAGCGGCGGCACCGTCGCTGCTGCCCCACTCGGCGGGGGCTCAGGTTCGTCTCGGACTCGCAGGATCTGTTGGTCGATGCGCATGCGCCGCACGACGGCCATGTACTACGAATGCGGCACGCACGGCGACCAAAATGCCGGGCCGGTCTGCGTGATCAGCAAAGCCCGCGCCCACGCCGCAGGGCGGAGTATGCTGCCGCCTTCATCCCTGCCCACCGTCGAAAAAGGAGGCTGCATGCGCTTCTCCCCCCGCGTCCCATCATCCCTGCGCCGCACTTGTTGTGCCCTGCTCTTGCCGCTGCTTAGCCTGACCAGCGCCGTCGTGGCGGCACCGCGCCCCTCGCTGGTCAACACGCGGATCGGTACGCCGTTTGGCGGCAATGGCCATACCTCGTCTCTGGACGGACGCATCTTCGTCGCCAACGTGCGCGAGGATGCCGCCAGCACCACCACCACCTGGCTGGCCCGCGTCTTCCGGCCCGAGGCCATCGCCTACGACAGCGAAGGCAAGCCGGACTTCGGCAGCGCCTTTTCCGCTGGACGTAGCATCGATGTGCATGGGGGTGAAAACGCCCTCGCCTTCTGCTTTGCCGACCCCAATGCGCCCTACACAGTCGCCGGCGGACAGGCGATCTATCGGCCGTACATCTTCGACTCGCAGATGTTCAATGGCCCGAATCGCTTTCGCCGCCGCACCGCCGATATCCGCGTCGATCGACCGTTTGCCGCCGATGCCGACATCGCGTCGTTTAACACCGGCGGCCTGGAGTTTCTAACGACAACAAGCGGCGCCAGCCTGCGCGGCATCGAGCCCAGCATGACCGCCGACGGCCGCCTGATGGTCTTTCAGGGAACCCCCGCCAACGACGGCGGCATCGACCACCTGATGTACACCTACAACGCGACGCCGTGCGCGGCCAGCGGCTGGAGCCCGCCGCGCCCGCTGTCGATGATGGCCTCTGATCCCAACCCAGGTCTTAAGCGCTATCCGCTGTCCTGGAAGCGCCTCAAGGCCGCCACTGGCGAAGACTTCGCTGACACTGCGCGCGGCGATCTGATTCATGCCGCCTACGTCTGGATCGATCACGAAGGTCGCAACGTGCTGTACGTCGCCGTGCCGTTTACCGACGGAGCACGCCGCGAAGCCGTCAGCCTAATCGGCGCCGACACCAACTACACCGCCTATCACATCGACGGCAGCATCAACACCGATCGCAGCGATCACCCACACCTGTTCTACAGCGGCCCGATGTGGAACTTCGAGCAAGAGCGCAACCCCGTGCAGAGCCTGCCGCGCGGCCGCAGCTTCGACGGAAATTACCTGCCAGTGACCAAGACCCACGACGTGCTTGCGCTGTTTGGCAGCAACACCAACGACTACAACGAGGTCGACGTCGCCGAGATCCAAAACCCCTTTTATCTCCTGTTCCTACCGCTCAACGAGCTCGTGACGCGACAAGGCACCTACGATCTGCGACGCACACCGGATCTCTCGGGGCGCTTTTTCACCGGCTCACTCATCGGCACGGCGCAGATTGCCGCCTCGGCGGGCGTAACCCAGCCGCACTCCGGATCGCTATGGACACCGCATGGCAAAGGCAAGGCGCTGCTCCTGCCCGGCGGCGGTGCGGTGCAGGTCAACCTGACCGACCCCAGTAGCAGCGTGCCCGGCGTCGGTGCCCCGGTCAGCGGCTTTACCGTTCAGCTCTTCGTCCGTCCCGATGCCGACATCAACCGCGGCTGCGGCGGCAACCCCTATCGCTACCTTTTGCAAAAAGGCGGCGGCATCGACCTGATCTACGAGGTCGACAACACCGTGCAGTTCTCGATCCAGCTCAACGGCCGGCGCCTGCGGCTGGGACGCAGCCCCGCGCTTCCCGTCGGGCAGTGGACGCATCTGGCCTACACTTGGGACGGCACCAGTGGCGAATTCGCCGAATATATAAACGGCGTCAGCAGCGGTCGCTCACTGCCCGTCGAGCGCGGCACCTTCAAGCTCGGCACCGGCCCGCTGTCCGTCGGCGCCGGTCTGGTGATGAACAGCGAGACCTGCCCCGCGGGGGGCGAAGGCTCGTTCCGCGGCGCCATCGACGATGTGCAGATCTTTTCGCATGCCCGCTCGGGTCGCAGCATCTGCCTGACAACGCACGGTGCCGGCTGCAAGCCCGACGCCATCAAGGTCACGCCCAGCGCCGGCCAGTTCGTGCTGAACCAGCAGCAGCCCGCCTGTAACAGCCCCAGCGCCCTCGGCAGCATCGCCTGCGCCACCGCCATGCATCGGCTCTGCGCCCAGCGCGGCACCAAGGATGCCCTGGCCAGCACCCGCAACCTTGCCGAGACCGTGCGCCAGCTAATCAGCAACCGCCCGCCCATCGCCCTGTCCGGTGTCCCCACCGCCGCTAGCACCAGCGACGCCACCATCGCCTGCACGCCGCTCTTCAACGACAGCGTCGCCGTCACCTTCGCCGAGCTTTCCCTGCGCCACGGCGGCTGCAGCGACGATCGCGCGGTCAGCAGCCTCGACTGCTCCGCCGCCTCGCACCGCTTCTGCAACGACCTCGGCTGGAGCAGCGGACAGATCTTCGAGCTCACCGGCCGCCCGTGGGTCTCGTGCTGGAACTCTGACCTCATCGAGGACGTCAACAAGTCCGCCCTCGGCCCCGCCTGCGACAGCGGCAACTTCACATCGACCGAAGCCCGCATCGAAATCAGCCGCTACTGCCAGACCCGCGGCTTCGGCGCCGGCATCATCCAAGAGCTAGGCGCCGGCACCCTCGCCCACATCCACTGCTTCCAACCCGCCAGCAGCACCACCTGGAAGCTCCGCCCCTAGCCCTCCCCAGCATATGTCTACAAATTCCCCCCACAACAGCCAGTAAGGCTGGGGCCGCAGCGGACCACATTTTTTCGACGCCCCGGCGAAAAAATGAGTCCGCGTCCGCTGGGCCCCCAAGCGGAGCTTGGGGAGGGCCCCAGCCGTGCAGCAAGTCCACGCCAGGGTCATTCGCAGCCTAATTTGTAAACACCCGCTTAGCTGCGCGCATACCACGCCTTAACACGAGCGTCGTCGCGAACCGCGTCGTGAATGCGCAGGAGCTTGGGATACGCATCCCAGACCGTAGTCGGAATGTGATCGAGCACACCACTGCGCAGCCACTTCGTAACGACGTAGATTTTAAGGTCCACGACCTGCGGCCCGGCCCCACCGAAGAACGGCCCATCGCCAATCAGGCGCTCGACATTGGCCGCCCACTGCGGCAAGTACTCACTCGCCAGTGCCTCGCGCATGCGACGCTTCTCGTCGGGATCCTTGGTAACCATACTGGGCCGAATGGCGCCCCGAAGTTCTTCTACGTACTCCATGACCGCCTCGTGCTGCGCCGCGACGAAGTCGTCCTTGGGATGCAGCCCATGCCGACGGCCAATCAAGACCAGGATGGCGTTGGTCTGCGCCAGCGGCGGGTGGCCCGGGACGTGAAACACCGGCATCGATCCGAACGGCGTGCCGCTCTTTCTTGGCGGCCAGTCCGCAAACTTGATGCGCTCGTCCTCAAAGTCCACACCGGCCAGCATCAGGGCTAGACGGCACTCTTCCCCACGGCTTACCGGGGCATCGAAATAGCTCAGCTTGGGCTTATTCATCCGCGCATGATGCCGACTTGCGACATCGCTGGCAGCACTTTTGTTGCTGCGCATCGGCCGATGCAATGGCTGATGCAATGGCTGATGCGACGGGCGAGTCTAGTGCGTCGTCAGCTCGCGGAGCAGCGACAGCGTCAGCTCTTGATCGCCACGATCGACGTAGATGTAGATGTCGGTCAGGCTGGTGATCATCTCGAGGATGTTGATGCGGCGACGCGCCAGGACCGAGGTGATCTCGGCGAGGATGCCGGGAGTCTGCAGGAATTCCGGCGAACGCAGGCGGACTTCCGCGACGCCGGGACGCAGCGTGACGTTGACCAGACCCATTTCACGCTGTGAGTCGGTCATCAGGCTGTGCAGCAAGCGATACGCGCTTTCGCCATCGCGCTCGGCAAGATACAGGCAGACGAAGGTGTCGTTGGTCGTGCTGGCGGTAATCGCGATGCCCGCCCGACCCAGCTGCGACGCCAGCTCACCGAGCACGCCGGTGCGACCCGCCAGATCCTTGCCGACCAGGGTCAGCATCGACTGCGGCTCCGAGCGCGCGCTCAGGCTTGGCTCGCTGACTCCCAGCACCGACGTACCGCTCTGGGCAAGCGCCTCCTGCCGACGGAAATCGACGACGCGTACGCGGCAGCTCTCGGGCTTATAGCGCAGCGCTCGCGGATGCACGACCCGCGCCCCGCGCGAAGCCATGGTCTCTAGATCCTCGACCGTCATCTCTTCGATGAGGCGCGGGTTTTCCGCCAGCCGCGGATCGGCCGAGAGGATGCCTTCGACATCGGTGATGATCGTCACCTCTTCGGCATCGAGGAAGCGACCGACCAGCACGCCCGAGATGTCGGAGCCACCGCGCCCCAGCGTGGTCAGATCGCCGCGCGTGCTGCGAGCAAAGAAGCCCGAGATGACCGCCACCCCACCGCGCCGCAGGACCGGCAGGACCCGCGCGCCGAACAGCCGGCGCGACTCGTCGTCTTGCACCTCAAGCGGACGCTCTTCGTTGATTTTTTGCGCCTGCAAGAGCGCGGCATCCGGGCTGTCGACGACAAGCGGCCAGGTCTCAGCCACCGACGGAACGAAGGGCACCGCATCGACCGAAAGCGAGCGCAGCGCCGCGGTCAGAAGGAAGGTGCTTTTTTCTTCCCCCAGCGCCACCACGCGATACATCGACTGCAGATCGGCGTGCCGTTCGGTCGCGGTGTAGACCGAGTTCAAAAGGAGGTTGGTGTCGTTGCCCTGCGCGCTCACCACCACGGCAAGCTGATCGCCGCTTTTGAGAAGCTGGGCGATGTTCTGGGCAGCGCGTCGGATGCGATCGGCACTCTCAATCGAGGTGCCGCCGTACTTGAGGACTCGTCTCATGCTGGGCTGGCCTTTTTAGGGAAGCGGCTCGCGAACAAAGGTCCGCGCGAAGTCGTCGTAGGTCTCGGCGCGACGGATGCAGGTCACGGTCTGGCCGGAAATCAGATACTCGGCAGGCAGGAAGTGCAGGTTGTAGCGACTGGCCATGGCGGCGCCGTAGGCTCCCGCCTCGTAGATGATCAGGCCGTCGCCCTCGCGCGGGGTGGGCAAGAGCCGCCCTTGCCCGATGAAGTCGCCCGACTCGCAGATCGGCCCGACGACGTCGTACAGGCGAAGCTGCGCATCGGCCGAGGGATCGGGCTCTTGCAAGAGCTCAATGTGGTGATACGCGCCGTACAGGCACGGTCGGATCAGCTGCGCCATCGAGGCATCGGTGCACAGGAAGCTGCGCTCGCTGCCGCGCGATCCGCCGTCGCTGCCTTGGCCATGTCGCTTGATGCCCAGGACGCGCCCGATGAGCGCGCCGCAGCGCCCCACGATGCTGCGCCCCGGCTCTAACCACAGGCGCAGCCCCTGACCTTCGAGCAGCGGCCGCAGACCGTCGATCAGATCCTGCGGCGAGGGGGGAGCCGGCGCGGTGCTGCGATGGCTGTAGTCGATGCCCAGGCCACCGCCCATATCGAGCGTATCGACGGGATGTCCCAGCGCGCGCAGACGCAAGGCCAGCGGCAGGATCTGCCGCGCCGCATCGAGCACCGGCTGCACCGACTTCAGCGTCGATCCCAGGTGGCAGTGCAGGCCGCGCACGACCACGCCATGCGGCTGGCCCAGCAAGGCGCCAAGCGACGGCAACAGCCGCTCGATCGTCGCTTCGGCCATGCCGAACTTCGACTCTAGAAGTCCGGTCGAGATGTAGGGATGGACCTGGGGATCGATGTTGGGGTTCACGCGCAAGAGCACATTTGCTCGCGCTGAGAGAGCCACGGCCCGCGCCTGCACATGCGCCAGATCGAACTCGCTGTCGATCGAAAGCAGCGCCCCGGCCGCGATCGCCGCATCGATGTCAGCGGTGCGCTTGCCGTTGCCGTGCAAGAGGATCTGGCTCGCCGGGAAGCCGACGTGCCGGACGTGCTCTAGCTCGCCGTGGCTAACCACCGCGGCTCCGGCGCCGAGCCCGGCCAAGATCGACAGCAGCTCGCGGCTGGGGTTGGCCTTGACCGCGTAGGCGATCACCGGCGACGGCAGGCCGGCCTGTGTCAGGCTCGCGGCCGCCCCGGTGTAGCGAGAAAAGTCCTGTTCCATCCGACGCTGGCTGTAGACGAAAAAAGGCGTCGGCAGCCCGCGGGCCAAAAGATCAGCGACCCGCACGCCTTCGATGCGCAGCGAGCCGCCCTGGCGATGGAAAACGGCGTCCTCGGGAGGGTTCACGCGACGCCTTCCCGGCTAGGCGGCCACGCTGGGCCGGGCTTCTTCGATAAGCAGGTTGGGGATGCCATCCTCGATAGCGTACGACAGCTCGCAGGCGGCGCAGACGAGCGCGGTTCCTCCGTCGCTGCCTCCCGATTTTTCGGCGGCTTTTTCCTGCAGCTCACCGCGACACTTGGGACAGCGAAGAATGGCCATGAGTTCTGGATTCAGCATGTGCGTTTTCTCGACAGTAATAGGGGCACGCCGGCGTCTGCTTCGGGGATTCTGGGCTGGCCGCCGCGCGGCCGACGCGGACCACGCATATCAGATACCGTCGCGCCGAAAAAGGGGGAGGCGAAACAGCAGGTCGCGCAGGCCGCGCGGCAGTCCCGCAAAGAGGCGCGTGCCCAAGGCGAGCGGCTGCGGCAGGTTGATCTCGGCCGGCCGGGCCGGAAGCCGCGCCAGCATGGCAGCGACGGCGACATCGACAGGGAGAAGCTGCGGCAGGGCGTGCTGCGCGTGATCAAGCATCGGCGTACGAACAAAGCCGACGTGGATCGCGGTCACGGCCACACCGGTGTTCCGCAGATCTAGGCGCAGACAGTCGAGCAGCATCGACAGCCCAGCCTTGGGTGCGCAGTAGGCGGAAGCCCCCGGCAGCGCCCCAAACGAGGCGAGCGAGCTCATGCCCACCAGATGACCGCGACGGCGAGCCACCATCTGCGGCAGTGCGGCGGTCAGCGTCGCTGCTGCCCCGACAAAGTTGATCTGGCAGGCAGCGCCGAGCGCTTCCCACGACCATGTGGGGACACCGGGAGGGGCCCCAACTCCCGCATTGGCGACCACCAGATCCAGCCCACCGACGTCGGCATCGGCCTGCTTTACCGCGGCGCGCGTCGCCTCAGAGTCAGCCACGTCGAGAACCAAGGCCCGCGCCCGCCCCCAGCCTGACTGGGCGTTGATCTCGGCGATCAGCGCCTCTAGCTCTCCCCCGCGACGGGCGCAGGCGATGACCTGGGTGCCGCTTTCAGCCAAGGCCCGCGCCAGGCCACGCCCGATGCCAGATGAGGCCCCGGTAATCAGCGCAGTTCGGTACGTCATGCGATAGACTACTGCGCCCCGGCGCGCCCCGGCGAGCCCGGCGCCCCGACCCTGCCGACTCCGTCGGGGGCGCGCATCGAGGCCGCCACGCCTCGCAAAATCCCAGCCCCCCATCGCCCAAAGACCTAAAGACCCAAGCCGATGTCCTTCGCATCCTGGTACGAGAGTCCCTGGCATCACCCGGCAGTCGCCTGGCTGGCCACGCTGCTGGTGCTTTTTCTATCCCCTACCCTTGCGCACCTAGCCGGTCTGCGACGGCGTGTGCTCGTCGGCCTGCAGCTACTGGCGGCGCTGGACGCGCTGTGCACCGGGCCGTGGTCGCCGTTTTCCGGCTCGCCGGCCTGGAACACAGCGGCCTCGGTGGTCTTTGTGATCCTCGGTGATGCGCGCTTCTTGGTGCTCCTGCAGGACCCCACGCTGTCGGCCGCGCACCGGCGCCGCTCGCTCGGGCGGGGGCTTTTGGTCGCCACCGGCTTTTCGCTCGCTGCCTACGTCGCGTCGCGAGCCTTGCCGGCGAGCATGCAGTCGCCGCGCTACCTGTTTCTGACCTATGAGCTCCTGTTCCTGGGGCTGCTGCTGCTGATTCGGCGCTGGCTGCCGCTGGCCGAAGATGCCCAGGTGCGGCGAGCACAGCGACGGCTAACTCGCTTTGAGTTTCTGCAGTACGGGCTGTGGGTGACGGCCGATCTGTGGCTGCTTTATGGTGGCCGCTGGGCGGACTACGGCTACGCGCTGCGCCTGCTGCCCAACACGCTTTACTACGCAGGCTTCGCAGCCTTCGCCGCGCTATACGGAATAATGCCCAATCAAGTGCCCCAGCCGGCTGCTGACCTCTCGATTCCCGAGGACGAGAAGTCGTTGGCAGTCTAAGCATGAATCCCAGGGAATGTGAATCGAGTCCTCTACAAACGCGTAGAGTGCAGCGGTCGAGACAGGGGATCGGCGGCTTGGCGCTGGGCCTGATCTTGCTTGTCGCCTGTCGCCCGCGGACCACGCCGCCCGACGAGCGCCAGCTTGAATTCCTGCGCGATGGCCAGCTGGTCCGTCGCCTGCGCGTGCAAGAGCTGGGAACGCCGCAGCCCGTGACGGCCTGGGACCCCTACTACCAGCGCGAAAAAACCTTCCTGGCCGTGCCGCTGGCGCCGCTTCTGCGGCAGGGCTTTTCGGGCCTGAGTCTCGACGGGGAAGAGGCGTTTCTGCGCGCCCAAGACGGCTACACGGTGCCGATTGCCGTCGAGCGCTTGCTGGAACCGGGGGGCTTTGTGGCACTTTCCGATCGCTCAGTGCCGCCGACGCCGGCGACTGCTCCATCGGGTAAGGCCGAGGCGACCTGGGAGCCGATCGGCCCGCAGCGCGCCGACCCGCGACCGTTCTACCTGTTCTGGAGCGGACGGGATCAGGGACGACTGGAAACGCACCCGCGCCCCTGGCAGCTGGTCGCCATCGAGCTGTCGCGCACCGAGCGTCGCTATCCTCACATCCAGCCGCGCGGCCTGCCCGGAAGCGACCCCGCCTGGCGCGGCCTGCGCCTGTTTACCGGCGAGTGCATCCGCTGCCATGCCATCAACCGCGAGGGCGGACGGGTCGGCCCGGACCTCAACGTGCCGCAGAGCATCGTCGAGTATCGACCGCCCGAGCAGATCCGCGCCTACATCGTAGATCCCGGCCGCTTTCGCTACGGCAGCATGCCCGCCCATCCGCACCTTGACGCCGCCGATCTCGACGCGCTATTGGCCTACTTCGCTGCCATGAAGTCGCGCAAGTTCGATCCCGATGCCCGCGCTACCCCGCGCCCTGCGGCGACGCCGTGAGTGATCCGGCGGAAAACTTTGCACAGCGCGAGTCTTCGCAGGCTCGCCTGCGCCCGCGCATCGAGCGACTGCCGGGCGAGCTACAGGCAGCGCTCGGGCGGCTAGCCGAGCCAGGTCAGGTGACGCCGCTGTCCGCTGCCGATGCGCCGATTCACATCACCGGCGGCGGCATGTCCGAAGGCCCGGCGCGCTTTCTGACCGCGCTTCTAACCGAACGCGGCATCGCCGCTGAGTACATCCCGCTGTCGGAGTTCGTCGCCGAGGAGCCGACGCATGCGCCCGGCGCGACACCGGCCTGGCCGCAGCAGGGAACGCTGGTGCTGTTTTCGCAGGGCCTGGCGCCAAACGCCCGCTTCCCGCTGCTGCCCCAGCACCGCCTTCGCGCTCGACGCTGCTTGCTGATTACAGCCGTGGTTCCCGACGCCGATCCAGGGGCGGGCCTTTCCGCCCGCATTGCCGCGGCGGCGCAGGCAGACGGCGTGCAAGTGTTGACGCTGCCACCTGCGAGTGAAGAGGGGCTGCTGCTGCGCGTCATCGGGCCGGCGGTGCACTGCCTGGCTGCCGCGTACCTTGCGGGAGTGTCGCTAAAGACGCTGCAGGCGGTGCCGGGGGTTTATGCCGCCGCCGCCCTGCGTCCCTATCCCAGCCTGTGGCAGGACCAGCCCGTGCCGGCCGTCGCGCTCGTCGCTGGTGGGCGCTACATGAGCGCCTGTTTTGGCCTGCGCTGGAAGCTGCTTGAGGGGCTGCATCTGCCCGACCCGCCGATCTGGGATCTGCTGCAGGTGGCGCACGGACCGCTGCAGTCGATCTGGACGCGACCGCAGACGCTGCTTCTGCTGCAGCGCCCGGCCATCCCGCACGAGGCGCCGCTGTGGGCAGCCTTGGGCAAGGTCTTTCAGGGCCCGCAGCACACGCTCTTGCCACTGCCAGCGACGCAGCTTGCGGGCAGCCTGGCCTACTTCGAACAGGATGCGGGGCTCAACTGGCTGGTCCTGCAGACGCTCACGGCGGCGAATCGCCAAAGCTCCCCCAGCGACGGTGAGTGCATCGATCTCATCGACTGGCCAGGGCGCGGCAGCGATGGCCCGCTCTACAACCTCGCCCCGGACGGGGTGGATTTGCTTAAGCTCGACCAGGGGGCCGGGTTCGCGTCCGACCACAAGCCGGACCATAAGCCGAGCCTGAAGACGGCCCTAGAGACGGAAGGATCAGCCTGATGTTGCGTGAGTTCTTTCTGTATCTGTCGCAAGCCGCGTGGGCTCAGCGCGCCGTCACCGGGCTGTGGCTGGGACGCAAGATGGCGCAGCGCTTTGTCGCCGGATCGACGATCGAAGAAGCCATCTCCGTACTGCGCGGCCTGAACCAGGGCGGCATGTTCGCGACGCTCGACTTCCTGGGCGAGAGCGTCAAGACCGCCGAGGAAGCCGGGCGAGCCCGCGACGAGTACCTGCTGGCGCTGCGCCACGTCGAAGACAGCGCAGTACAGGCCAATGTGTCGATCAAGCTGACGCAGTTCGGGCTGGATATCGACCCGCGGCTATGCACCGAAAACGTGCTGCAGGTCGTCGAGCGCGCTCGCCAAAGCGGCACCTTCGTGCGCATCGATATGGAGGGCACGCCGCACACCGATCGCACGCTAGCCGTCGTCGACGAACTACGACGAAGCAGCGACTGGGTGGGCGTGGTGCTGCAGGCCTACCTGTACCGCAGTGAGCAGGACCTCGTGCGCTTGACGTCGGAGGGCACGCGCATCCGGCTGTGCAAAGGCGCCTACCAAGAGCCGCCCGACAAGGCCTTTCCCAAAAAAGCCGATGTCGATGCCAACTACGTGAAGCTCGCCCAGCTGCTCTTGCAGCGCAGTGCGCAGCCCGGCAGTCCGGGGGCCGAGCGCGATGGGCGTGTGCCTCCCCTGGCCGCGCTGGCGACGCACGATGAAAAGATGATCGCCGCCGCCCAGGCCTTCGCGCAGGCGCAGGGCATCGATCGTCGCCACTTCGAGTTTCAGATGCTGTTCGGCATCCGCCGCGACCTGCAAGAGTCCCTCGTCCAGGCCGGCTACCCGGTGCGCATCTATGTGCCTTACGGCACGCACTGGTACCCCTACTTCATGCGCCGCCTCGCTGAACGCCCCGCCAACGTCTGGTTCCTGCTGTCGAACCTGCTGCGTCGCTAGCCGCTTGTTGCAGTAATCAAGAAACGAACAAAAATAAATAAAATATTAATATTTTATTAAATTTCATTATATTGCT
>CALFYE010000235.1 GCA_937952145.1 uncultured Myxococcales bacterium
GCTGCCACCGCCTGCGCGCCCAGTCGGACGTCGCTGTTTACCGGGCACTACCCGTCGCTACATGGGGTCAGCCAGACCGATGGGATGGCCAAGCGGGCAACGGATGTGACGTGGCTCGGTCCCGATACGGTTCCCACGCTCGGCCACTATCTGTCGGCGGCGGGCTATCGCACGTACTACCGCGGCAAGTGGCACGTCTCGCACGCCGATCTCCTGGATGCGAAAGGGGCTCCGATCGCCACCAACGATAAGGGCGGCAAAGTTCTGCCGCAAGGTGTCGCCGCGTATGCGGCGGCCGACCCGCTCTTGCCCTACGGCTTCTCCGGCTGGATCGGCCCGGAGCCGCACGGCGCCGACCCGGCGAACACCGGATACGTGCGCGATCCCCTGTTCGCGGATCAGGTGGTCGAGCAGCTTGCCCGTCTCGGGGAGGGCAACAAGCAGGATGCCCAGCCTTTCTTCCTTGTCGCCTCGCTGGTGAACCCGCACGACATCGCGGTCTACAGTCAGCTGTGGAGTACGGTGTGGGGATTTCCGTGGCCGGACGACGCGGTCCCGCCAGTCCCGCCGCCCCCCACCGCGGACGAGGACCTGACCGAAAAGCCGCGCTGCCAGAAGGACTACGTAGACGATGTAGTTCTTGAGCTCGGGGGCTTCACCGAGGATGGGGCGCAGGTCGGGGGTGAAGCTCTCGGGCCCGCAGAAGAACTTGCGCACGCCGATGTCCAGCGACGTAGGCACGCGGCGCATGGCCTTTTCGAGATACGGGCCCATGCGATCCCAATCGGGCGTGATCTCGCCGAACGAGAAGTCTTCGGGAATGCCCTCGACCTTCCAGGGGGCGCAGACGGGCTCGAAGAGGCCGATCATCAGGCCGCCGCCTTCCTCGCGGTAGTAGCCGTAGGAGGCGGGGTCTTCGATAACCGGGAGGCCGGCGTGCATGCCGGGGAGCTTGTCGGTGATTAGGTAGTAGTGCTCTGCCGCTTGCAGCGGGATGGGGACTCCACTTAGCTCGCCGAGCTGACGGGCCCAGGCGCCGGCGCAGTTGATGACGAACTCGCAGCGGATGTCGCCGTGCGGAGTGCGGACGCCGGTGACGCTGCCGCGGCTCTGCAGGACGGACTGCACGGGGACGCCTTCGAGGATCTTCGCGCCGCGGAGCTTGGCGCCCTTGGCGAGCGCGCGCGTGACGTCGACGGGATCGACGCGCCCGTCGCCGCGGACGTAAAAGCCAGCCTCGATGTCGCTGACGTTGGCGAGCGGGAAAAGGGCGGCGACCTCGCTGGGGCCGATCTCCTGCACGTCGACGCCGCAGTAGCGGTTGAAGGCCGAGACGCGGCGATACTCTTCCAGGCGGTCGCGGTCGGCGGCGAGCTCGATGAAGCCGCAGGGACGAAAGCCGGTGGCCTGGCCGGTCTCGGCTTCGAGGCGCGAGTAGAGATCGCGGGTGTACTTACGCAGCTCGGTCGAGGTCTCGGACGTCGAGCCAAAGCAGACCATAAGCCCAGCGGCGTGCCAGGTCGTGCCAGAGGTGATGCGATCGCGTTCGAGCAGAACGACGTCCTGGCCAGCGTGCGCCAGGTGATAGGCGACGGAGCAGCCAATGACGCCACCGCCGATGACGACGATGCGAGCATGGCTCGGCAGAGCGCGATCACCCAGCGCCGCAGGGGCGGGGTCCGAGGGAGGCTGGAAGGCATCACGGCTTGCGGGGGCAGTCGGGTTCATCGGCCGCGGAGTATATCCAGACGGCGCCGCAGGGACAGTGGGAGCCGACGACTGCTATGCTGGGGGCCGACGATGTCTTTTTGCATCGCGGGGGGAACATGGGAAGCAAGCTCGCGCGGAGTCTGGCTTGGGGCCTGGGGCTGGCCTCGATCTTGTCGGGTGCGCTGACGGCGGGGGTGGCGGCCCACACTTTGATGCAGAAGGCACAGGTCTGCCCGCTCGACGGCACAAAGTGGACGGCGACGCTGGATGGCTCGGGCACGAGCTTCGGCCAGCAGCTGGATCTAAAGCCGATTGGCCCGACGCCGGCCCCGTGGCGGCTGGCGGTGTGCCCGACCGACCACTTCGTGATGTTTCAGGAGAGCTTCACCCCGGCTGAGCTTTCGACGCTGCGTGGGCTGATCAGCTCGCCGGAGTACCAGAGCCTGGCGAAGGACCACAGCGAGTACTTCCTGCTCGGCCGAATCTTTCAGCACCTCGGCAAGCCGCAGTTTGTGATTGCCTTGGCTTACGTCAAGGCGTCGTGGCAGGTCGATAGCGATCCGGTGCGCTACGCCGAATACGCGGGGGCGGCGCTGCGCCACTATGAGGCCGGCCTGGCCAAGCCCGAGACCGCCGACGCCAAGGCCAGCGAGGCCGAGCGCCAGGGCCTGCGCCTCAACGCCGAGCTGATCGCCGGCGAGCTAGAGCGACGCTTGGGCAAGCTCGACGCGGCGCGGGCGCGATTCACCCGCATCGAGAGCAGCCCGCAGCCCAAGGAAGAGATCCACCGCGCGATCATCGCGCAGCAATTACGACTGATCGCCGCTGCCGATTCACGCCCGCATCGCGTCGAGCGCCCGGGAGACAAGGCGCCGCCGCCTGGCCCCGAGATCCCGCCGCCCCCGCGACGACCCACCTCTCCAGAGCGGCCCCGACCGCCCATCCCGGTAACTTAGCGGACAAGCCGATATTCGACGGCTGGTTGCCTCACCGGAGGCCGGGCGGCTCGTGATATGATGCCAGCGTGGCTGATCTGAATACGCAGCGAGAATCGCTGGCCAAGGGACGATTTTCACAGGGCCTCGCGCTGGGCTTGGCGCTGCAGCTTATGGCGGCGCCGTTTTTGCCCGCGGCCTGGGCCCAGGAGCCAGCCAAACCGACGGCCCGCCCGACGGAGCTGGAGCAGAAGACGGCGCAGCAGCACTACCAAGCTGGCGTCATGTTCTTCCAGGCCGAAAACTGGAATGCGGCGCGGGCCGAGTTTGAAGCGGCGTACCAGCTGACCAAATACCCGGATCTGCTCTACAACCTGGCCAAGATTGCCGAAAAGCAGGGCCGCACGGCTGATGAGGTGCGCTACCTCGAAGAGTACCTGGCCAGCAAGCCGCAGGACTCCGAGACGGTGCGGGCGCGACTGGCGGTGATTCGGCCCGGCGTGCAGGCGGCAGGCACTACTGCCGAAGGCACCACCACCGGGTCGCCGGCCTCGTCCCTTCCCTGGCCGGCCATCGGCATCGCAGCGGGTGGCGTCGCTTTTCTGATCATCGGCATCGCCTGTGGCGGAGCGGCCCTGGATGCGGCCAGCACCGTCGCTTCGCCGAGCAACAATGGCAAGCCGTTTAACGCCGATCTGTTCGCGACGCAGGAACGCGGCAAGCAGCTCAGCGCGGCAGCCATCGCCTTCGACGTGATGGGCGGGCTGGCTTTGGCGGCTGGCGGCGGCTGGATCGGCTACTGGTTCTATCAGCGACAGCAACAGAAAAAATTGGCAGCACCGCCGAAGACCGCGCTTGTGCCGTTTGGGCCGGGCGGGCCGGGTGTCGGCGTCGTTGGGAGCTTCTAATGTCTAAATCTATCTCCGTATTGGGTACTTTGGCACTGCTGCTCGGAGCCGCTTGTTACAGCCCGAACCTCAGCACGGTGCGCTATTCCTGCGACGAAGCCAACCCGTATTGCCCCGACGGGCTGGACTGCATCGGCGGTGTCTGTTTGGCACCCGGCAGCAGCAACATGGCAGATGGTCCCCCCGGCGGCACGGACGGCGGCGCAAGCGTCGCCGGCTGCCGATATGGCGGCGGCACGGACTTGGGCGGAGGGGTCTTTGCCTGCCCGGGCGTCTTCAGCCCGACGCGCGCAAATGGCGCACCGAAAGCCAGCGAGCTCTGTGCCACGGGCGCCAGCATCTGCAGCATGCCTCGCACGGCCAACCTGACGCTCTGCAACTCGCTTCCCGGTTTTTTTGGGAGCACCCAGCCGGCGCGCTACAACGGCGGTGGACGCGGCAACCCCAACAACTACTCGTGCCAGTCGACGAACAATGGTCAGGATCGCGCCGTCCCAGGCTGCGGACGATTGACGCAGAATCAGGTCATGGACAAGAGCTGCGGCGGCTTCACTCGCGTCCTCGATTGCAACAACGTGACCAGCTGGGGCTGCTACAGCTCAACCCTCGACGATAGCCACGACAACAGCAACCCCGCTGACGGCGTCCTTTGCTGCTTGCCGTAGCCTTGGCCCGCGCTGCAGCGTCTCGATCTGCGCTACGCAGTGCCTGACGCTTCGTCCGAGCCAGCCGGACGGCGCAGCGCCTGTGCCAGGTACCACAGATTGAACAGGAAGCAGAGCAGTAGCAGGCCCGCCATCGGCAGCGTCCAGAACACGCTCTTGGGTGTCTCCCCAACGACCACGACCAAGGCATCGCCCGCCACGAGATCGGAAGAGCGTCGTGTAGG
>CALFYE010000236.1 GCA_937952145.1 uncultured Myxococcales bacterium
AGGCTGGATAGGCATAGGGATGGGGTCAGGAATTTAGGGGACGCTGACCTAGGCCCGCACGCAGCGCACGCCGCCTTCGCGTTCCATCTCGGCGACGCACCGGTTGCAGGGAATGCAACCACTTTGCATCTGCGTTCCGGCCCCATACTTGGCGATAAGCGCCGGGTCGTGCAGCAGCGCTCGCCCCATCGCCACAGCATCGAAGCCTTCGGCCAGCGCCGCATCGATATCGGCGCGATGCTTGATGCCGCCGAGCAGTACCAGCGGCAGGCGCAGCGCGCGACGAAACTCGCGAGCCAGCGGCAGAAAGTACAGCGGCTCGAACGGATACGAGCGCACGACCAGCGGCCCGAACAGGCCCAGCGCGATCTTCTGCGGCAGGTGGCGCTCGGCAGCAATCATGGCTGAAAGCGGCCGGTCGCCCCGAAACAGATAGAACGCATTGCGCGACACGAAGCCGCCGGACAGCACCAGGGCAGTGATGCCGCGCTCGGCGAGCCCGTGCGCTACCTGCAGGCTCTCATCGGGCTCCAGCCCGCCGGCAAAGCCATCGCGCAGGTTGACCTTGGCCAGCACCGGAAAGTCAGCGGGCAGCGCCGCGCGCACACGCTCGACGACCGACAGCGGAAAGCGAGCGCGCCCAGTCAGCGATCCGCCCCAGGGGTCGCGGCGACGATTGGTGGCCGGGCACAGAAACTGGCTCAACAGATAGCCATGCCCCAGGTGTAGCTCGACGGCATCGAAGCCGGCCTCGCGGGCCAGCAGCGCGGCGCGCACGAAGTCTCCCGTCGTCTCTTCGATCTCGCTGGCCGACATCGTGGCTGAAAACGGGCGACCGCTCAGCGCGCCCAACAGGTTCAGCCCGGCCGACGGAGCCAGGGGTCGTGCACGCTGAAGCTCGCGGTTGTTGCAGAAGCCGCCGCAGTGTCCAAGCTGCAAGCTAGCCGCTGCGCCGTGCTGATGCACCGCGTCGCTGAGTCGCCGCAGCCCGGGCAAAAGCTCGGGTCGCATGTACAGCTGATCGACAAACGTGCGGCCATCGGCATTCACCGCGCAGTAGGCGACCGTGGTCAGGCCCGCACCCCCTTCAGCGATCCTGCGATGGTGTTCGACAAGTGCCGGGCTGACCTCGCCACGTGGGCTCATGCCCTCAAACGTCGCGGCCTTGATGATGCGGTTGCGCAGCCGCAGGCCCCCCAGGGAAAAAGGCGCAAACGCCGACGGTACTGGCGACCCGCTCATCGCGGCTCTCCATGGGGCGGCAGAAACGGTGCATGGCGGCGCAGAAAGTCGATGGCGCGCTGCGGCACCCGCGCGGCGAGCGGCACCAGCAGACGATTCACACGACCAGGGATGCACTCAGCCTCCCCCGCGAACAGCGCGCGCAGGCCGGCCTCGGCGACCTCGGTCGCGTCCATCATCACGCCCAGGCGCTGCGCCAGCCCGACCGGCACGACGTTGGGATCGTAAAGGGCCGTCGCCGTCGCGCCGGGTAGCAGGCAGGTGACCCCGATGCCGTAGACCGCAAGCTCGCTGCGCAGGGCGCAGGTGAAGCCGCGCAGGTACTTCTTGCTGCTGCCGTAGTACGCGATGCTGGGAAAGTCGCGCGCCGCCGAGATGCTGGACACGGTGAGGATGTGCCCGCGCCGCCTGGCCCGCAGCTCACGCCCGAACAGCGTGCACAGAAGCGACGGCGTCACGACGTGAAGCTGCAACAGCGCACCGGCCCGCGCGACATCGGCATCCGCGACTTCCCCAAAGAAGAACATGCCGGCGTTGCAGACCAGGATGTCGACCGTCAGGCCAGCCGCTTGCACCCCCGCGTAAAGCTCCTCGGCCGCGGTCGCTCGCGCCAGATCGCAGACGATGGCGTGGGTGGCAACGCCGTAGGTATGGGCCAGCTCGCGGGCGGTCTCGGCGAGCTCGGTCGGTCGCTGACTGACCACGATCAGCGCATGGCCGCGCGCCGCCAAGCCCTGCGCCAGCCCTTTCCCAATTCCCGAGCAGGCCCCGGTCACCAGCGCCACGCCGGGCGGGTCGTGGCTGCCAGAAGAGTTCGTCGCGTAGAGCATGACCGCACTTTACTTCCAAGCGAGGAAGGCGTGCGTCCCAGCCAACCGCGAAAAGACACGCGCTCGCCGCTAAGCCGCCCAGGTGGTCCGCAGCTGCGCAATGGCGAGGTCTTTCGCTTTCGCTTCGACTTCGATGAACGGCGCGTCGCGGAAGCACGGCGGCATGGTGGTGATGTAGTCGCTGTGCGCGCGATCCGAAAAGCCGGCCCGCCCGTTCGAGATATGCGTCATCTGCCAGCCGGCCTGCGGCCAAGTGCGGGCGGCAGCGGCCAGCATGCGCGGCAGCGAGCGATCGTCGTAACAATCGAGTTCCTCGTAGATGACGTGGTGGTGCGCGTCGAAGACCATGGCCACGCCAGCCTGCGTGCAGGCCTGCAGGATCTCGTCGCTGCCGTAGGCCAGCTCGTCATTCTCTAGCGTCAGTCGGGCGCGCACGCTCTCGGGCAGGCGGCGGATCTCGGCGACCAGCGCGTCCAGCCGACCGGCCTTGCCACCGTGGATGTTGATGGCGGCCCACGGCGACTGTGGCTGCTGCAAAAGATCCAGCAGGCGCGCGTGCTGCAAAAGGATCGTCCGCGAGTTTTCGACCACCGAGGCCGAGTCCGAGCTGAGCACGACAAACTGATCCGGATGCATCACCAAGCGCAGACCTTCGTCCTTGGCCGTCGTGCCGATCTGCCCCAGTACCGGTGCCAGGTCAGAAAGCAGGTGCGCATAGTCCGGCGTGTCAGAGAACGGAAACAGGTTCGAGGGCATGCGGTAAAGCTGCAGGCTCTGCTCGCGGCAGAAAGCGATGGCCGAAGCGAGGCGCTCGACGTTGTGGCGGAATAGCTCGCGCAGGCGGGGCGCGCGGGCGGCTTCGGGCAGGGCGTAAAGAGCGCTGCGGGTGATGGTGCGAAAGCGGATGCGCTCGTCGTGGGTCTGACAGACCAGACCCAGCTGGGGACGACCATCGTCCGCCGTCGGAGAGACCGTCTTGGGTTTTCGCGGCATGTGGGTTCGATGCCGCGGCGTACCCACCTGTCCCAAAAGGCGGAGCCACGCGGACGTTTTGGGGTTCGGCCCCCGGCAAGCCGGATACGATAGAGAGCTGGCCTGCCCAATCACCACTCACCCCAGGAGTCCGATATGCCGACGTCCATGCCCCGTGCGCTGCCGCTTTGGATCCTTGCCTGCGCCCTCTTTTTCGGGCTGTCCGCTCGGGAGGCTCGGGCCCAAGCGCCCGCGCCGGACTGCAGCGCCTGTCGCAGCTATCCCGGACTGTGCAAGACCATTGATACCTGCATAAAAAGCTGCAAGGTTGCGCCTTTCCAGGCTTATAATTGTTATAAAAATGGCACAATCAATAAAGAACGCTGTACCCAGTTATTCCCAGAATGCGCCAAAACTGAGACCTGCGATGGCTGTAGTGCATTCCCCACGCTATGTGGCAAGCTAGATATCTGCTTAAAACAGTGCAACGTTGCCGCCTCCCAGGCCCAGAACTGCTTTCAGAGCGGCAAGATCGACGAGGCCAAGTGCAAGCAGGTCTACCCGCAGTGCCAGGCCGCCGACCCCAAGTGCGCCGCCTGCCGCAGCTACCCCGGGCTGTGCGGCACGATTGAGCAGTGCATCAAGAGCTGCAACGTCGCCCCGTTTCAAGCCCAGAACTGCGCACAGGCCGGCAAACTGGATATGGCCAAGTGCAAGCAGCTTTATCCGCAGTGCCAGCCGAAGAAGTAAGTAGTCGTTTTATGGTGATAAATGATCCGAATAAATTAACTGGCGATATGCCTATATCGCCTGCCTAGTAGCGTGTTGCAAAACTAGCCGAGGACCCCGAGATGCAAGGGAGCCGCGGGGGCCCACAGCCGCCAGGCTGGGGAGAGCGTCCTTCCGGACGTGAGCACGGCCCAAGAGTCGGGCATTCAGCAGATCGGGGCCGCAGGCACTTTTGCATCACGCTGCTAGCCCCGTAGCTCGGCGACCAAGGCGTCGCGGATCTCGGGCGGGACGATGAGGCGGTGGAAGTATTTGGCGGTCTGCAGGGCGGCGATGATGCTGCTCGGCTCTTTGTCGATGGGGATGGCGTTGGCGCTGGCGTTGTTCTGGGCGGGGGCGGCGCTGCGGTCGTTGTCGACGATCCAGATGCTCTCGTCGGGGTCGGCGTTGCGCCAGTCATAGCGGCGGTACGAGACGCGCTCTGGCTCGTCGACCGACACGTAGTACTGCACCGTCGTCGGGGTGACGTGGGGAAGCTGGGCGCGGACTAGCTCTTCGGCGCGCTTCTGCAGGCGCTGCATGCGGTTGTACTTGCGCGGGTCGACGTCGATGGCCTTGAAAAGCGAGCGCCGCAGCAAGCGTCGGCTGAGGTCGGCCAGCACCGGATCGCGATAGCCCTGCCACTCATCAAGCAGCGCGAAGATGTGGTACTCGGTCAGCCGCAGATAGTCGGACAGCGGCAGCCCCTGCCCGTCATCGAACAGCGCCTGCAGCGGATGGCGACGTGGATTCGCCGCACCGGTCAGCACGGGAAAAAGATCGCGCGCCCCATCGCGATACAGGTCCAGCGCACGATGCAGCACGCAGCCCATATGCGCCGCCGCGGCTCGCGCCGTGTGGTGGTAATAGACGGTGCGGTACATCTGATCGAGCGCCAGCAGGTAGCCCTCGACCGGCTCAACAGCGCGGCGGTACACGGCGATGCGCGTGCGATCGAGGTGCAGCAGCATGTCGAGCAGCCGCTCGATATCGAAGGCGTGGCCGGGCAAGCCCGACAGCGAGGCGTCGCGGATCAGATAATCCAAGCGGTCGGCATCGATCTGGCTCGACACCAGCTTGTAGGTCCAGTGATCGCCGCTCGCCGTGGGCGTGTCTTTCGACTCGCCGCCCTTGCCTTTGGCGCGCCACTTCTTGCTGACGTAGCCGGCGACTTGCTCGGGAAAGCTGGGGTCGATCTGGCGCAGGATTGAGTGCACGCTCGCCACCCCACTATCGCCATAGCCGGACAGCGCATCCGGCTCGACGAGCAGGCGACGGGTCAGCCACTCGTGCTCGAAGCGGATGCCGCAGACGTGCAGGATCTCTTCCAGCACGTGCGAAAACGGACCGTGGCCGATGTCGTGTAGCAGCGCCGCTGCGCAGGTGGCCAGGCGCCGCCCCGGCTCGATGGGATCGCCCATGTTGCGGGTGATGCGGGCGTACATCTCGCGGGCCAGGTAGCAGACCCCCATGCTGTGGCCAAAGCGCGAGTGTTCGGCGCCGTGGAACACCAGGTTCACCAGGCCGTTTTGGCGGATGTAGCGCAGGCGCTGGAACTCTGGCGTGTCGATCAGGCGACGGATCAGCCAGGACAGCGAGGCATCGGGCTGGGTCTCGGACGGCGGCGGCGCGGCATGCAGGTCGACCGCGTCAAAGCCAATCTGGCCATGGATGGGATCTCGAAAGAACTTCGGGCGAGCCATATCCGCGCACCATACCACCCCCGCGAATCGTCATTGGTTGCGACCGCCAGGCGCGATACGATGAGCGGCGATGAGCACAACTCCCTCTTCCCCCTCCGCCTCCCCTCCCCCGACGCCGGCCCAGCCCCCGACGCCGGGGGGCGAGAGCGCGGCCGCCGCCCTCAACCAGACCATCGGCTTTCTGGGCACCGGCAACATGGCCGAAGCGCTGATCCGCGGCCTGCTGCGCGCCGGCGTGGTCAAGCCCGAGCAGGTCTGGGGCAGCGAGCCACGGGCCAGCCGCATGGAGCACATCAAGAGCCGCTACGGCATCCACGTCACCAAGTACAACGTCGATGTCGTGCGCCACGCCAGCGTCATTGTGCTTTCGGTGAAGCCACAGATCCTGCCGACGGTCCTCGACGAGATCGCGCCGCACTTAAAGCCGCGCGCCCTGGTCATCAGCGTGGCGGCCGGCGTGCCGATCGCGGTCATCGAAGCCCGCCTGCCGACCGGCATCCGCGTCGTGCGCACCATGCCCAACACCCCGGCGCTGGTCGGGGCCGGGGCCACCGCCATCGCCGCCAACCAGCACGCGACGGCAGACGACTTGAAGATCACCGAGCAGATCTTCCGCTCGGTCGGCATGACCGTGGTTCTCGACGAGGAACAGCTCGACGCGG
>CALFYE010000237.1 GCA_937952145.1 uncultured Myxococcales bacterium
CCATCAACCTTTGTCATTGACGACGCAGGCGTTATAGTAATCTCAGCAACATTACCACCCGGCAATACTATTCTTCGTGTTAACCTGACTGCACTTGCCGTATTTGCAAAGATCAGCGAAACAAGCGATCTAATTAGCGGCATCACAAACCAAGGAAATCCAGCTGGACGCCTCTAAGGGATATTTTAAATAAATACAACGATAAGATGTCCGACAAAACCACAGCCAAGGCCGCCGCCACGCCACAGCAGCAGCCCGCCCCCCGCGCCCCGCGCACCCGCAGCGTGCGACCGCCGGCCTCCCAGGTCCGGCTGCGCGCCGAGCAGCTCCCCGGGGCTGCCCCGCCGCCGCGCGAGAGCGAGGCTACTGCCCCAGTGCCCTCGTCGGAGATCACCGCCAGCCCGGCGGGAAACCCCACCCCGGCAAACGACGAGGCGGACCAGCAGACCGTGCGCTACGTCGCCGACCGCATCGTCGGGGCCATCGCCACCGGTCGCTACGAGTCGGCGCTGGCGGAAATCGAGGCCTTGACGCTGCGCCAGAGGGGCTTTCTCCTTGAGGACTATGCCCGCCGAAACAATAGCAACTACTTTGATTCCAAATCGGACCAACCGACGCAGAATCTTTGGGATTATGTCAAGGTAATCGTCCGCTCCGGGCTAACCGGTCCCGGATTTGCGCGAGTTATTGCGGTTCTGCGCAATTTGCCTTCACAACACATCGTGGCCGATCTGGCCGAAGGTCTCATTAGCAAGAAAAGTGACGAAGCCAACGTATCGAATAAAATTAGCTCCATCCCACAAGAATCGCGCAAGATTACTTTATCTCTGTATAATGCCTATTATGGCGATTTTGGCATTGGAAGCGACATATACGACCGTGCGCTATACGAACATCTGGTGGCCGCTCTCAAAGAAGATGTCTCGATCCGTCGCGTCTACGCCCTGCTCGATCACCCGCCAACCGTTGCCGAACAGCTTTACTACGCCGTCGGCGACGCCGGCAGCAACGACGAGCGCACGGCGCAGAGCATCCTCATCGGCGAGCTGAGCAAAGGCTCTGACGCCTTGGTGACCATCCAGACCGACTGGAAGGCCTACGTGCAGAATCAGAACGGCTGGCTCCCCACCCAGCCGAAGGCGGCCGGCACCCTTGAGGCCACGGTTAACTCCGGCTCGACGACGGATGTCCGCGAGATCCTGGAGCTTTTGCTTTACCAGCAGTCGCGGCTGACCAGCCTGGAGCGCGAGGCTGGGCAGACCCAAGACGCCGACCGGCAGGCTCAGCTCGGCGACCTGGCGAGTCAGACTAGTTCTGTGGTGATCAACAAAATCGCCCAGATCCTCAAGCCTGGCCTGCTGGCCTCCCTCTCGGCATCGGACCCCACGATCCGCCTAGCCTTTGTCCGCCAAGCCCGCATCGTGCGTGAGCGCGCGCAGGAGGCGCGGCAGAAGGTACGCGAAGGCAACCGCGGCAAGGAGGCTCTGGCCGAAAACGACGCGACGATCACCAGTCTGCGCAAGGCCATCGATGCCCCCGATAGCGAGTATCAGGCCATCCGCGCTCTAGCGACCGATCGATACGAGGAGGATCGATTCGAGCTCCTGCGGCAACAGGACGAGACCCTGGCCGATGAGATCTACTTCCTGGCGATGCAGAAGGGCTCTGGCTATTCGGCGGCAATCGTCAAGCGAGTGAAGGACATCTGGCAGAACGATGGCGCGCTCGCTGAATTCCTGACGGGCACCCGCACCCCCGTCATCAGCGACCTCACTGGGCTCCCCCTGCGACCGGCCTACAACCCGGCGGTCGATCTCCGCCTCGACGAACCGTACCTGCAGCGCTTCCGCGTCAGCATCGCCGGCAACTTTGACTCGGTCGCGCGTGGCGCAGCGCGCATCGCGCTAGAGCTGGAGGCCGAAGGCGATGCCGCCCTCAAGGCGGTCGACGAACTCTTGGAGCCGTTGCCCCTGGAGCAGCGGCAGGCAATCGTCGGCGAGTTCATGCGAGTCAAGGTCGGCCTCACGCCTCGCAATGCCAACGGCGTGGCGCAGGACTTCCGCCTCTTCTACCTCGATTTCAACTTCACTCCCTCGGAGGTCGGCACGCGAATCGTCCAGCGGCTCAGCCCCGCCGCCACCGACCTGCGGACCGGCGGCCAGCAAGCCAGCGAGCGCGACCGCGATACTGAGCGACCGGCGCTGCGCTTCCTTGGCAGTGCCGCCTCCCGCACCTTCTTCAACGGCGAGGGCAACGAGCAGGCCGTCGAGGCCGCCCGCGAGCGCTTCTTTGATTTTCAGCGCCTTAAAGAACAGCGCCCCGAAGCGTTCCGCGATCTGCTGGCGTTCTACGGGGTGCGCACCGAGGCTGAGCTGGTCAGCAAGCTGACCACCAACTTTGATCAGCAGCTCGCGACCCGCGAAGGCGCGCGCGAGGCGGCAGCCGGGGTCATCGAAAAGTTCATTACGCTGGTGACCCGCTCGGCGCTGGTCGTTGCCCTGGGGCCGACCGGCCTTCCTGGCCTGCTGGCTTCGCTGGGTGGCTTTGTCAGCGGCTTCTTGGTCCACTCCGGGATCTCGGGTGGATCGTATGACCTGTTTTCGCGCGTGAACCTGGCAACACTCCTCGAAGAAGTCGCGGCCACGGTCTTTGAGGTCGCCAAGATCGAGGACATCATCAGTCAGACCGTCAAACTCGCAGCGGCCCCCCGCAACCTCCTTTCGGGCGGCAAGACCAATTCCCTCGATGTGGAGGCCTTCCTCGCCTGGGTCGCCAGGAAGCCGACCATCGTAAACGGTAAGGAGATCGTGGAGGCCGCTCCATTCCCGCTCCAGCCGTCGTCAGCGGCTAGCACTGGCATCGCCATCCTGTCCGGCATCCTCAAGAGCCAGGGCACTAAGCTGCTGGAAAAGGGCGTGGGCAACGCCGTGGCCGGCGTCGATCTGCCCAGCATCCATGAGTTCATCGGCAAGTACATCGTCGCCAACCTGATCGTCGCGACCGGGAAGAACAAATTGTCGCCCTCGGCCAAGGTCGACATCGAGACTGAATTCCTCACTCGCCTGCCGCTCAACATCGCGGCGGTGGCGGTGCATGGCCCGCCGCCCGGGGCCGCCTTTGCCCGGGCCGTCGTCTCCGAACTGATCAAGATCTTGGCCGTGACTCCCCCCGATCAGATCAACCCCGACAAGATCGGCGACGCGCTGCAGCAGCAGGTCCTGTGGTCGGCGGTCTTTGCCGTCTCGGTCGGGACCGCCCAGTCGATTGTCGGTGCCGCGCGCGGACGTCAGACGCTGGAGCAGGCCGAAGCGGCGCCAGACACCACCACCGAGCTCTTGCGCAATCAGTCCATTATTAAAGATGGGATCCCGACGAGCCCCTTTAAGGTTGCCTATGATAAATATAAGGCAGATGTTGTTTCAAGATCACAGACTCCACTAAGCGGGTTACAGTTTCTACGAAATAGAGAGCTTCTGGATCAATATTATCCCGGCCAGGCGGCCGACCATGCAGGCCTCATAAAGGCCTTCGATAATTACGGTATATTTATTGACAATGGTACTCAGTTTGACGAAAGGAAGCCGCAATAACCCATCCCTCCCAACCGGCGGTAAGTCATGAGCTCGCGAAAACGACGCCCCCAAGCGGATGACAAGGCCCAGACCGCGGTCGTACCTTCCCCCCCGACCCCCGGCCGCCGCAAGGGAGCGCGCACGCAGTCGGAGGGGGCAGTGCTGCCAGCCGGCCGCTCGCTGGCCGAGCTACCTGTGCAGGCCCCCGCTGCAGCGGACGCTGCACCCACGGCGGCTGCGGCTCCGGTTCCGGTTTCGCACTTGCAGGCGCTGGCCAGTGTCATCGAGATCAAGCACAGCCTGCGCGAGCTGAAGAACCTGACGCGGCTAGTCGGCGAGCAGGTGCAGCTTTGGCAGTCGAACCTGAATCAGGACAGCCCTGGCCTGGGCAGCAGCAGCCTGGGTGACCTGGCAGGGTGGCGGGGTGAGCTGGATCAGCTGCAGTACGACCCCATCGACGAACCCCAGGAATACAAGGCGCGTCAGACCAATTACACGGATGCCTTTCTGGCCGACGTGGGCAGCTATCTTTGGACGCGCTATTTGTCAATTATTCCACCAGTCGAAGCGGCGGTTAGTCAGGGACGAAAGTCGTTCCTTGGACGCCTGGATTTCAATGAAGAAGCGACGCAGCGTTTTGGCCAAAACCGCGATCAGATGAAGGCGCTGATCGGTCGAATAAATGACCTATCGCCCACTGCCCGCGACGAACTCCGCCGATTTCTCAGCAAGAAATAGGCCCCCATGGCGCGCAGTACGCCACTTGTGTTCATCGGAACGCTGGGACCTAAGCACTCGTTCAAATGATGCGCGAATACACCGCAAGCTTGTCGTAAAAGCGTGCAAGAATTGTCCGGCTAAGATCCCGAACCTTGGCGAGTCCCACCAAAGAATCACACAGTATCCGAAGGGAGGACTAAATGACCTTTGTAGCAGTAGCTAAAACGAAGCGCGGGAACCACGTCTGGCGCGACGACAGCCAGAGTGGTCCGCTGATCTATGTCAGCGGCATGGCCGTCGATGGCGACGGCAGCCCGCACTGCTATCACCCCGATAACAAGGGACTGGACTTCCTGGCCAATGCGCACGACGGCGATCGCTGGTTCGGCGTAGTGACCAAGAACAACGTCCCTGTAATCCAGGGTTCGGGCGACCCCGCCCCAGGCTTCTACGTCTCGCCAACCACTCTTTCCGATCCCGGAATAAAAGACCCCGGCAATGCTCGCCGCTATGTCGATTCCGAGACGATCCCCTATATCGCCTTCCCCAGCCGCCTGTTTGCCGTAAGTGGCGGCGACGTCAGCCGCCTGGGTCTGGGCGTCAACCTCGGCGACTACGTCGTCGTCTATGACATCAAGTCCGGTGTAGCCATCGGGGCCTTCTTCGCTGACGTTGGGCCAGCCTACAAGCTGGGCGAAGCCTCCATCGCCGTTGCCAAGGCACTGAGCGTTCCCTCCAGTCCCAAAAATGGCGGCGTCGATTCCCCGACCCGCATCGCCTACGTCGTGTTTCCGACTTCGTTCACCCAGTTCCAGGCCAGCCCCTACCCGCAGAGCGCCGACCTGATCCGCACCCGCGCCCGCCAGCTCTTCGATGCCTGGGGCGCCGAGGAAGGAAGTGGCGAAGCGATGTTGGAAAAATCCCTCGCCGCTATCAAGCTACGGTCTGCCTCCTTTGGTGTCGGTCCCAGCAAGGACGATCTCGCCCTCGACATCCCCCGCCCCGGCGACCGTCTAGCGGACCCTGAACTGCAATACCGGGAAGACCCCACACCCGCCACCTGACCCGCAGCTTCCTCCGTCAGCCTGACCAGACTCTGGTCGCGAGCTCCGCACCTCGTTCCGCCATTTCAATGCAAGCCATCCTGAGCCGAGGCGTCGGAAGGGAAGGGATCACTTCAGAAGAGCCGACAGCGCTGTCGCGACAGCGGCTGTGTCGTTGACGGTGCGCTGGCTCACGCCCAGTTCGGTCCCCACATAGCTCGCGGCGTGCAGGTTTTCCAGGCTCGGCCCAGTCGGGGCCACAAAGCTCAGATCGCGCGTCGATGTGAACAAGTCGGGCTAGCCACGCATCCGAGCTTCGCGTCGCCACCGCCGCCGTCGAGACCGAGCGAAAGCTCACCTGCGAAGTGCTGGGCCTGCTCTGCCCTGATCGCGACCTGTCCGCGCTTGCCCCTTCCCCCGAGCGCTCATCCCGACGAAGGAGAACCACATTGCCATCGCCGCCGCCGCGTCGAATTCCCCCACGCCTCGTGAGGCCCCATGCCTGATTACAGAATCGTCTACGCCATCATTGAACGAGGCACGCGCCGGCACTGGCTGCGGATCGGCCTCGCATTTCCCAATCGCGACGGCTCGCTGAACGTGAGGCTGGACGCGCTACCGCTGAGCGGACAGCTGCAGATTCGCAACGACGCACCGCGGGGCGAATCCAGCGACGAGCCAGCTATGCCTTCGGAGTATCGGGCGCCGACCAAGGAGTCGCCATGAACGCCCTGCTTGCGATCGCGGGAACGGTGAAAAAGGAACGGAGGAGAAAGCCGTCTCCGCGATTGTCCTCCGTCGCTGCGTCGTGCGATGATACGAACATGGGGAAACCTGTCCGCG
>CALFYE010000238.1 GCA_937952145.1 uncultured Myxococcales bacterium
TATAACGCCGGGACCACCCCAAAACTAATCGTCTATCCCGGCATTAGCGGAGGTCTATTCACTACCGGCTCCACGACGGTCACTTTCGCCAATTCTTATAATATTAGCCTAATCACCCATCTGCGGATCATTGACCTCAATCACGACGGTCGCGATGACTTCATCGTCAGCGGCAAGATGTCGATGGGCGGGGGCAACACCATTAGCGGCTTTATTCACGCGATCTCAGGGATGAACGTCGGGTCCAGCATGTCGGATAAGCTGCACGACCTTACCTACCTGCCTAGCACTGCGATTATGCGGGATCTCAATCGCGATCAAAATCCTGACCTGATCGCGGTCATCGACATGGGAACTAGCACAGTTCTGTCGGTATCGCTTAGTGACCTATCTGGCACGTTCAATACGCCGCTGCAATACACCATCGGTCCCAGCATAAAACTCACCCGAATCGATGCGGCCGACTTCAATGATGATGGAAACCCGGACATTGTCTTATGGGACAAAAACAGCCCCCGCCTACGCTTCTTGATAAGCAGCTCAGATGGCAGCTTGCGTTATCAAGATAACGAACTCGTTCTCAGTCAAAATCCTGTATCGCTGCGGGCCGCTGACCTAAATGGCGACAATCTAGGCGATCTGGTCGTGGGCTTTGGCTCGACGCGGGCCGTGCAGGCGTATCTCGGCTTCCGCTAGCCGCCGCCCTGCCCCGTCGGCATCGGGCCCGCGGGACCCGGCAAACACCTTCCCCGCAGGCCCACTTGCCGTGATACCATCCGGCTGGGTTTTTCGGTGCTAGGTGCGTCGAAGGGTGGAGGGGTAAGCCCGCTATAGCCAGCCGTCGGGGGCCGCGGGTCCCAAGGACGTCTCAACCGAGGTAGGAAGGCATTCATGAGCACGGAGTCCAGGGACAGCACACCGGGCAGCCCCGAGACACGGCCCCCGGAGGAACACCAGGCGGCCCGTCAGTGGCTGGCAGCTGAGACCAATCGTGTATGGCTGATGGCAGAGATCTGCCTGCGCCACTTTCAGCGGGGCCAGCTCCGACCGCAGCCGGACCATCCCTCGGTGGCGGAGATCGAAAACATCCTGTCGGTGCGACGGCAAGCCCGCGCCAGCGGCAGCACCGGCCCGCTGGATGTTGGCGAGCTCCAGCGGACGCTTGAGGCCGTTGAGCAAAAGCTGCCCGGGCTACGCAAGCAGGCGCCAATAGGCCGACTGGTCGAGACCCTGGGCCTGCGGCCGATGGAGCTGGAGACGCTGATCATCGCCATGGCGCCGCACGTCGATGCGCCGCTGGCCGAGGTCTTCAACCTCTTGCGCGGTTCGCCGACGCGACGCGGCGTCGATCTGGCGCTGGTCTCGCTGCTGCACCGGCTTAAGCGCGATGATCGCATCTACCTGCTCGATGCCATCGATCCCGACCGGCCGCTTTTGCACTGGCGGCTGATGCAGGTCATGCCGCCCGAGTCGCCAGAGGCCTTCGGCTCGGTTCACTACCGAGCGATGCTGCCCAGCTTCGACGTGCTGTCGGTGCTGTTCGGACGGACCGAGCTCTCGCCCTCGCTGGCCACCTACGTTGAGCTGCGCACCGCCCCGGCACGCCTCGATGACCTATGCCTGGACGCCGCTCTGCGTAGCCGCATCGAGGAGCTTTGCTCGACAATGGCGGCAGCCGGTGAGCAAGGCCTATCCGCCAAGAGCGGACGGGTGCCCTGGGTCGTCCTGTGGGGCGCGCGCGGAGTTGGCAAGCGCGAGATTGCCGCCCGAGCCGCCGCCTACGCCGGTCGCCCAGTGCTGCTGTTCAACCCCGGGGCGGCCGGTGATCTGGCGGGCCTGGAAGAGGTGCTGCGGCGCGTGCAGCGCGAGGCCCTGCTGCGGGGAGCCGTGCTGTATGTCGGCCCGCTGCCCGATCCGCTCCTCGTCGATCAGGGGCGCGCCTTCGTCCGTCGCTTCGAGTCCTATCCCTCAGCGGTGTTCTTCGGGCTAGAGACGATGCAGCCGCCGCGGCTCAAGATCCATCGGCCGCTGCAAGAGCTCGAACTCAGCCTGCCGTCCGAGCCCACCCGCCTTTTGCTGTGGGAGCACTTGGTGCCCAAAGCCAATCGCGCTGCCGATGTTCAGCTCTCGTCGCTGGCCCGGGCCTATAAGCTCACCCCGGGCGAGATCTCGGAGACCGCAGCCGAAGGCGTTGGCCTGGCCCGGCTGCGACCCCAGCAACAGGTGACGCACGCCGAGCTACGCGCTGGCATCGCCCGTCGCCTACGCAACGAGTTGGGCGACTCGGCACGGCGCATCACAGTCACCGGCAAGTGGAAAGATCTGGTCCTGCCGCCGGCCGACATGTTCCGTGTGCGCGAGTTCATCAACCGCAGCCGCTACGCAGCCCAGGTCTTCACCGAGTGGGGCTTCGACGAGCGCATCGGCTACGGCAAGGGAATGATCGCGCTGTTCTCGGGCCCGCCGGGTACCGGCAAGACGATGCTGGCCGGCATGATCGCCGACATGCTGGACCTGGACATCTATCAGGTCGATCTGGCGCAGGTGGTCAGTAAGTGGGTCGGCGAGACCGAGAAGCAGCTGGCCAAGGTCTTCGACCAGGCCGAGCGCGCCCACGCCGTGCTGCTGTTCGACGAGGCGGACTCGCTGTTCGCCAAACGCACCGAGGTCAAGACCAGCAACGATCGCTACGGCAACCTGGCCGTGAACTACCTCTTGCAGCGCTTGGAGCAGTACAGCGGCGTCGCCGTGCTGACCACCAACAAAGAGGCCGCGCTAGACGAAGCCCTGCAGCGCCGCTTGACGCTGCACCTGCACCTCGAAATCCCCGAGCCCCCCGAGCGCGAGAAGCTGTGGCGATCGTTTATGCCCAGCAAGCTGCGGCGCTCGAAAAACATCGACTTCCGCGCCCTGGCGGAGGAGTACGAGATGTCGGGCGGCTACATCAAGAACGTCGCTCTGCGGGCTGCCTTCTTGGCCGCCGCTGAAAACTCCCCCGTCGACATTACCGTCATCCGCCGCGCCGCTGCCCTGGAACTGGAAGATCAGGGCAAGCTGGTCACCAACAGCTTGTGGGGCGACTCCCCCGCCGACGAATAGCTAGTCCCGCTCGGCGGTCGCAGGGAGCGGCGGGAACCTCGCCCGCTCCTCGGCCCACTTGATCGGCGACAGCGTGACCTGATGCGTCGGCATACCGGCACACGCCAAAAGCAGCCCGGCGCGATGGCTCTCTAGGTTGGGATAGCGGGTCAGGAAGACTGCCACCAGGTCGATGGGCGGCAGCGGTAATCCGCGATGCGGCTCCGGGTCTTCCCCGCGCCCCATCGCCGTAAGCTCAGCGAGCTCCCCGTTCAGCGGCAGCAGCCAGTTGCGCATCGAGTGCAGCGCCTCAGCCAAAGTCTGATCGCCGGTCTCAGGCATGATCAGATTGTCCCGCAAGTCTGGCCATCTCAGCAAACTGCTTGCCGCTCGTCCGCGGTCGCCACCCGCGGGCCTAGACCCCGACTAGCGCGCTGACTGAACGATCAGGGGCAGGGATAGCGCGGCCCACTCCTCGGCCCCACTCTCGCCAGCTGCCGGCTCCAGGCCCAAGGACGGCGACGGCGACGGCGATAGCGGCGACAGCGGGGGCAGCGAAGAAGCGGAGCGACGGACCTTGCGACCCCGCAGCGCATTCGCCAGCAGGCGAACCGGTAGCTCACTGGGTCGATAGCTCGCCAGGCCTCCCTCGCGCAGCTTGCGCCACAGCAGCTGAAAGCTCCCCAGAAGCGGCCGAGTCCCAACGATGATCTTGACGATGTCCTGCACCCGCGGGCCCGTTGGATCACCCCTCTGACCGTCGCTGGGCAGCAGGTGGGCTCCCTCCAGCGGGCTGGTCCGGGCAGACGCTGCCGCGGGGTCTTCCCAGCCGGTCGGCGGAAAGCCGGGCGCAATGTGCAGCCGCCGCTCCTCCCCGGCTCGCTGCCCGAGAACAAACACCCGGCCAGGCGCCACCTGCGACGGATTGTCGCGTTCGGGGGACCAGACCTGCACCTCTCCACTTGCCGCCAGATAGAGCACCGCTAGGTGCAGCACTCGACCGGCTGGCAGCACATCCGACTCCAGCAGCGAGACCGAAAGCGAGAGCTCATCGCCAACCTCGGCAAGCGGCAGCGCATCCACCGCCGACTGCACGGGCTGCCACTCCCCCTGCCCCGGTCTCCGACGGTACAGATTCGCCTGCAGCGCGGTGCGTAGGCGGCTCGTACGCTCCTCTAAGTTCAGCACCATCTGATACATCGCAAGCTCGCGCAGGAGGCCGCTGATGTCGCCGATCCCGGCGGCATCGCTAAGCGGCAGCGGCGGCGCCCGCAAGCGACCATCACGCCCGACCAAGGCCCAGACAGCCTGGCTCAGCACCCCAAGCTGCGGCACTGGCACGGGGGGCAGAGCAATCTCTGCGCTGCTGCCCAGACTCGGCTCAGGACGCGGCCCCAGCGCGTACAAACGCAGCTGAGCTGTACCTCCCTCCACCACCTGGATCGCCGGGCGGGTCGCCAGATCGGCGGTCAGCGCTGAGATCGCCGCCGAAAACTCGGGCGCTGGCGCGATCTGCAAACGCAGCGGAGGCAGCACCGCGCTATGCGAGAGCTCGACCGCCAGGCACCCAGGGCGGATCGCCCCCACGGTGTTCTCACCCAAGATCTTCGCGCTGACCGTGGTGGCGTTTACCGCCGTGACCTCGACGAGTCCCAGGCTGTGATCGCCGGGCCCGCTCAGCTCCATCAGCGGCGGCGGATGGATGGTGTAGAGCGATCCCACCGTCTCGCCATGCAGGCGACCAACGCTCAGGACCACGCTCTTTTCAAAGCGCCGCTGCACCAGCGCGCGCCCCTGCAGGACATCGCTCCCCGCCTCGCTCGGCCGCTCATCCGCGATGAAAAGCGGGGCTTCGGCGAGTGCCCCTTCGGCCCGTGGATGCTGCCCCGGACACTCGGTGCTAAGCGCCGCGAAGGCGCGATCGATGATCTGCTGCATCGACTGGCCGGGCCGACTGGCAAACAGCTCGCGCTGCAGATAGAAGCTCAGTGCGCCGTGCACCTGCGACCCCGTCTCGTTCTGCTCGATGTGCTCGGTCGCTAGCTCGCTATCGCGGCAGGCCGCGACGTACACGTAGCGATCGCGACGCAGCGTCGCCACCGGGCGCGGACGAGGCGAGCTGAGCGCCGATCGCAGCTCCGCCGGTAACACCGCTTGCTGCTGCGCGTTCCGACGACGATCGGCAGCAATGCCACGTGTCGAGGCGCCGAAGTCATCCCGCAGCGAGGCCGAGCTATGACAGCAATCGCAGACAAACGTGACGTAGGCGCCGCGCTCGGTCAGGGCCACGATGCGAGCCAGAAATTCATCGTCGCGGATATCGCGATTGGGGAAAAAGCCGCTGCCGCTGTCGGCCGGCACGAAGGTCTCGTCCATCCGATCAGGCTCGCGGCTGTCGGGGTTTTCGATGCGACGCCCGTGGCCGGAATAGGTCAGCACCACCTGATCGCCGTCATGCACCGTCGCGACCAGGCGATCCAGCGCCCCCAAGATGGCATCATGCGTCGCTGCCTCGTCCACAAGCAGCGTCACCTGATCCTCGTCAAAGCCAAAGCGCTCTAGCAGTACCGCTTTGTAGCCGATGGCGTCGTTGACGCTGCCATCCAGATCCGATCCGCCCAGGAACGGATACTTGTTGATGCCGATGATCACCGCGAAGCGACGCGGAGTCTCTGGCGCCCCAAATGCGAGCCCATCCTGCGAGAAAGTGGTCATCCGTAGAGTGCCCGCCTGCGCTGTCGCCCTTGGCGTAGCCCTCTCAACGTATCACGTTTTCCGCCGTCGCCGCGCCTACTTAGCCCGGCTCCGACCGGCCGGTGCCTTCTTCGCTGCCGCGGGCTTTACGGCCGGTGCCTTCTTCGCTGCGGACGGTGCGGCCTTCGGCTTGGCAGCCGAGCCGGCCTGACCTGCCTTGCGCCCCGCGCTCTTTTTGTCGAAGTGCGCCCCCGCCTTGAGGATGTAGGCCGCTGCGTCGGGGGTCTTGCAGTCGGTGTCGCCGTGATCCACCTCAACCGGACCAATGCGACGAGCCGCAGCCAGCGCCGCCGCACGCAAGCTCGGCTTGTAGGTACCAATCGAGATCAGCGCCGTGTTCATGTTGCTGCGCGCTCGATTCTTAGCGCCATGGATGCCGGCCTCGATGGCCTGCAGCGCAGCCTCCGCCTCGACGTCACTGATGCTGTCAGGCTCCTCTTTCAGACGCTGACTCAGCAAGCCATAGCCGCAGCTCTGCACCCACTCATCGCTCTGCGCCATCCAGCGCGTCATGCAGCGCCGCCAGATCGGGCTGCGCACCAGCAGCGCCCCCAGATAGTAGGTATCCATCGCCCAGCAGGCTGCCTTTAGCCACGCATCCGCCGTCTTTTCGTCGAGCTTGCCCGGATCGGCAATCTGCATCGCCAGCAGCCGAGCATCGGCATTGCCCGTCGCAAACAGCGCCAAGGCCAGCGCATGATCGACCTTGATGCGCGCCTTGATCTTGGCCAGGTCCGCTGTCCTCACGCCGAAGAGCGGCTCTTTCGCCCCATGCCGCAGGTAGGTCTTTTTGGTCGGGGCGTTCTGCGCGCCTTCCAAGGCCGACATCGCTTCTTGAACATTCATGGGCATTCCTCCGTCGCAGGCGGGTTTCTGGGCGGACTCAAAAGCCGGGGGTTTCCATCGGTCCGTCGGCCAGTCCGCGCACGAACTGCTGCACCACGGCATCGCTGCTGCGGCGTAGCTCATCAGGAGTGCCAAGGGCCTGGACGCGTCCCTGATAGATGAACGCAATGCGATCGGCGGTGCTGAAGATCGAGGTCAGATCGTGCGAGACCACGATGCACGTGACCTGCAGCGACTCCTTCAGCTCGCGAATCAAGGCATCCACACGCCGCGCCGAGACGGGATCCAGCCCGGTGGTGGGCTCGTCAAACAGCAGGCACTCGGGCTCTAGCGTCAGGGCCCGCGCGATGGCCACGCGTTTGCGCATCCCGTCGGACAGAGCAGCTGGAAAGGCGGCAGCGAACTCGCGCATGTGCACGCGATCAAGGAACCCCAAGGCCTGCTCCCGCGCCTCACGCTGACTCAGCCGACGGTGCTTTTCCAGCGGCAGCGCGACGTTGTCCTGCACCGATAGCGAATCGAACAGCGTCGAGTGCTGAAAGACCATGGCGCAGCGCCGACGCACGGCATAGAACTCGGCTTCCGATAGCTGATCGACGCGCTGGCCATCGAACCACACCTCGCCCCGGTCGAGGCGCAATAGACCCACGACGTGCTTGATAGTCACCGACTTGCCAACGCCGGACGCGCCGATGACAAACAGAATCTCGCCGCGCCGCACCGACAGCGAAAGCCCGCGCAAGACTGGCTGACCGCCGAAAGACTTCCAGACATTTAGAAAGTCGATCATCGCCGGAGGCTGCCTTGAGATCGGAAGAGCACACGTCTGAACTCCAGTCACGCCAATGTATCTCGT
>CALFYE010000239.1 GCA_937952145.1 uncultured Myxococcales bacterium
ATCGCGGCTCGACAACGCTAGCAGCCACGGGTAGGCCTGGTGAATCCGAGCCGTCGGGCACGATTCCCGACTACGTCCGGTCTACGCCGACCGACACCCCCGCTGGCGAACCCAGGGGTAAATGGGTGCAAGAATGGCCATGAGAAATGCGCGCTAGAATAAGAATAGGTTAGAAGAAGTATATATGAATATAATTGAACTTACCCCCGATGATTGATTCATATTAAACGAAGTTTTATCCAATTAAAGTGGACGATTTCTGCGGTTCGTCTGTTGTGGTCGGTTGGACCGTTAGCACTTTGCGCCTGCGCCGGCCCTTCACTTCCGTCGGCATAGAGAGCTGCTCGAAGGCCGCTCGGGCCATGGCCGAAAATTCTCCCGCGTCACTGAGGCTGGGTGCGACGTTGGCGCGAAGGTCAGCCCTGCGTCTGACGGCCGCTCGCCCCGGCCGGGTTCCATGCGCGTGGAGCAGAAGAAAAAGGGGTCTAAGGAGCATAAGCCGATCGTTCCTCCGCTCTTCCAGTGCCGGGTCGTCTAGGCCCAGGATTTGGATACAGGCTGCCCCGCGCTGGGTCCGCGCTTGGATGCATTCTCCCCGGAAGGTCAGGTGTCGCGCCGGATCCTCTTCGGCCGGGTTGACGAGCAGCGGCTGCTCCCGGCTCAGGTCATCGGCCGGGCGACGGGCGCGTTGCTTGGGGTTGAGCAGCGGAAAGAGGCTGCCCTTGCCGCGACCCGCACCCCCTGCAGTGCGGAACTGATTGCAGTGCTGGCAGGTGAGCAGAAGGTTGTTCCATTCGTAGGCGAGCCAGTAGTAGCCGGGAACCCTGGGCTGCGCTTCGCGCGCTTGCTGCACGGCCGCCTTGGGGCGGAAGTGATCGATGTCTCCATCGGTTCGTACCAGCTTGCGCTCGCAGTATGCGCACTTCCCATGCTGCGCCGTGTGCAGGGCTTTTCGCACCGCTTGGTGGTTGTAGATTCCCGATTCGAACTGAGCAGGCGGCGCCCCGGGACTCTGCGCGTAGTGCTGACAGATTCGCCGGCGGGCCGCCGGACCTCGCGTGCGAAGCGGTGCCGGCGCGGCCTTCGGCTTCTGGATGCGGATCATCGTCTGGCCGCCGTGCGTAGGGCCGGCTCGCGCCCCTTTTGTCCGGTCGAGCCGCGGGATTTCTTGCGGGCTGGTTCGTGCCGCGTCGGCAATCCCAACTCTCTGGCTGCTTCGTACACCAGCTGCTGCAGTCTCATCTCCTCTGGTGTTTCGCCGCCCGGTGCCTCGGTGAGCTGAGCCTCGATGGCGTGCAGTTCAGCAGCTTCCTTGCCGCTCAGGCGGGGCTTTCGCAAAAGCTCCCGGCGTCGGCTGCGCAACACGTCCTGCTCGGGGCTGCGGGCGCTCGGCAGACCAAATAGCTCGCTCGTCACAATCTGATCGAGTCGCCAAGTCTTTACGGCCTGATCTTGCCCCTCAATGACGACGAAGTCCGAGTTCTTCGGCCGGCGCAGGACCACGACATTCGTCCCGCTGGGGGCCGCCTGAACGACGAGCGGACTGTGCGCAGTGACGATGAACTGCACGTTAGGAAACAACGCGGCCAGCCGTGAAAACAGCTGGCGCTGCCAGCGCGGATGCAGGTGCAGGTCGATCTCATCCACCAACACTACGGCGGGCTCAGCGAGGGGATTTCCGCTGGTTGGATACCGGATGTAGAGGCGGGCGGCGAGGTCCACCATCCAGGCGAAGAGCGTGCGATATCCCAGACTGAGCTGGCGCAGCGGAACCTTGCCGTAGTGCGTTTTCGCGACCACCGCAACATGCGCGGTGGGGCGGTCCTGTTCCTGCGCCTCGCAGTACAGATCCAGGATGTCGCCATCGGGAAGCAGAGCAATGAGCAGCCGCTTCACGGTCTCAAATCGCGCGCGGGCCTGTGCTTGTCCGGGACCCGGCATCCGCGCCGCATAGTCCGCATCCATGAGCCAGGCTTCGCCGTTGATCAGCTCCTCGCTGTCGTCAAACAGCGTCGCAGTATTTGCATCCCAGCCAAACGGCGAAAGCTCGGGAGCCAGCTGCCTCATATCGGGCGGATGAGGGCTCATTCGACGACTGGCACCGTAGCCAAACAAGACCAGCCGCCAGGCTGGTGAATGCAGCGGCTCGGACGACCATCCACCGTCCGGCGGCTCCCGCTCCGCTTTGAGTTTTGTCCGCTCGAACGCCGCTGCCGAAAGTCCATCCCCCCAGCCATATTCGGCTCGAACATGCTGTTGGCCACCCCCACTGCGGGCGGCTTCCCCTTCGTAAAAGACACCGAGGCCCCATGTCGAGGTAGTGGCAGTTTTCAGCGAGGGCATGACCATCGGCCGCATCTTCACCAAGAGCTGCAGCAGCGTCGTCTTCCCCGTGCCGTTATCGCCGAGCAGAATCGTAAACGGTGCCGGGCGCCCCTTCCCATCCGAGAGATCCAGCGTCTGCTGGGCGCCGAAGCAGCGGATGTTCTGCAGCGAGATCGAAAGGAAATACCCAGGCTTTAGTGCCTGACTCGGCCTGGGGGAAAATCGCCTGCCTCTCATGGCGCGGAACCGTAGCCGATGCCGTCTGAGGGAGGAAGGAGAGAATTGCGCGGTACGCCGTATATCGCGCGCGATGAATTATCGTTATAAAGCCGGATATTGGGCGAACAAATTGCGGGATTAGTTTTGGGAATTGATTGACCCAGAGAACTGCCTGATTGAATCTCAGAAAGCGTGTCTTGATAGCTCCATAAGTGTTGCAGAACACAGCCGCAACTCCGGGAGGAGGGGGGGGAGAGGCAGCACGTCCCGGGTCCCGCATGAGCAGGCACGTGGCAGGTCCGCGGCAGGCCGTATCGCGGCTCGACAACGCTAGCAGCCACGGGTAGGCCTGGTGAATCCGAGCCGTC
>CALFYE010000240.1 GCA_937952145.1 uncultured Myxococcales bacterium
AACATCTGTCCAGAAAGAGGCCAGCAAGTCCAATGGTAGCGGGTCGCTGGTCATGGTGCTGGGACTGTGCGCGCTGTCGGTGCTGCTGACTGTCCCACACATGCAGGCGGGCAGCACGCTGCTCCTATGGGCTCGCGATAACACCAACCGCCACCTGCTTGGCCGGGAACTGCCGGTTCCCTATGTTGCGTCGCTGCACGCTGGTCTGGTCTTGGCCGTCTCGCCGCTGCTCGCTCGCGCCCTGCTGCACATGAAGACCGCACCCGGCCTGCCGACGGCTGTCGCCAAAATCGCCATCGGAGTGGCTGCAACCGGCCTCGCCTACGTCCCGCTGGTTATTGCTGCTCTGCTCGGGTCTGACGGCTCCCTGGTGGGTCTAGGCTGGCTGTTTGGATGCCTGGGGCTGCTGTCCGTGGGTGAGTTGCTGATCGGTGCGCTCGGTCCATCGCTGGTGCTGCGGCTTGCGCCGTCTGCCCGAAGGGGTCGCTGGCTCGGGGCCTGGTATGGCGCGACGGCAATCGGATACTGGATGGCTGGTCGGCTCGGCGGGCTGTGGGACAGTGTGCCTCACACGCTGTTCTTCGCTGGGCTGTCCGTGCTGGCGCTGTCTGGCATGGCGATCTGCGCTGGGCTGACCCACGCCTGGGTCAACTCCCGCCCGGCAGCCTCAACGCCAAGTCACGTCCGCTGATCGTCATATGACGGGACAGTTTATCGAGGCTGAACGTCATATGACGGTCATATGAGCGCAGGCTTTCGCAGGGGACCGACCCTGTGGTAGCTGGCACCACTCGGCGTCATATGACGGAGCTGCTCATCGAGGCTGATCGTCATATGACGGTCATTCGCGCGAGGGCTTCAGCAGGGGACCGACCTTGTGGTAGCTGGCACCGCTCGGCGTCATATGGCGGAGCGGTTTGTCGAGGCTGAGCGTCATATGATCGTCATATGACGCTCAATTTTCATCTTGGGACGAACCCAGCGGGAGGTCGCTCCGCTAAGCGTCATATGACGGAGCGGTTTGTCGAGGCTGAGCGTCATATGACGGTCATATCGGCAGGCTGCATGTTTGCTGGTGTCGAAAGGCCGTTGAGCATTCAGGGCAGCGGGTGGGGGATCCAAGTCCGACGGTCAGACTGGCGGTGGCGGTGCTGGGTTGCTTTTGTGTGATTTTGTAATGAAAATTACATTAACCATCATATGAACAAGGTGAACTGATGCCAGCCAATCCAATCCGCTCGATGCGCGTTCCTGGTGAACCTCCTCCTCGACACGTTCCTCAACTACCCACCGTCGTCTTTGGCTCCTACAAAGGTGGGGTGTGGAAGACTTGCCTATCGGTGGCAGTGGCCGAGCGACTCGCGATGGCCGGACTGCGCGTGCTGTTTGTGACGACCGACCGGCAAGAGGACGCGCGTTTCCGTCTCGGTGTCTCCCCCGACTCTCCCCAAATTGCGCGTCGAGACTACGGGCCTGGCCTGGTTACCGTCCTCGGTGCGCGCCAAAGCCAAGCGATCGAGCTGCTCTATCGTCAAGGCCCCGTGCGGCTTGGCATCGGGCCTCACGACATCGCCATTGTTGACACGCCGCCCGAGGAGCACGGCGGACACTTGCCGGGTGTGCTGCTCATCGCGATCACGGACGGCACCGACGCAGCGAGAAACTTGCTGACGATGCTGCAAGGCACCCCAGACAACACCGACATCATGCTGGTGAGGGTGTGGCGGGCACCTAAGGAAGTCTGGGCCCGCGACGCACACACCATCGAGAGCGTGGCCCGTCGGCAAATGGACTTTTTGGAAGACCCATTGCCGAAGTCCGACGCCATCAAGGATGCCCACGACAGTGGCGAATCGATTTGGAGTCTGCGGCGGACTGGCCCGACGCTGGAAGTTCTCAACGGAGTCGAATCTCTGGCGTACTCGGCATGGCGACGACTCGGTTCGGGGCAGCCATGGCCCGAAATGCCGTCACCCAAGACCGCCAAGCTCTACGTCCGGGGATGGGATCCTGATGCTTGATCCCGAGAAGCTGAGAGCGGATCTGGCGGCCAAGGCCGACCGAATGAAAGGCCCGCTCTGGGCTGGGGCGGGCGGCGCGACGGAGCAAGACTGGTCCTCGCTGATGACGACAGCGCCAGCATCGGTCGTGTCGTCTGCGCAGGTTCATCCGTCGCTACCAGTGGCTGAACCAAGAACGGCCCCTGCTTTGGAGGATGTGCCTGATCGTCCTGCGTCGAGCTTCTTTCGGCCAGCGGGCCATCGTCGTCAAGCTGAGAGCGGACCAACTGGCGACTGGTTTCAGTCGGTGGTGGGAAATCCGCAGGACTACGACGCTCCGCTGGATGGCCGCGTCAACGTCTGCGCACGCCTGCTACCCAGCACCTACCTGAGCGTGAAAAGAGCCAAGAAACAGCTCGGCTTCCGCACCATCGCCGGAACCTGGGAGTACATCATCAGGCTCGGCCTCGCGGTGGCAGCGAGGTGAGAGGGCCGACGTCGCCACTCGCGAGGGCTTGCTTTTGTTCCCCCGATGGGTCTTTCCCACGGTTCCGTAGCGTAGGAAACGGGCTGAAAGCGCCGCGCAAGCGGTCATCCTCTCGTTTCCGCTCTCCATGAGCCACCGTGGACCGCTTCGCACGATTCCCAGCGCGCCGACCTACGCAGAGTCGGTCAAGCTCACCCCGATCCACTATCGCCAGCCTTGGCAGTGGCAGGACGCTTCGACCTGTGCATCGGGCCGAAGGTGCAAGCGGCCAACCTCATCGCAGCCAACGATTGCCAGCCCGCATGAATCGGTGCGCTTGCCATTAGTTGAGGCAACACGCAAGGGCCTTCCCGTTACAACGCGGGCACTAAGGGTACGGACGCGAATCATCGCGTTCAGGTGGTCCCGATTGGGAGTGTCGTCGCACAACTGCGACTTTCTCCGTCACAGGATCTCCCTCCGTCGCCGATACGGTCACGGCTCCGGCGACCGATCTCCCCAGGGCGCCAAGTCGATAACACATTTGTGTTTCCTACTATCCAGGGTCTGGCCTACTCTCAGTGTTTTGACGGAACGATGTTGACTGAGTGGAGGGACAGCGATGGGACGTAAGTTCGGAGTATCGTTCTCGGCTAAGCGCGCCCTCGGCATTTCTAGTGCGAAAGCCAATCTTTCTCGTGAGATTGGCGTGCCGCTTACCAAGTCCGGGCGCGAACGCAAACTCGCGCGAATGCTCACCGGTGGGAAGTGCTTCGTCGCTTCCGCATGCTATCAGGATGTTGACCACGCCGACGTCGCGACGCTTCGTCGCTTCCGCGACGAGGTTCTCATACGGAGCCGACCCGGCAGGTGTTTCATAGAATTGTACGCCGTGATCGGGCCCATCTTGGCCAATGCAATCGATGCCCGACCGTGGCTCCGACCGATCTGCCGCACAGCTGTTTCGAGCATCGTCAGGTATGTTCAAAGATGCGGTTTCGTCAAATAATTGAAGCTCATCGAGCCCTTGCGGTACCGGCTCGCGCTACATAACCCAGCAGCGGCGAACCGAAGACACATTGGGTTTTCCTTCCTTCCATAATGGCGGCTCGATTGAATGCTACGCTTTCAGCATGAGCACTCAGGATGGTTCAAGTGAAGACGCCAGTACAGGCGCAACCGACCTCCTTAGACAGGCCACCGATCGCGGAATCCTGGAAAGCCCCGATGGACTCAGGCAATTAGTATCGGCGGCGTGCGCGTGCGCTCGATTGGTGGTGCAGCCGGACATCAGGACTCACCCACGATGTATCCGAGGGGATGATTTTCCGCCGACTATCAGGCCGTGGGCGCACAACGCAATCGCCGCAGCTGAGCAGTGGAACGATTCCCATTTTGCCAGTGTGGCTCCTATGTACGAAGAGTCAGAGTCGCTTGTACAAAAGTTAGAAGCGCTTAGGACAGAGTGGAAAAAACTACAAGCCGAGGGAAACTGGCGTCCCTGCGCCAAGTATGCGGTGGAGGCAGCGGACGCGGCGGCTGAATCTGCTGTAGCGGCGGCTAAAGCGCTAAGCGCATGGCCCGAAGGCATCGAATCCCAGGCGGCTGCCAAGTGCTTGGAATCCGCCGTAAGGGCAGCCCAAGCAGCGGGGAAGGCCTGGGAGGACTCCGCTAACTCGCAAGAAGGCTATCGAGAGTGTGCAAAGGCAGTGCGCACGCATGTCAAGCTTCACTCTGAATCCGGCAGCGCTGCGACGTTCTAAGGAACAAGCGATCTTGCTCGGCCATGTGTTCTTTGCGACCACCGCCCGCCACTATGCCAAACGGGACTCCATCGAGAAAGGCAAGGCAAAGCGGTCGCGGACGTTCTGCATGGATCGAGCCCCGAACCGACAGTTGAGCAAATCCTGGCCAGACTACCTACGGCGGTTACGAGAATCAGAACGAGCTGTCCAAACGAGATCTTTGTCTTGCCGTGCATGAGGCTTTGAGCTGATCCAGCAAGCTTAATGTTCAGCTCGCCGTCCTGCCCGCCCTGCGCAGCCGCCCCGCCCAATCTGCTTCCCATTCCATCTAGCGAAAGGGGAAGCAGATGAACAACAACCGAAGCGAAAAGCTGCATGCGCTTATGCACTGCATAACGACGACATTGGGCGAACGAAGTAGCGCCCGTCTGAGCGCCGGAAAACATGTCGGTCGAGTCGTGCGCGGCAAGTGCCGACCTGCCAGACTCAACAGTTGAATGCCGACGCGAGTCGTCGCAACAGAGGAGAAGACGAGCGATGAAGGTATCCATTGGGAGCATCGAGATCTTGCGAGTCGAAACAGTCACCGAACAGGATGACCTAGTCTGCATCATTTCCCCAGCGAGCACCGGGGAAGACCAGCGCGACAGTTTGGCGTTAACCGAGGAGTTGCTGAAGAAGTACTCTGCGGGCTACGTCACCTGCCGGGTGGATAACTGCCAGCCGTTCAACGCTCGCCTTGTTCGCATCGAGAAGAAGATGAAGGGCGAGCGCATGGTTAACGTCATCGAGCTGGAGCGACCGTCCGAACAGCAGGTGCGGATCGGCAGCGTGGAGATTACCGGCCAGATCACTGTTGATGGAGATGGTGACGATCGGATCACGGTACGTGTCCACCATAGGGACGCCCTTGACGCGGAGACATGGGCGGCTCTCTGCGGTAAACAGATCCAGCTGCTCCTCGTCAGCGCCGCCGCCGCACGGACCTTCGTGCATGAGGGCAAACAGACGCAAGTGATTCTTGAGGAAATCGAAGGGCCGACGACAGAATGTACGACGATCAAACTTCGGAGGGTAAGGAACTAAACCCTGCGGCGCTGAGGGCGAACCCGTCCACAAGTTCGGGGGGCAAGCCAGCGCCGTCCGCCCGCAGTAACTCATCCTTCCCGCCGCTCCCGCTCGCTGTCCTTCGTGCTCCGTGGTGGCTCTCTCATCACCATCGGATATCAACAAAACCCCGCAACCGCTCCGCGCCAGTCCGCACAGCGGCAAGGCATGGTTATCAACATAGCGAGCAGTACCAATCACGAACTGAACTCGCGGAGGTAAGGCGATGCCGCCAAGGTAGCCCACGCTCGACGCGCCAGTATCGGGAAAATCGGGTAGTGACCGGACCACTACCCAAGCGGCTGCCAGCCAAGCCAATCCAGTATGCCCCCAAACCTAAAAAATGGCACTTTTACGACCCGCTGGATTAAGAGTGCTCGACGTGACGAAAAAAATGCTTGATCTGTCCGTGTAAAGAACTTTTTTCTTACCGACTGATGAGTTCGTAATTAGACCGGGCTCATCCATTGATCTGACGGCTTGATCTATGTTGTCTACAATACTTTTGATGGGCTGCGCCCGATCGTCCGCTCGGGTTGGGAGTCAGCGTCGTTTGGCGTGCGGACGGTTTGGCGGCTGGGTTGTGCTTCAGGCTGATTCAGCGAACGCTACCGGACAGGCAAAAGACAGGTACATTTTTGCTGCTCGGTGACACTTGGATGTGTGTCTGGGTGTGTGCTAGCTGTCAAGCTCCGTAGGAGGATTCCGTGGAGCAGCAGCTTGATGCCATTCCCGTCAGAACTTTGTTTTCGGGGACGATTCAGATCCTGGATCGTCTGATCAAGCAGAGTCCGAAAGAGCGACGGGCTGAGCTTCGACGGGCTCGGGATACGCTGCGGGCCTCCCTGACGGATGCGGAGAAGACGCAGCCCGCAATCGTCGGCACGGAGGCAGCCTCGCAGCTTCAGCTTGCCGCAGGTATCGTCGAGCCGGAGAGTAACGATCGGGCGGTGCTGCGCTCTTGGGGGGCGGACCTTCAGCACCGGCGGCAAGCTGCGGGACTCTCACGACGGGTGCTGGCGGAACGGGCGGGGATTTCCGAGAGCACGCTGCGCAACGTCGAGAAGGCGCTTCGTCCGCCGACGCGAACGACCATCATGCACCTTCAGTCGGTTCCCGAGCTGCGCATCGACCCCAGCCCTATCGGAAACCATATCGTCAGCCGACGACAGCAGACCCAAGATTTCGCACCAAACTGTTGGCTCGCACCGGAATATGACGCGCTGAAGCTGCACAGCGAGCTGACGATGCAGCTCAATGGTCGCGGTGGTCACGTCGAGCAGACCTATCTGTACCTGGAACCGACGAGCGCTGCTGCGTGGTGCTCGTTTGCGGATCAAGACAGCTACACCCGCGTCCGCTCGTCGATGCAGCTTGGGCAGGTCGCGGAGCGCATCGCCGAGCTGGCCGGTCCCATCGGACTAGATGTCATCGGGCTTGGCTGTGGCGACGGCAAGGATGAGGTTCGGCTGACGCAGCGCCTTCTCGACTACAACCAGAACCACAACCTCCGACTCTACCTGCTCGATATCAGCCAGCCGCTCTGTTCGGCTGCCTATCGGCACGCTGCGGAGACGCTGGGCGACGAGCCAAGCGTGTCTGTGTATGCTATCCAGGGGAACTTTCACAACCTCCAGCGCTATACGACGCTGTTGCACGCGCCTGAGAGGTCTCACCGACGGCGAGTGCTGTGTATGTTCGGCAATACGTTTGCCAATCTGCACAACGAGATCATGTTTGTGCGGAGCAGTCTGTTTGGGTTTGCGCCGGGCGACTTCCTGCTGCTGACGGTGCCTGCGACGATGGCCGCGGCGAGCGAGCCGAAGGAAATCCTACGCAAAGATCCTCGTCTGTCTGGGCGAGTCACCTCGGGCATGGGACTCTCGCGACACGACGAGCAACTCATCGGGGTTCTACGACGGCATATCTCGGGTGTCTCCAGCGTCGAGCTATCGTCGGCTCTCGATCTGGACGCTTGCCCCGTGCCAGGCAGCTACGCCGCCGATGTGCGTGCGACGGTAAAGATGCTGTCTGGCGAGACAAAGCAGTTCTCCGTCTACTACAGCAAGCGCTACGACCGCGAACAGCTCGACTGCAAGCTGTGCAAAGAGGGCTGGGAGCCCGTCGGACATTGGCGCTACGCCGAGGACCAACATCCGCGACTGTTGCTTTTGTACCAGCGCAGTAGAACTAGTTGCGACGAGAAGTAAGCCAATTTGTCGTTCATTACCGGACGGTCGCAACGAAATTACCAAGCTGATGCGTATGTCCGTTGCCTCGTCGTTCCTCCGACGCTCGACGCACTCAAGGAGTGCTGTCTATGCGTCCATATCCCGGTTTCCTCCCCATCTGCCTCGCCGTCCTCTGTGAGCGCTGCGCCGCGTTCATGCTGGCGTCGTCGCTGGTGCTCATGTTGTGCCAGCGCTACGGTTATCCCCGCGTCGAGGCGCTACGCCTGGCCGGGCTCATCACCGCCGCTGGGTATCTCGGGAGCCTCCCCGGCGGGCTCATCGCCGATAGAGTGCTCGGTCATCGTCGAGGACTCCTCGCCAGCTTGTTGTTTCTGATGGCTGCCTATCTGCTCTTGGCTCTGCCGACGAACACCGCGCTGTGGCCGTCTCTGACAGTGCTGACGGTTGGGAACAGCCTGTTCAAGCCGAGTGCGCATGCGGTCCTGAGCCGCCTGTTTGTCGGCGGTGATCCACGGCTCAGCCAAGCGCAGCTCTGGCTGCACGTCGTGATAAACGTTGCCGCTGTGCTCGGTGCGGTCGTCGCTGGCGTGCTGACTCGGCACGAAAACTGGTCGCTGACCTTTGCCGTCGCAGCGGTTACGGTGACGCTTGGCGGGTTCGCGCTCCTCATCCTTCATCGCGACCGAGCCCCCGTCGGCCATGATGCGCTGCCATCGAGAAAAACCACCCAGGAAGCTGGACCATCGTCGTGGCAGCGAGTGAAAGCCATCGCCACACTGACGCTGGCGATGCTGCTGTTCAACGTCTGCTACGGTCAGGTCGAGGGCTCTCTGTTCCTGTGGACCCAGCAGCACGTCGATAGGACGTTGCTCGGATTCACCGTGCCTCCGTCATGGTTCGTCGGTCTGCCGTCTCTGTTGGTGCTTCTGTCGTCGCCTGTCCAGCTTTCCATCTTGCCTCGCCTCCAGCGCACGACGAGAGCCCCTCGCCTCGTCGCATTGGGGCTCATAGCCACTTCGCTGGCCTTCGTTGTGCTGCTCCCCGCTGTGACGCTGAGCCGGGTGCAGCCCGTCAGCATGGGCTGGATCGTCCTCTGTCACTCACTGCTGGTGGCAGGAGAGACGCTCGTCGGCACGCTTGGCCTGGCCCAGGTTCTCCGGCTTGCCCCGACGCGCTGGGTTGGCGCGGTCATGGGGGTTTGGTTTCTGTCTGGCGCGATTGGCTATTGGCTGGCAGGGGAAGTGGGAGCGCTTCTGATCACGATGTCGCCTACATGCGGCCTGCTGCTGCTCTCGCTCCATCCGCTGCTCGGCGCGTGGGTTGTCTTCCGACAGTCGAAATGAACTGGACCGAAATAGCGCTCAGCGGTCGGGATGCGCGACGGCTACCTCGCCTCTTGCCGAGCCTGAAGGCCGAAGCATGCCACCCAATCTTGGGCGATGGCGACGCTGATCGCGGTGTTGCGGTCGAGGCCGCGTAGGTGTGCCAGGTCGTCGAGCTTCTCGTCTACGCTCGGGACCAGGCGCAGCGAGATGCGGACGCGATCCTCTTTCTCGGGAAGCGATCGGAGCCGCTCGGCTTTGCGGACTCCCTGGGTCGCTGGCTTGGTGACGGCTTTGGTATCGCGGCTCAGCGTGAGAGCGGCAGAGGTCGTTGCGACGGGAAGGGGCCGAGGTTCGGCTTCTTTGGGTACGGGCGGTAGCGTTGGTGCCGCTACGGTACTCGTTGGCGGTGCTGCGGCAGTTGCCGATGCAGGAGGTGGGATGACGTAGACGGGTTGAGGCTGCGGTGTCGCCGGAACAGACGGTGGTGCGGCTCGCTCGGTGCGGCGGGGCGCTGGCTCTGGTGCTACGGCTCGCTCAGTGCGGCGGGGCGGTTCCGGCATCGGGGGCGAGATCGGCGGGGGCGGTGTAGCGATTCGTCGGCTGGTTTCCATAGGAACCGACGTAGGGGCAGCCGAACGAGCTTGCGGCTCGGGGGCTCTGGCTGGCTCACGACGCACAGCCGGGGCCGGTGACGGCTCAAAACGCGGCGCAGCGGATTCTTCCTGGTGTGGCGGAGCTGGCGCATAGCGGGTGTCTTGCCTGGCGTCAGCACTGACAGCAGGTGTTTCGGTCTGCTCGGCCAAACCCATCTGCGCGAGCCGACTTTGCAGGTCGGGAGCTGGCCCATCTGGCGCTCGCGCACCGGGGAAAGCTTGCGGTGTGTAGTCCAGTGCTCCGCGCCTTTTCGCACCACGGCTTGTGCCAGCGTTGACATCAGCGCTGGCGTCCATTCGCGAGTCCTTGGCTTCCGTTCCTTCCACCAGGCCCATCTGAGCCAGCTTGTCTCCCAAGTCCGGCGCGGGTCCGTCAGGGGCTCGCGCACCAGGAAAGGCCCGAGGAGTGTAGTCGAGTCCGCCCCCTTTCTTGCGGTCGCTCATCGGTGCCCTCCTAGACCCAGCGTCCGCAAGATGTCATCACACAGCGCCTTCATGATCTTGTTGCCCTCGGAGGCTTCGCCGTAAGGCACATCCCACACCGGGCGGTAATACTCGGCGGCGCGTTTGATGGCGGGCGAGTCCGGGACCGGATGGGACCAGACCGTGAGCTTCGGAACCTTGGCACATGCACGCTTTAGCGCGGCGAGGGTCCGGGTTCCTCCCGCGTCGGCGCGATTGATGACGACCAGCAGCTTTGCCTGACTCTCGATCAGATCAGGAAGCGCATTCTGCAAGTCATCCAGCGCCAACCGACCATCAACCGGAACCACCACGAGGTCAGTACGTACAGAGCCCGCCAACGCCAAGCTCGGCGAGGAGTCCATCAC
>CALFYE010000241.1 GCA_937952145.1 uncultured Myxococcales bacterium
CTGGCCGCCGCGCTCACCGCCTCGTGCACCGGCCCCAACCCCGATGCCATCGATCCGGAGGCGGTCGGTCCCGACGGCGACCCTACCCAAGAAGAGGCGCGGCGGCGCGATCTTGCGAACCCCGCCCCCACCGACGCCGGTCTGCCGGATGCCGCGACGCCGCCGGATGCCGCAAGCCCACCCGACGCCAGCGTGCCGCCGAGCTGCCGGCCCAGTGTGACGGTGGCGGTGCCGGTTCCGCTCGCTGAGATCCGTGGCATGACGCCGCTGCGCATCGCGGTGACCGCGACCGATGCCGGGGGGGCCAGTGAGCCGCATCCGCTCAAGGTCGAGCTGCTCAAGGCCGATGGCACGTCGATGAAGAAGCTGTTCGATGGCATGGCGCCCCTGGGGACACAGACCGTGGACTTTGTGCCGGGGATGGATGCGACGCTGCCGACCGGCGCGGTCAAGCTACAGGCCGAGATCGGCTGCCCTACCAGCTTCCCCGTGCTGACGGCGCGCGCCCAGGCGGGGCTGACCCTGCTGCGGCTGGGTGCGACGCAAATCTTGGTCAAGGGCGGCAGCGGCGGCGGGCGCGTGCCGCTTATGTATCACGCGGTCAACAAGCGGAGCGGCAACTACTTTCCCGTGCCTGCGACCCTGCCGACAAGCTCGCTGCGTGTGCCGATGACTGAGCCTGAGCTCGATCTCCCCGACGGGAAACCGCGGCCTTGGCCCGACAAGCCGTGGCCGGATCTGGCCTCGCCGCCGGTCGATGCCATGGGTGCGATCATCGAGACAGGCAGCACTCTGCCGGTGTCGCTGGTCGTCGACAGCAAGCCGGATCTGGTGTTCACCATCGGCAAGACCGCCGCAGCGATGACCGGTAGTCAGCCGACCGGCCTTGCCACCATGGGCCTGCCGAGCATCCGCCTAGTGGTCGAGGGCGTCCCAGGCAGCGATGCCGCCCTGGTGCGCGAAGGCGGCCAGGCGACGGTGCAGCTTGCGGCGACCCCGGTGGCCAGCATTGGGCGTTTCGACACCGATCTGCGCTGGCACTTCGAGTGGAAGCGCCCCGACGGAACCTACGCTCCGATCGGCGACACCGATCAGACGGTCAAGCTGCGCTACTACGGCGTGCTCGGCAACGAGCAAGGTATGGCCGCCCCCGACCTGCCCTGGGTGGCGGTGGTCGATGAAGCGACGGCGGCGATTGCCGGTGCGGCGCGCGATGCAGCGGGGGCCCGCACCCTGCTGGTCGAGTATGTCTACGAAAAGATGGCCCTGACCTATGACCGACGGGCCGGCGCCTCGGCCTATACCCGCTACTCGGGCAGCACGGGCTGGGACACCGCGTCGTTTTCGCTTGGCGAGTTCCTCAAGCGCTCGCGCGGCAAAGTGGTCAACTGCAGCGACTGCGCCAGCATCCTTTCGACGTACACCAACATGATCGGCGCCAAGCTGCACTACGCCATCATCGGCTGGAACTTCAAGCTCAACCCCATCCTGGGCATCGGCGCGATGATGTTCGGTTCGCCCTTCGACAGCGGTCGGCTGGGCTTTAGCTATCACGCCGTCACCACGCCGGATGCGACGATGACCATCGACGATGCCACGCTGGCGGTCGATGGCGATATGGACCCGACGATGGCGCCGCACAAGAAGCTCCTCGTCCAGGATCTGACGGGCGCCGACTACCTGCTGCGCCTGTCGCCAACGGCTGGCACGACCACCCCCATCTACCAGCACAAGGACCAGATCACCCATGCGCGCTAGACCTTGCTCGCGGCGCACGTTTGCGCTGCTCACTGCTCTGCTCCTCGGCACCGGCCCGGTCGCTGCTGGCCCGCGAGGAGCGACGACAACGCCCAGCCTTGAAGCCGAGTTCCGCGCCACGTATCCCAATGACGCGCCCTCGTCTGTGACGCGGCTCTCCGGCGTCGCCCTCGATCGTCTGGTCCTGCCGGGCTTGCAGCAGAGCGCACGCAGCGATGAGGCGGCCGAAGAGGGCGGCGTGGTCCTAAGCTATGCCGATCGCGCTTCCAACGTCCGGGTGGTTGTCCACGTCGCGGTGCTGCCGGATGTCGGCCTGGCGCGGCGCATCCTCGACGAACAGCTTCGCGGCGTGTCGCAGCCGCTGGCGCGCGCGCATGATCCGCTGCTGGGGGATTTGGCCTGGGCCGATGACGGCGGTCGCGGGGCCGGCCTGGTCCTGGCGACGCAGGCCAACATTGCCTATGGCGTCCACGTGCTGGATGCCGGATCCGATCTGCCGAGTGCCGCCAGCATCGCCGGTCAGCTTCGTCTGGCCATGGTCCCCGGCCAGCCGAGTCCCCCGCAGGTCCGCCTGGCGATCCCGCCGGTGATCGACGCGAAGGGCGGGGCTGAGCTGCGCATCTATGTCCCTTCGGGACTGCCTTATCAGCTACGCGCCAGCGGGGCCTACATCGCGCGGGGTGCGCAGGGGCCGCTGGTGCGACCGTTTGGGCGCGGCCAGGTGACGGTCTATGCGACCGCGGTAAACGACCTGGGCTGTGTCACCGTCGCCAGCCAGACCGTCCGCGCCGAATAGCGACGCTGAGCCCCGGCCTACAGGCTGACGACGAGCGCCCGCAGCCGTCGCAGGGCGCGCGCATCGATGCAGTAGCAGGCCCGGTGTCCGCAGTCCGATTCGCCGTGATCGCGCACCAGACCCGCCTCGCGCAGCACGCTCAGGTGATCGGACAGCGTCGAGGGAGCGATGTCTAGCCGCTGAGCAAGCTCGGACAGCGCCAGACCCTCTTTTTGCAGGAGCAGGCGCAGGATACGCACTCGCGTGGCCTGCCCCAGTGCCTTGCCGTAGGCCGCGAGATCAGCAATCGCCGTCGGGCCGTCGAGGGGACGAAGATCCGGCTCGGGGCTCTCTGGCCGGCAGCACGAGGCTCGTCTGCCCCGCTGCCGCTTTCGCAAGGTCGCGGCCCCTAGTCGTGACGACTGCATGCTCTGTCTTGTGCGTGCATGAGGAGGGAGCGGAGTCCGATGGGGCGACCGTGCACAGGGAGAATCCCCGCAGGGCCCGTCGGCAGCCGTGGCATGGGGTTCAGTCCGACGAATCTAACAAACCTTCGGCGAGGCGGGAACCGCTTCTTGGCCGGGTACTGGCCAACTCAGAAGCACTGCCCAGCCGGCTGCGCGCCGCCCCCCCGCGCCCCCAGCCTGGACAGCGGCGACGCAGGCTTCCGCAGTCGAGGATCGTAGGCTGCGGCCGCAAAACCGGCGAAAATGATCGGCGTCATGTTGACCCATCGCGTGCTCTTGGCCGTGCTAGTCAGCGGAAGTCTGAGCTTGCTGGAGCGCTCTTCGGCGAGTCAGCCGGTACCAAGCTTTCCGCCGCTGGTCGACGGCACGACGCTGAGCTACCGCCAGAAGCTGACCGGCGCTTTGCCCTCACCCGGTCGCGAGCTGCGCTGGACGCTGAGCGTGCGTGGAAAGACGGTGCAGCTCGACGCGCGGGTTCGCAGCTGCCCAGCGCCACCGCTTGCCAAGAGCGGCCCCGCCCAGCCCTGCACGCAGGCCTTTGGCAAGCCCCTGGTCAGCTACCGCGGGCGGCTGGATCGCCGGCCGTATGGCCTGGAGCTCTGGCTCAGCACCGAGCAGCCGAGCGAAGGATTCCCGTCGGAGCTCACCCTGAACTGCCTGCGCAGCGTAATTGGCGTCTTGCCGGCCGGCGCCAACCTGCTACCCGGCGATGCCTGCAAAGGCGATGGCCCGCCGCCGCGCTGGCAACCCACGACTCCGCGTGACGTCGGGGTCTGGCACTGCGCGGTCAAAGACGAATCCAACGGCCCTTGGAATGGCTATCAAGTCGTCGGTCCGCTGGTCTTTGCCGCCGGAGCCGGGGTCGAGTGGATCTACGTCAACAACGACTGCGCCGGCCAAGAGGGCGCCTTTCGCCTGCCCTCCGAAGGCAGCTAGGTTCGCGTCCGCGATCGGGCATGCGAATTGACAGCCGGTCGCCCTGCGCATACGACGGGGACTCGCTGTGGAGTCATCGAGGCTGGCTACGGTCCGCGTGAAAGCGGGTTCTTCACCGAGGCTGGCCACTCCCTTCCGGCGAACTTAAACGCTTAGCTTCGGAGGTTCCTATGTTGAAAACGAGTCGGTCGGTGGTAGGCGCGCTGTGTGGTTTCCTTTTGCTCGCAGCGGGGGTGGGCTGTACGCGCGTGACGTTCAAAGACAGCGTCGATTTGACGCTCGATTTTGCGCCGCTTGTGGGGCCCTCGGACTTGCTGCACACGCCCTATGTCGAGGGCAGCAGCATGCTGATCTACGTCGATAGCACCGACGACAACGAGCGCTACACCGACTGGTATCTAAGCAGCAGCGACCCCACCATCTTTGCGCTGGAGGCGTTGCAGCCGCAGAAGGGCTACGCCTTCGCCAAAGGCCGCGCGCTGCGGCCCGGGCAGGTGACACTGACCGTCAGCACAGCAGGTGGCAGCGTCATCGCCACCGACGTTGTCGATGTGCAGCGCCCCGACGAAGTGCGGCTGCTCTCGCACGGCCTGCTCCTTGTCGATCGCACGGACGAAGAAGCCCGCGTGAGCGATCTCCACGTCGTGACCGGCGGCACCGGCACCTATCTGGCGCGCTACTTCCGCGGCGGGCAGCCGCTCTACGGCAACGGCGCGCTAGGCGCGACCACCGACACCGGAGCCAGCGCCACCGTCGAAAAGAGCTTCCTGTTCGAAGACCGCGACTGGCTGCAGGTCTCGCCCAGCGATGACAAGCCGCACAGCGTCACCCTCAACATCAACGGCACGCCGCTATCGACCGTGCCGCTTTCCACCGTGCCGCGGAGCGACGTCAGCAGCATCCGCATCCTCGGCCAAGACGAGAGTCGCGCCCGCAAAGATCAGCAGCTTGTCGCCTTCGCGCTGGCCAGTGACCGCGCCGGCCAGGCCGTGTACGGCGTCGAATATCAGTGGCAGCTGGGCAGCACTACGCAGCCCGGGCTCGGCGATCTGTTCCGCTATCCCTACGACCCCAGCCGCCCGCAGATGCTGACCGCGCGTACCGATGCCGCCACCGGCCAGATGATGGCGCAAGCGATGATCCACGCCTCGCGCGGCTTCGTCGATTCAACCAACCGCGTCGGCTGCCACAGCGTCCCCGGTCAGGGCGGCAGCGACAGTCCCTGGCTGCTTTGGCTCAGCCTGTTGCCTGCCGCGTCACTGCTTTTGCGGCGACGACGACTCGCCTAACGGCAAGCGTACGCCCATCGCCCCGTTGCCGCGGGGTGGGGGCACGCTCTTACGTCGACACCAATGGGGGATGAGCGGGAAGCGAGGGAGGGGGAAGCAGCAGCAGAGTCGGGGCCCAAGCCGGAGCTGCGTCGGGCCCGTGTCAGACGAGCACCGACTAGACGCGGAGCTAGGCCACCCGACGGCGACGCAGGGCGGCGAGAGAGAAGAGAAGCCCGAAGGCGAAGAGGACCGGCATCGGGCTGCCATGGCTCGACGCGCCGCTGCTTGAGCAGGTGAAGCCGCCGCCGGTCAGGCGGAACGACTGCGAGGTGGCGATGTTGTTCTTAGCCACCGGGTCGTCGTTGTTGCTGGCACCAATGGTGGCGCGGGTGATCGGTAGGGCGTTGCCATCGCTCTTCGGCAGCCGGACGCGCAGCGTCAGATCGGGCGCGGTCATGCCCGAGCCGACCGAGTCGCGCGTGCACAAAAAGACGTTGGCGTCGCGCGTGCAGCTCCAGCCCGCGCCGCTTGGGCCATCGACAAGCTCCGAGCCAGGCGGTGTCACCACGGTCACCACCGGGTTCAGCACGCCATCCGGACCATTGTTCTTCGCCTCGACGGTGTACGTCACTTCGGTCCCTGGGTTCGGCGCGCTGGGGTCAGCGGTGATGCGCACCGACAGGTCCGAGTTGGTCTTGGGATTGATGCCGACATCGACCGCCGCGTAGTTGTTGGTCAGATCGGTGTCATCCGTCGAGGGCGAGCTGACAACACCCACCACCACACCGGGATCCTTGCCCATCATGCTCGGCACCGGCGTGTTCGCCTTGATGGTGATCGGCGGCGCATCGCCCGGCTGCAGCGTCGAGTTGAAGTAGCAGGTGAAGCTGTAGCCGCTCTGCATGCAGGACCAGGTCATGCCCGTCGCTGGCTGGGTGATGGTGCTGCCGGCCGGCACGGTGAAGGTGACGCTGGGGAACTGCGAAGCCGCCGGGCCGTTGTTCTTGGCCTGCAGGGTGTAGGTGATCTCGGTGCCGGCGCCGGCGATGACCGGCGACTTGGCGATCGTCAGCGCCAGGTCGGTCTTCGACACCGGCGAGGTCGGCCGCTTGTCGACCACCGCAGTGTTGTTGCCCGGCACCGGATCCTGGTTGCTGGGAGCATCGATCACCAGCGTCACATCGGGCGTCTGCGAGCTGATATCCACCGTCGGGAAGCGCACCTTAATGCTGATCGGCGGGGCATCGCCCTTGGCCAGCGGGCCGCGGGTGCAGATCGCCGTCGTGCCATCCTGCGTGCAGCTCCAGCCATCGCCCTGAGCCGGCTGCGTCACCACGCCACCGGGCGGCAGGTTGAAGACCACCGCCGGGTTCTGGACAACGTCGGGGCCGCGGTTGGTGGCCACGCCGGTGTAGGTGACCGTGTCGCCGGGCTTAGGCGACGGGATGTCGGCCGTGATGCGCACCGACAGATCCGAGTTCGTCGTCGGCAGGCCAGCCGCCACCGGCTGACCATCGGTGTTGTTGCCCAGGTTGGGATCGCTCGTCGCGGGGGAGCTGACCACGCCGATCACGGCTCCCGGGTTGCTGGCGACCGGCGAGATCACTTTGACGATGATGGCCGGGGCTGTCCCGATGGCCAGCGGCCCGGTGATGCAGGTGTACGAGGCCACCGCCAGCGAGCACGACCAGCCATTGCCCGTCGCGCCCTGCGTGATCAGCGTGCCCGGCGGCAGGCTGAAGCTGACCGTCGCCGGCGCCGAAGTCTGCGGTCCTAGGTTCTGCACCTGGAACGTATAGGTAGCTTCCGCGCCAGGCCCAACCGTGCTGGGGTTTTTACTTACCGTGAGCGCCAGGTCGGCGACCGGCGTCGGCTTCTTCGCCCCGACATCCACCGTCGCGGTGTTGTTGCTGGGACTGGGGTCGATGCTACCCATCGACGAGACCATGCCTGTCACCTGCGGTGTCGGCATGCCGGGAGTGTCGTTGGGCGTCCTGAACTTCACGCTCAAAGGCGGTGCCGTCTGCCCCGATGGCAGGTCCATCTTCAGCACGCAGGTGTAGGTCAGGCCCTCGGTATTGCAGCTCCACTGCGCCGTGGTGTCGCCGGGAGGCGGCGGCGGCTGGGTCACCGTGCTGCCCGGCGGAATGCTGAGGATCACCGCCGGACGCTGCGCACCATCCGGGCCGTTGTTCTTCACCGTCGCGGTCAGCGTCGTCTCGGTGCCGGGCGGCGGCGCGTCGGGCTGCTTGGTCAGCGTGATCTCCAGATCCGACTTGGGAATCGTCACCACCGCGCCCTGGATCGGCACCATCCCCGTGCCAGTGTTGTTGGCCGGCACCAGATCGACATAGCCGGGCGGCGGCTGCGCCGTCACCGACAGGTTCAGCGTCGGCGAGGGGCTCATCGACGGGACCTTGGCGCGGACGTTGAACGTCAGCGTGCCGCCGACCGGCAGATCGACAAGCTGCGGAAGCGCACCAGTGCCCGAGGTCGTGCCGTTCGGGCACACCGCACCCGCCATGCCACTGCACATCCAGCTCACGTCCGTCGTCGCCACGCCAGCCGGCAAGATGGTCTGGATCTCGGCGGCGTTGGCGAGGTTTTCGCCCTTGTTCGTCACCGTCACCGTGAAGTCAGCGTTGTTACCCGGCGGCACTGGGTTTGTGCCCGCCGTCATCTTGACCTCGATATCCGAAGGCACGCACAGCGGGTAGTAGCTGGGCAGGCCCGACACGCTGGGCTGGCGCGGCAGCGTCACCACGCGGCCATCGTTGCCCTTGGTCGAGCCGTTCACCGGGAACTTGGCCATCGTCGACGCCGCCGAAGTACCGGCCGGCCCGCCCTTGACCGAGGTCGTGGGCACGCCGCCAGTCACATAAGCAATCAGGCCGCCGCTGCCACCGCCGCCCGGACCGTCGGCTTCCGCCGTATCCGTCGGTTCGCGCTTCTGGCTGCCCCCGTATCCACCGTTGGCGGTCAGGCGCAGATCGGCGGGAAGCGGAGCCGCCGACAGCAAGAAGATGGTGCCACCACCACCCGCGCCGCCGGCGCCATCGTTGTGCGAGTTCGCGGTGTCGCCACCGTCGCCGCCGTTGGCGGTGATGATGCCGGTGCCCGGGCCAGGGACCGCGACGCTGCCCGAGACAATGAACACCAAGCCGCCGCCGTTGCCACCGATGCCGGCCGAGTTGTTGTCCTGATCGCCAGCGCCACCGCCACCGCCGAGGAACACCTGGAAGCCCAGGTTCGGACTCAGCGGTCGGCCACCCAGGCCCCCGACATCCTGGCGGTTGTCCCCCCCCCACTTGGTCAGGGTCGGCCCATCGACGGTCGGGTCAGTAAAGACACCCGCCGCCGGGCGCGAGAAGCTGTGCCCGCCACGGCCACCGCCAATGGAGGTCGTGGGCTTGTTGCCGTTGTCTTTGTAGGCCTGCTCAAGCTGCCAGGCCATGCCGGCGCCGACGGCCAGCAGATCCATGACGCCCTGGCCCGTCCACATCATCATCGGGTCGCCACCGCCAGCACCGCCACCGCCGCCGGCGTTGTGGGCATTGCCACCGCCGCCGCCATTGGCGACCGCGCCGCGGCCGTACTTGCCCATGAAGTTCGTCTGATAGTCGTCCTGCGATCCGGCGATGCTCTCGCCCTTTTCCGCGCCCTGCATGGCGTCGGTGGTGCGGGCGATGGTCACCTTCGGGCTGCCGGCGGTATTCGACATCGTGTCGGTCTTGCCACCGCGGAAGCCCTGGGCCGTGGCATCAATGTTGCCCGCGATGGTCAACTTGCCCTGGACGTGCAGCGCGACGACGCCGCCGACCTTGCCGTCCCAGGCCTTGGCCACCACCGAGGCGCCCGCCTGCACCGTCAGGTTGGCAAACTGCGGGATGCGAATCGCCTGACCACCAGCCGGAGCGCGGTAGTCGTTCTTGACGCCGCCACAGGTGCCGGTGGTGATGATGTTGCCGGCGACGCTATCGACGACCACGACCTCGTAGTAGCCGGCACCGTTTAGCGCTGTGACGTTGCCGTAAAGCTTCGGATCGTCGGTGGTGTCGATGGCCGCGCCCTGCGGCTGATACAGCATCACCAGATCGCCCTTCTTCAAGGGCATGCCGTTTACTGGGTTATTCAGGTCGGCGATGTTGGTGACGGTGATGGTGTTGGCCCCCGGCGCCACCGAGACACCGAGCTGACCATAGCTATTCAGCACGGTGTTGGCAGCGGTGACCGTGAAGTCACCGTCTTGGCCGGCCAGCGCCTGTCCAATGCGACCCAGGCTGGCTGCCGACTCGCCCGTCGTCCCCGGCGCAGAGCCAGGGGTTGTGGGCGCATCGGAGCCTTCATGGATCGCGCAGCTCGCCAGGGTCAAAAAGCCGACCAGCGTGCGCAGACGAGCCGCGCGTCGCAGGGAAGACTTCGCACGAGGCGTGTCACGTAAGGTCTGCATAGTCTCTCCTAACCTACTTGCCCTTCTTGGGGTTCTTCGCGCCGCCCTTGGCACCGCCGGCCGCTGGACGCTTGACCGCTGGCTTCTGCGCTGCTGGCGAGTCGTCGCTCTGATCCGGCGAGACCGGGACTTCGACCTGGCTGGCATCCAGCGACTTGACGCTGCCCGACTGCGGCGGATCGATGATCACAAACTCGACGCGGCGGTTTCTCTCGCGGCCCTGCGGCGTGTCGTTGGTGGCAATCGGACGCCACGGGCCAAAGCCCAGCGACTGCAGCCGCGACTCTTCGACGCCGTGCTCGATCAGCCAGCGCTTGACGCTGCGCGCCCGACGCTCTGACAGATCGCGGTTCATCTCGGGCGAGCCGCGGTTGTCGGTGTGGCCTTCGATCGACACCTTCTTGATCTCCGGCGAGGCCTTGATCACGTCGGCCACCGACTGCAGGACGGGATAGCTCTCCTGCAGGATGATGTCCTTGTTGGTGGCGAAGAACACCGGCTTGACGATGGCGATCTTGCCTTCCTTGAACTCGACCAGGCTGGGGCAGCCGTTCTTGGCCGGATCGACGTTGGGCACACCGGCCTTGTCGGGGCAGGCATCCTGCGAGTCGGGGATCTTGTCGCTGTCACGATCCTTGTCCACCCACGGGCAGCCCAGCTTGTTCGGATCCGGTCGCGCGCCCTTCGGCTCGTCGGGGCACTGATCCTGCGGATCGACCACGCCGTCGTTGTCGCGATCCGGCGTCGGGCAACCAGGCTTGTCGGGATCGGGGAAGGTGCCCTTGTGCACGTCGGGGCACTGGTCTTCGCTGTCCAGGAAGCCGTCGCCGTCGCGATCCTTATCGACCTGCGGGCAGCCGGGCTTTTCTGGATCCGGACGCAGACCCTGCGGCGTATCCGGGCAGCGATCATCGATGTCAAAGATGCCGTCGCCGTCACGATCGCGCAGCGGGCAGCCCAGCTTGTTCGGATCGGGGCGCACCCCCGCCGGCTCATCCGGGCACTGATCGAGCTTGTCGACAATGCGGTCACGGTCACGATCCGGGCAGCCGTTCGTCGCTGGATCGAGCGTGCGCAGACCCGGCTGATCCGGGCAGGCATCCTGCGCATCAGCGATGCCGTCGTTGTCGCGGTCGGCCGGACGCTCGGGTTCCAGGTCGCGGATCGGCGCATAGGCCAGACGGAACAGCGCGCGGCCATCCGGCGTGCCCGGCGTCCGCAGCGTGCCCAGCCCGCCCGCCAGGCCAAGCTGCACCACTTTGGCGATGTTGTAGTGCAGACCTAGCAGCAGTTCGAGGCTGGTGAAGTCCTTGGCGAACGGCTTGACCTGCACCTCGTCGTTGCCCAGCACTGCCGTCGACAGGATCGCTTCCGGCACGATGGCGAAGCGCTTATCGACGCTGGCGTAGCCGATGGCAAAGCCCAACTGCAGCTCTGATCCGACCGAGCTACCCGTCGGATCGGCATCGCCCAGGCGAGCCGGCGAGCGATACAGGAACCCGCCGGTGAACGACCAGAAGATCGAGCTGGCAATGCCGCCCAAGACCAGCTTCGGCATGATGCGGAACGCCGAGTCGCTAGAGGTCGGTGACACCACCGCCGACTGCGTGAACTGGCGCAGCGGCACCCAGCCCTGCACCCCCAAGCTCAGCGAGGCACCGCTGCGATACGGCTGACCCGCGACGCGCAGCATCAGACCGACGCGCGGATCGCCCAGCACCACGCCGGTCGTCGGCTTGACCCCCGCCGCCTCGGTGCCGCGCTCCAAGAACGTCACCGGCAGCGAGGCCGTAATCAGCACGCGATCCAAGAAGGAAAACGCCAGGTCGGCATGACCCAGGAGCTGATGGGCGATGACCGCCTGCGAGGGCTCAACCTTGTCGCCAATCACCGGCCCGTACTGCAGCGGGTTGTGGCCGTAGTTGAGCGTGATGCCGCCGGCAAAATAGCGCGTCGACGAATACCAGGGGT
>CALFYE010000242.1 GCA_937952145.1 uncultured Myxococcales bacterium
CACGCCAGCGCGCGCGGCGTGGAAACCATCATCGGCACCGGCGACAAAGACCTCGCCCAGCTCGTCACCGACAAAGTGACACTCGTGAACACCATGAGCAACGAAACGCTCGATGCGCAAGGCGTGGTTGACCTTGGGAATCGCTGCTCGGCTGATTTATCGAACAGCGATGTGATATCAGACGCGGCCTGCGTAATTGACTATGGCATGATTCGCTATTATATAATTGAGGATGATATGGAAAGATCTGCGTGTGCTGTTATTGGCTGCCACCATCCGACCGCTACAAGCAGATTCAAAATCGACCGAACTGCTGGAAAACTGATTGATAATTACAATTTATTATTTACGCTCCAGTTAGTTGTTAAAGGGGATCCGGACAAATCGACTTTGATCACGGTTCCTGCCACGGGCAAGACGGCAAGCGGCGCCGCGCATGTCAGAACGCTGGCTGGAACACGGCTGGATACGTGGCGCAGCTGGGTGGCGATGGGAGCGCCATTTTAGAAGGTGTTTACACATGAAGCTTTGACTGGCTCGGATAACCGTCGCAGCAGAAGGCGCGTCTCGGCAAGCCAAATCCATGAGGTAGCGACGTCGAGCCTCTAGGCGGTCCCCCACAACAGCGATCGGGTCTATGCCTTTCGCTGTGCTGTGAGTCGAGCCAGGGATCGCTGCGGCGCTAAGCCCGCAGCGAATCTGCGGTGCCGCCCTGTGTGCCCTCTGGGGCTGTACTTTTTGTTCAGCAGTGAAGGACGGCTTGGCGTTGGCGCTGCTCACGATTGGCACCGTCATCTTGTCGCGGTTGACCCCGTGCGGCAGCGGCAAGCGTTACCACCCTGCGCTCCTGAGTCGGACCCCGATCCGCGCGGGGCTGTGCGCACGCATGGAGCAGCCCACTCGCTGCTGGATCTGACACTCTCGCAGTCAGCGCCTCCTACACTCCACGTGGAAGCGCCGCCAGCACGCGTCCAGGTGACGATCGCTGCTGTGGCAGAAAAGGATGCGTGTCTCGACGACCAATGCGCCTCGATCGGGCGGCGCAGTCTAGCTCACCAGTTTCTCTCCACACGAGCTGCCAACCCTTGACAGTGAATTGACCACGCTCCCATCGCATCGAAAAAGGGCTGGGCAGGTTCCATTCTTGCCACGGCTCAGCGTACATTTGGCGCCGGTAAGGCCATGGTCGACGTACACCGTGTCATCGGCTCGCTCCAGCGGCACCGCGCCGGGTTCAGCCTGGATACCACCGAGCTCTGCTTTCTGGTGATGCTGCGTTTGCGAGGGGAGCGCGCTGCGCTGGCGACGTTTGATGAAGACCTCCTCTATGACGTTTTTGCGATGGTCTGCGAGACTACCGAGCCGGACGCGCAGAACGTTCGCAAGCGAGCAACTCATGCGTTTCAGAGGCTGCGCGAGCAGCGGCTTTTGGCACGGGTCGATGGAGCCGGGCTTGTGCGGGCGGGAGACTTCGCGCTGACTCCGCTGGCCGATGCAATCGTCAACTTCTACCTGAATGAGGAGCAGCTTACGCGCGAGAGTCTGGCGGCCCTGACCAGGGCTCTCCGCTCGCACCTGGCCGAGGTTCTACAGCAGGCCCAGCGCGCCCAGACCCCAGATGAATGGAGAGAGCATGTCACCGCTCCGCTGTGCCACAGCGTACGTGAGCTGGTCTCAGGCATCGAGCGTCGTCAGCGAGGGATGGACGCCCAGCAGGAGGAGGTTCAACACGAGGTGAGTGGGCTCTTGCAGCGCGATTGGTTCAAGGCAATCGGCTCCTGTGAGGAGTTGCTCGAGCAAACCAGCACCACCCTTCGCGAGCTGAACGAGATCCTCCTGCGCGACCTTGGGCACCTGCAGGCGCAGCTGACGGAGATAGAGAGCCTGGCAACCGAGGCCAGTGAGCGAGAAGCGGAAGCGGCGACGCAGACGCTTGGGGAACAAGTGGACCGTGTCATGGTCTGGGGGAGCAGTCGGCAGCATGTCTGGTCCGAGTACTATCAGTTTGTTCAGCGGTATCTGCGCGACGTGGTCCGCCTCGACCCGGAGCGCGCACTTAGTCAGCGGCTGCGCGATCAGGTCAAGACGCTCCTACAGGCTCCCTATGCACTGATCGTGGCCGAGGCGCCTCCGCTGCGTGTGTTGCGCGAAGAGTCGGAAGAGATCGAGCGCCCCTCGGTCATCCGTCCACGCGAGGCACGTGATATCGCCCCTCAGACCACCGTCGCGGATCACCGCTGGGAGGACCTGCGGGGAGCTGTGCAGAAAGCGATCCAGGATGGTGTGCCGTCGCTGATTGCACTCCTAGAGCGCCTTCTGCCGGACATTCCGCAAGGGGAACGCTTTCTGTGGGCGGGTCGCATCACGGCACGAGCCGCACAGAGCGCCCGTGTGGACGCAGATCATGAGCGCCCCTTTGTGCCGGTAGAGGGCGACGCCGGGCTCTGCGGGAAGGATGGGTCGGTGCTCGCGGTCCAGGATATGAAGCTGGTGGGGAGACGTGCATGACGCTCGAACCGACATACCAAAGCATGGCAGCGGTCTTCGATGACGCTCTGTTTCCGGAGGTAGATGTAGCGCTGCGGCAAGGACGGCACATCCATCGTGGCGAGACGGAGCGCTATGCCTTCCTGACCGAAGCCAGTGACTACTTAGAGCGGTGGTACAGGCGCTACGGATGCGATCTGGTGCGGACTGCCGATGGATATTTCTATCTGTTGCCGCAGGTGGACAGGATTAGACGGCGGCAGCTTGGCTTGGCAGAGATGCTCTTGGGCAAGATTCTGGCTCTCCTCTATCTGGAGCCTGCAACCTTGCAGCGCGGCGGCGTTGTCGACCGTACCCAAGCGCTCCAGTCGCTGACGACTCTGGTCGGGCAGGAGAACCTCCTGCTCCGCCTCAACCCGCGGCGCACGCGTCGCGATGAGCGGACTGAGCAGGAGAACGTGCGCAGAGAGCTGGATCGCGCTCTGCGTGTGCTGTGCGAGCTTGGGTTTGCGGATCGCCTCGATGAGGATCAGGTTCGGCTGCAACCACCGATCTTGCGGTTCGCTGAGTCGGTGCGCAGCGCTTCAGATCCACACGCGGCGCTGGCCGAGATGATCCGCGCCGGCAGAGCGGTTTTGGTCTCTGCGGACAGCTCTGCTGAAGGTGGCGAAGGCTTAGCTCCAGCAGACGACGCTGAGCAGTCCGGCGGTCAGGAGGATGAGTCATGAAGAGAACGAGCCTCAAGTCGCTCATCCTCCTGAATTGGAAAGGGCTCTTTTATCATCGCTTCGACCTCCACGAGCGGGTCACGGCGCTGGAGGGACAGAACGGTGCCGGCAAGACCACGGTGATGATCGCGGCGTACGTGGCACTTCTGCCTGACTTGACCAAGCTGCGCTTCACCAACGTCGGAGAGCACGGTGCTACCGGCGGCGATCGCGGCATCTATGGCCGCATGGGCGAGACAGGCCGGCCCACGTATACGGTGCTTGATATCTGCCTCCCAGATGAGACTCGGCTGCTGTGTGGGGTTCAGCTCGTCCGCAAGAGTGCCCCTGGACTTGAGCTGACTCCTTTCATAATCACAGGAATCGCATGGCAGACTTCGGCTCAGGATCTGCTGCTTGCGAGAAGTGATGTCGACGCGATTCCCGAGCTGGATGAGCTGAAGCAGAACGCGGCTCGGTTCGGCGGACGGCTGATCAGCTTCTCATCGGCGAAGGATTATTTCGCCGCTCTGTTTGACCATGGTGTAACGCCGATGCGTCTGGTCAGCGAAGACGAGCGCGAGAAGTTCAACGAGGTGCTACGCACCAGCATGGTCGGCGGTATTTCGCGTGCATTGGGCAGCGAGCTTCGGAGCTTTCTCTTGAAGGAGGAGTCCGGGCTGGCCGATGCGCTCAAGCAGATGCGCTCTAACTTAGATGCCTGCCGCAAGACCCGCAGCGAGGTGAACGAAGCGGAACAGATCGAGCTGCAGATCCGCGGCGTGATGGAAGCCGGGCAGGAAATGTTTGCTGCCGCCATTCACGCTGTCCGGAGCCGGGCCGCGGAGCTGCGAAAGCTCTGGGATGACGCCCGTGCCAGGTACGACCGCGCCTATGAACAGCTGAACGAGATCCAGAAGGAGGCCGCAGGGGTCGATGAGGCCTATGCCCGAGCAGAGCAGAAATGGCAGGAGACAAAGGAAGAGCAGCAAGCGGCACGGAGCGCAGTCGAGCTGCTGAGTCAGCGCTGCGAACTTGATCGGAAGATTGCGAGCCAGCAGGAGACGCAGGCCAGGCAGGAGGCGGCGACTGCCAAGGCTGACGAGCAGCAGATGCTGGCTGCGCAGCACCTGGAACGTTCGCGAAACCGCGAGCGTAGCGCACGGGATGCGGAAGCACGGGCTGCGCAGGGACTGGCCGATTTGACCAGAGGAATGGCAGAGCTCGCGCAGAGAGCGGCGGCACATGAGCTGGCCTGCCAAGCGCTGGAGCGGCTCAAGAGCGCTCACTCCATCGAAAGCTCTTCAGCTTCCGAGCTGGACCGGCTTCCGGTATTGGAACGCGAACATCAGCAGGAACTTGCTGCCCTGGATGGGCAGATTATTGAGAGCGATCGCCACATCCAGACCGCCGCCCAGCATGCGGCGTCTTTTGCCCGAGTCTCTGCCGCGCTGGCCAAGATCTCCGCAGAGCTTGAGCTGGAGGAGGAGTCCAGCCCTTCTGCGCGCTATCAAAACGCACAGAAGGCTCTGGTGCTGCTGCAGAAGTTTGAGAGCCTGGCTGAGGAAATTCCGACTATCGAGCAAGACTTGCAGGCTGCGCAGAGCGCGGCAGCAGCGCAGCAGAAGACACGATCTGAGGCAGCCGAGCTGCTTCCGTCTGTGCCTCACATTCGAAGCGCCGACGTATTCGCCGCGCGGGATCAGGCAGAACAGGACCAGGAACAAGCGGCAGCACGAGTCCGGGAGATGGAGGCGGAGCTGAAGCAGCTCAAGGATGATGCTGCGAAGGCACGTCTCCGAATTCAAGATCTGGAGAAAGAGACACAGGCCTATCGGAACATTCAATCGCTGGCAGATGAGCTGGCGGCCGATTGGCAGCAGACCATCGTGAGCAGCACCGATGCGGAGAGCCTTCATGGCTTGCTGGAGGAGCGCCGTCGGGTTGTCCATCGTGACATCGTGGTGGTGCAAGACGCGCAGGCGAAGCTCCAGCAAGAGCTGTGGAGTACAGAGCAGAGTGGCCGCCTTCCCGAGCCGGTGCGGCGTGCCGCAAGCCAGATAGACGGCGAGCTGCTGGTGGAACGTTTTGAAGACGTACCGTTGGAGGAAGCCGGCAGGGTGCAGGCGCGGCTCGGGCCGCTGTACGAGGCGATTCTTGTAGAAGACATCGCAAGCGCGGTCTCGCGGCTGTCCGCACTCGACGAAAAAAACCGGCCTGAGACAGTCTGGCTGGTCGAAGAGTGCACGGATCTGCAGTCCATACTGGAATCCGAGGGCAGCACAGATAGGAAGAAGGATGTCTGGGTGCCCGGCCCCGGTGCACACCGGCTGACACGCATTCCTGATCGCCCGGTGCTGGGCTCGCGTGCCCGGATGCGCCGTGTCGGCGAGCTTCGCATCGAGGAACAGAAACTGGGTGAGCAGCTTGCGGCGCTGCGCTCGGATGCAGCGCGGCTCGATGTCGGGGTCGATGGGCTGCTTCGGCTCTTGAAGCAGAGCGGGGTGCTGGACCGCGGCGATCCCACAGCGGATCTGTTGAATGCGCAACGCGCGGAGGAGGAAGCTGAAGCAGCGCAGCCGCCCTTGCGTGAACGGCTCAAGCAGCAGATTGACGCGGTGAAGCTGGGGAGCGACCGGAAGCGGCGCCTGGTCTCACTGTGCGAGCGAGCGTACTTGCTTGATCCTCCTGATCAGGGTGCGCTTGCTTCCAAGCTGGACGCAGAGCTGAAGCAGGCACGGCTGGCGCATCAGCGCTTGCGGAAGGTCGCCGAAGCTCGCCGCCTCTTGGAGGCGGAGCTCAACGAGCTGCGAATGGAACCACTGTCCGATGAGCAGCGGGCCGAGCTGGTCACCCGGAAGGCCCAACTTGAAGAGACTCGGGATGGCAAGGCACGCCTGCTCAACGACATCCAGCACCTGATTGTCAACGGGGTGGCGCTTGGCTGGGGCGATGCGGTTACCGGGTTGGCAAAGCACAAGGGGGTCACCCAGGCGATGGAAGAGCAGCTCCGTCGTGCCCAGCAGGAGCGTGAGCTGGCAGGAGTGGAGCTGGACAAGGCGGATAAGCAGCACCGAGGCGAATTAGAGGCAGCGCTGCGCGCACGGGCGGCTCTCGATCAAGCCGGAGAGAGGCTTAAAGAGCTCAACGAGGAACGCGAGAAGCTTGGCGGGACAGATCTGGAGCCTGCCGCAACCGCGACCGCGCTTCGCGAGCAGAAGAGTCGGCTGCAGCAGACCGAGATCCTGCTCGCAGCGCAGGAGAAGCGCAGGACTGAGCTGTCTGCAGAGAGGGCGAAGTTCGAGGAGCGCAGAGATATTCACGAGAAGCAGCTGAAGGAGCTTCAGGACGAAGTCGGAAAAGCCGAGCGCTCAGCTCGGCCCGAGCAGGAGCGATGGGAACGGATCGAGCGGCGAGCGCAAGAGACCGGGGTGCTGGCAGCGGCTCTGGCAGAGCGCTTCGTCACCAAATTCGCGGACAAGGGCGCCGTGAACCTGTGGAGTATCGCGAACGAACAGCGTGCTCGCCTGTGTGAGCGGCTGCAGTCGATCCGCGAAGGCTCCGAGCTGAAGCGGCAGATCGAGCAGATGTTCTCGTCGGATTCCGAGCAGAGCCGAGGGGAAACGACCCTGGATGCCTGGCGGCTGGTGCGTGGATTCCTGCTACGCTGCATTCCCGCGCAGATCGCCGAAGCCAGCGACCCAGAGGTCGCGCTGGGAAGACTGCGCATGCACCTGCAGCAGCTTGAGCACAGGCTGACGCAGCAGGAGGAGAAGCTGCGCGGCAATTCACAGGATGTGGCGCACAACATCGAAGGCATGGTCCGCAAGGCACGCAAGCAGGTGACCCGGCTGAATCAGGATCTGGGGATGGTTCGCTTCGGCAGCATCGTCGGTGTCCGAATCAAGGTAGTTCCAGTCGAGAAGATGGATCGCGTTCTGCAAGCACTGAAGGAAGGTGCAGTGCAGGCGCTGCTCTTCCAAAGTGACATGCCGCTCGAAGAGGCGCTGGAGGAGATCTTCAAGACCTACGGCGGGGGCCGATCCGGTGGACACAAGCTGCTCGACTATCGCGAGTACTTGGAACTCGTCGTCGAGATCCGCCGACAAGTGAGTACGGATTGGGAGCCGGTGAATGCGACCAAGATGTCCACTGGCGAGGCGATCGGAGTCGGCGCTGCGGTCATGATGGTGGTGCTAACAGCGTGGGAGCGGGACGCCCATCTGCTGCGGGCCAAGCGCACCACAGGAACTCTGCGGCTCCTGTTCCTTGACGAAGCCAACAGGCTCAGCCGGGATAGCCTCGATGTCCTCTTTGATCTCTGCGAAGGGCTGGATCTGCAGCTCCTCATTGCGGCGCCGGAAGTGGCGAATGCCGAAGGGAACATCACGCATCACCTGGTGCGCGCCGTGGATCAGGGTCGGGAGGAGGTGCGGGTGAGCGCGAGACGCGTGGTCCCGCGCGCAAAAGAAGACGAGGTAGCGGTGCATGTGGCATGAGCCTGACCATCGCATCGCGCTGCTGGAACTCCTCCAGACCGGGAAGCTGAAGCGTCGGGGTGCGCAGGCTGATGCGTGGCAAGAGCTCCTCGCGCTCGGGTGGGCGAGGCGTACGGCGCGTGAGACGGAGCTCTCCTTGGTGCCGGCTTTCCGTGCGGATTTGGAACGGACTCTCGATGGCTGCTGGTCCCAATGGCGCACGACTCAGAATGAGCTCTTGGAGCGGGGGTTGCCGCCTACCGCAGAGGGGCTGCGCAAGTTAGACAGTCAGCGCCGAGCCGAGCGGGTGGGCGTGCTGCCATCTCGCATAAACCAGCGGACCGCTCGGGCCGCTCTTGCTGCCCATTCCAAGGCGCGAATACCGACACCGGCTCAGTCTCGGATTGAGGCGAACACTGTCACCACGGACTACCTGATCCGTCTCAGAGGCTGCGATGGCATGGTCCTGCATCGCGACGGGGTCACCCACGATGCGGCCAGGCTAGAGCACATTCAGGGCGAGCTTGTTCTGAGTGAGAGGGCCGTGCTGGACGGCACACAGCTCACCGGCACTCCTGAGGCGCTCGTGCTCATTGAGAACCTCGGGGCGTTCGTTGATCTATCCCCACCACCGAGTTGGATTCTGGTTCATGCCCCCGGCTGGGATACGAAGGGAGCCAGACGCCTGCTGGAGATGTTCCCCGAAACCCCAGTGCTGCACTTCGGCGATCTCGACCCGGATGGGTTCGCGATCCACCTTCATCTTCGCGAGGTCCGGCCGGATCTGATCTGGGTCGTGCCGGAGTGGGTCGCCGACTATGTTTCAACGAACGGACTGCAGACCGATTGGCCGCAATCGCCAGATCTTACGACGGCACCACCCCTCATCAAACAACTGGCGCGGGCAGGCTCTTGGGTCGAGCAAGAGGCCATCGTCTTCGACCTTCGGCTGTGGTCATGGATGCGGCAGGTGATTCACCGCCGACCACAGGTTGAGCCGGGCGATACCATCGCAGAGCCTGTTTTCCCCGGACTCCGAGCCTGACCGGGGACCAACACGGTGGCCTTCGCGCAGGAAGAGATCGTCCACGGTCTGGCCAGTGGTCAGTTTGCTGACCACCTCGGCAGAGTCGCAGGAGGGAGAATGCAGAGATTCGTGCGCGTTGCCGAGGTGCTTGGCTGATGTCTTCAGGGGCGCCACCGGCTCGCTGTGGCTCAGCTCTCGGGGTGGCCCTAGGGTGTGTCCTTGCGATGCGCACGCAGCGCCTTGCTCAGCTCTGCTCGAAGATGGGCGGGGAGATGGTTCAGGGCACCGACAAGCTCGGCAGGGTCTGTCGTGGACAAGTCTGCATCGCTATGCAGTGCCACGGCGCTGCTCAGCGTCTCTTCCACCACCCGACTGCGCACCCTCTCCACCGTCCCCGGCGCTGCATAGTGCTTCGCCGTGATCTGAAAGCTGCCATGCCCCAGCGCAGCGGCCACTGCGCCCGATGTCGCGCCCGCCTCCAGCGCCAGCGTCGAATGCAATCCACGCAAGCTGTGCGTCGAGATCCGCGGCACGCCGGCTTCCTTGCACAGCTTCTGAATGCGCGTCCACAGCCAGGCATCGGTCAGCGGCTTGTCGGGGTGAATCGGGCTTCGACCAAAAAGGAATTCATCCGGTGACTTGCCGTCTGCGCAGCGCAAAAGCAGCGGGCGCAGGACATCGGGGACATTCAGCCGACGGCGCGCGTTGTCGGTCTTGCCGCGCGTGATCCACAGCACGCGGCCTCCGTCATCGAGATCGCGGACGATGCGGCACAGCACCTCGCTCGCGCGCATGCCGAGCAAGAGCGCCATCAATGCGCAGGTCGCGGCGCGGTCTCCGGCTTGTGCGCGATCCAAGGCGAGAGCGACGAAGCGGCGGGCCTCGTCGATGCGAAGCTGAGCCTTGCCGACCTTGGGCTTGCCGACCGGCTTGATCGCCGCGAACGGATTCTGCGCGGCGTAGCCTTTTTCGACAGCCCAGGCGTAGAAGCGCTTGCACTGACCGAGCACCGTGCGATGCGACGCCGCAGCGACCGGCTGGCCTTTGCCATCGAGGATGCGGCGCGTCTCGGCTTCGTACAGCGCGGCCGCGCGAGCCGGCGAGATCGCACCGAGCGACGTATCTTCGCCAAGAAAGCGCTCGATCGCGCGGGTGATGTTGCGCGCAGTGACCGCGCCGCGCACGCGCAGCAGATAGTCCTGATACTCCGCGAGCGCGTCCGACATCGATCGGGCGCCACGCGCGATCAGCGTCTGTTCGAGATCCGCGCGCAGCGCCTCCGCAGCAGCGATCGTCGGCACCACCATCGACTTGCGCGCCGTGCCATCGACCAACACCATGCGGAAGCCGTTACGCGCCCTGTACGGACCATAGACACGCGGAGAGGCCATCGTCTGATCATCGCTCAGCTTTTTCGCGCTGAGAACCTCAATCGCCGCGAGCGCGCGACGCGACCGCCGTGGGGATGTGCGCCCCTTGCGCCGAGCCAGCGCCGCCAGCGTGTCGTGTGATGTGGGGTGATTCATCGGCGACCTCCGTTTCCGTCGAGGCAGTCGTTCCTGAGCACCGTATTCAGGCGCGCTGTCCGCAAAAGCAACACGCCCGCCGCGCACAGCGACACCGCGGCCAAGACCGCGAAGAACAGACCGTGCGACCAGCGCGACCACAACAGACCGAGAAACCCTGCGG
>CALFYE010000243.1 GCA_937952145.1 uncultured Myxococcales bacterium
CTCATCGTCGATGGCCAATGCCGACATCGCCGGTTCACGCGCCGGCGCCGGGCTTGGCGGCGTGTCGTCTTCGCTAGCGCGGGACTCACTGCCCTGCGCGGTCTGGGCCATCGCCGCCGCGGCGTCGCGCGCCTTGCCGAGCAGACCCTTGCGTGGCGCCGGACGCACCGGCGGCACTTCGTCGGGTGGCAAGGTGCGGATGGAGATGATTTCGTCGAAGCCTTCGCCGCGCGGCGCCAGCCGCGGGGGCTCGCTCTCTTCGCTGTCGTCGTTGTGGCGCAGGATGGCGTCCGGCACATCCATGCGAAAACGGCGGTCGTAATGCACGCGCGCGTCACGCCGACGCTTGATGGCGGTGAAGGCGTAGACCGCCACCACGATCACGGCGCCGATGATGAGCAGGAGGGTGCGCAGGGACATCACGGCGGCGGGTGGGGCTTCAGGCAGTCGCCGCGAGCTGTACCGCTTCCTCCATGTTGACTGCCACCAGGCGCGACACGCCGGCTTCCTGCATGGTCACGCCGATCAACTGCTCGGCGATTTCCATGGTGATCTTGTTGTGGGTGATGAACATGAACTGCACCGAGCGCGACATCGAACGCAGCATTTCGCACAGGCGGATGACGTTGTTGTCGTCGAGCGGCGCGTCGACCTCGTCCAGCACGCAGAAGGGCGCGGGATTGAGCTCGAAGATGGAGAAGATGAACGAGATCGCGGTCAGCGCCTTCTCGCCGCCGGACAGGAGGTGGATGGTGCTGTTGCGCTTGCCCGGCGGCTGCGCCATGATGGCGACGCCGCTGTCGAGCAGTTCATCCGAGGTGAGTACCAGTTCGGCATGGCCGCCACCGAACACCTTCGGAAAGAGCGCCTGCAAGCCCCGATTGATCTGGTCGAAGGTGTCACGGAAGCGGCTGCGGGTTTCGCGGTCGATCTTGCGGATCGCCTCGTTGGTCTGGGCGATCGAGTCGATCAGATCCTTGCGCTGCGTGCCCAGGAACACGCGCCGCTCGTCCATCTCCGCGTACTGCTGGATGGCCATCATGTTCACCGGGCCCAGCCGCTCGATCTGCGTCCGCAGCTCCGTGATGGCCTCTTCCGCCGTCATCGCCGCCTGGGCGGCCTCGGCCACCGCCGCATCGGCGGCCACCGCCTCGGCGCCGCTCGCGGCGTCGACCGCCGCGTCGTCGGCCGGCACCTCGTCGCCCTCCGGGTCCTCGGCCGCGGCCGCCACCGCGCGACGGATCACGCGCGCGTCGGGCGCGTGGATGCCCTGCGCTTCCATCTCGGCGACTTCGACGGCGATGGTGTCGAGGTCGGCCTGCACGGCGTCGAGGCTCTGCTGCGCGAGGTGGGTCAGCTCCGCTTCGGCGGTGGCCCGCGAAATGTCGAGCTCGGCGGCCAGGGCGCGCACGGCATCGAGCGCCCGGCGGGCGTCGCGAATCGTCTGTTCCTGGCGCTCGGTCGCCGACTTGAGCACCAGCGTCTCGTCGTCGGCGCGCAGCATCTCCTCGCGCAGGTCGTCGAGGGCGTGGATGCTCTCGTCGAGCAGCCGCTGCCCCTCGACCGCAGCCGCCAGCAGCAGCGCCGAAAGCGCCGCATCGGCCTCCGGACCGCGGACGATCGGCTCGCCACCCACCACCTCGGCCTGCACCGGCACCAGCGCATCGCGGAGCGCGCGCAGACCCAGCCGCCCGCGGCCAGCCATGTTCGTCGAGGCGGTGATCGCGACGAGCTTGTGCTCCAGCTCGCCCGAACCAATCAGCCAGTCGATGCTGTTCTTCAGCACGCCCGGCAGGCTGTGGCCGTACTCGGGACAGGCGATGAGCAGGGCATCGCTCTCGCGCAGCGCCTGACGAAACTGACGCACCGCGTTCGGCGTCTGTTCCGTTTCGAGATCGGGGTTGAAGTAAGGCAGGGCATCAAGCTGGAAGTAGGGCACGACCTGCACACCGGGCGGAGCTAGGCGTACGGCGGACTCGATCAGCACGCGGTTCTGAGACTTGGCTTGCAGGCTGGCGCAGATGGCCAGGATGCGCAGCGCCGGATGTTCAGCGAGGGTCACGGGTTCACCATACAGGCAGGGCGGCACGCGGACCTAGAAATGGCGGCGCAGATCGAGATCAGCGTAGAGGCCTGCGACCTGCTCGGCGTAGCCGTTAAACGGCAGCGTGCGGCGGCGACGGAGCTCACCCAAGCGGCGCTCGCTAGCCTGCGACCAGCGGCGGTGATCGACGCTGGGATTGACGTTTGCGTAGAAGCCATACTCGCGCGGGTTGGCCAGGTTCCACGACGTCGGGGGCTGGCTCTCGGTAAACGTGATGCGCACGATCGACTTGATGCTCTTGAAGCCATACTTCCACGGCACGATCAAGCGCAGCGGCGCGCCGTTCTGGTTGGGCAGGAGCTCGCCGTAAAGGCCCAGGCACAAAAGACACAGGGGATGCATGGCTTCGTCGATGCGCAGGCCTTCGGCGTAGGGCCAGTCGAGGACGGAGTCGCGCTGGCCGGGCAGCTGCTTGTGATCCAGGAGCGTCGTAAAGGCCACGAAGCGCGCCCGCGAGGTGGGCTTGGCCAGCTGCAACAGCGTCGACAGCGAATAACCCAGCCACGGCACCACCATCGACCAGGCCTCGACGCAGCGAAAGCGATAGACGCGCTCTTCAATCGGGGCCAGATGCAAGATGCGTTCAATATCGACGGTCTGCGGCGACTCGACCTCGCCGTCAAGCTGGACGGTCCAGGGACGGGGATGCAAGTACCCTGCATTTTCCGCCGGGTCTTCTTTGCTGGTGCCTAGCTCGTAGAAGTTGTTGTAGCGCGTCAGGTCGTCGTAGCTGGTTAGCCGCTCACCGGGCAGGCTTTCGAGGGTGTGGGCCGACTTGTGGAGGTCGGTCACGGGCACGCGCGGCGGTGGCGGCGGGGCGGCAAACAGGCGGCGGCCCCCCAGGGCATACGCGGCGGCTCCCGCACCGGCGAGACCCGCTGCGACCAGAAGTCGTCGTCGCGTAAACAGCGAGGGCGACGTGATGTCGCCCCCCGGGATGTCGTCGGGGTCTTTGATCAGCATGGCCTGGGGCTCCTGCGGCCCATGGTGGAGGATGCAGCGGTGTCCAGGTTTGTTACAGCGGCGCGGGGAAATTCGTGCGCCCGATCAAACCGAGGCGGGGAGGGGGTCCGCAGCGAGGGGGCGGGCGAGAGGCGAGCTAGCGCACGTCGAGGTTGCCGTTGGTGCCGACGAAGCCGTTCGGGGCCTGGGGATTGCCAGCCATGCCGCCGATGCCGCCGACTCCTGCCGAGCCGGCGCTGCCGCCGATGAGGGTGACTTGGTCAGAGACATACATCGAGCCACTGCGCCCGAAGATGCCAAAGGCGTGACCGCCCGAGCCGCCGGCGCCGGCGCCTGAAGCACCGCCGTTACCGCCCGCCTGGCCGACGGCACCATCGCCACCTTCGCCGCCCGAGGCTTTGCTGCCTCTCATGCCGCCTGCGCCCTGGGCACCGCCCTTACCGCCCTTGCCGCCCTTACCACCGTTGCCGCCGCTGCCGTACTGGATGTCGGCGTTGACCAGGGTGAGCTTGCTCGCCCACAGATAGACGCCAAACGAGCTACCGCCGCCGCCGCCGCCGCTGCCGCCGGCTGCACCACAGCCGCCGGCCCCGCCGCCGCCGCCACCGCCGCCGCGATCCGCGTCACAGATGCCATAGCCTGATGAGCCGCCGCCGCCGCCGCCGCCGCCCCCGCCCGAGCCGTTTACTCCGTTGACGCCATTTCCCCCGTTGGCTCCGGCGGGGTCGTAGCCGTCAGCACCAAAGGTGCCCGTCGAGGCGGCAACGCGGCCGTTTGTGCCGTCGCCCCCCGAGGTCCCCGCACTGGCCGCCCTGCCATCGCTGCCGTTATCGCAGACGAGGACCGTGAGACCGCCGCCCGGCCCGCCAGGCCCGCCCTTGCCACCGGCGCCAGCCGCCGAAGTCGCGCCATCCAGACCCGCGCCGCCGGCCACACTTTCCCCGTAACCACCGATGCCGCCGGAGCCGCCGCGGACACCGCAGGTTGAGGTCCCGCCCAGGCCACTGCTTCCCGCGGTGTTCCCGCCGACCGTCGCGGCGGTGTTGCTACAAGGTGCGTTGTCGCTCTCGCAGCCGTTCACACCGTTGCCGCCATTGCCGCCCGGGGCTCCGTCTGCGCCATCTGCGCCTAGGGAACCGTCGCTGCCGTTGTCGGCGAGGAGCTTGGCATAGCGCACGATGACCGGGCCTGGGCTGTTCTTAAGCCGCAGCGCATAGGTCGACCTGCCTCCGTCGGGGCTCGTCTTGCCGTGCAGCGTCAGGAACTCGATGTGCGTCTCGCGATCCAGGGTGTCGCCAACCACCGCCTCGGACACGCCGGTGATGCTGGTGACGTTGGTCTTGTCGCGCTTCCAGCCGGCGATGTGGTCGTAGCCACCGTGCAGGCTGATACCCGACTTCATCTGGACCGTCTCGGTGTAGTCGCCTTTGCCGATGATGATGGCGTTGAAGACGACGTTGCCGGCCTGGGTGTTTAGCTCGACCGCCTTCTCAATCGCTTTGTTGATCGTTCGGCGGGGCGACTCGGGGCTGCCGGGGTTCATGTCATCGCCATCGACCGAGACGAAGACTGAAGTGGAGACGGTGCCATCGATACCGTCGCAGTCGGTGTCTTTGAACAGATCGTCGGGGTTGTCGACGTCGGGGGTCTTCATGCAGCCGGGGTCGACCTTGACCATGCTGCCGCCGCCCGGGTTGTAGCCGGGGTTGGCGCCGGCGCAGCCGAACCACAGGCCGGCCGCCGTTGTGCAGGTGAAAAGACCGATGATGCCGAAGCGACTTGTGATGCGTGACCAGGTCGTTGCCATCGGGAACCTCCTAAGAAAAGGATCGCTAGTCAGCCTCGGGAAAGCCTATCACGATGAATAAATTTTGTATTTCGTAATACTTATTTTGGTTAACTGCTCAGCCGCGAACGAAAAATGGCTCGACGCGCTGCGCCATCGAATCGTCACTGCTGGCGCCTGGCCTCGGTCTAAAGTGGGGGGCCATGTCGCTGTTGTCCCCCGTCAAAACCCTGCTCGTCGTCGATGACGAGATCTCGAACCTAGAGTCGCTGGAGCGCATCTTCACTCGCTGGAGTCGCGGCACGCCGGGACCCGGGGGAGGCGTAGCGAGCGCCGCGGGGGGCCTGGGGGCCGCGGAGGACTACGCGCCGGCTCCGGTTCGCGATCTGCAAGTGCTGACCACCCGCGACGGTAAAGAGGCGCTCGACCTGCTGCGCAAGCAGCGCATCGACGTCGTCCTTTCCGACCTCATGATGCCGGGCATGTCGGGGCAGGATCTGTTGAAGGCGGCGCGCAAGATCTCGCCTGAGACCGAGGTCATCCTGATGACCGCCTACGGCACCATCGAGACCGCCGTCGAAGCGATGAAGGATGGCGCCTATGACTTCATCACCAAGCCGCTCAAGCGCGCCCATATCCTGCGCGTCGTCGGCAAGGCGCTAGAACGGCAGTCGCTGGTGGCCGAAAATCGCGCGCTGCGCAGTCAGCTAGCGGCAGTGCAGAAGCGCCCCATCGTCGGGCAGTCGCTGGCCATGCGCCGCACGCTGGATGTGCTGACCCAGGCCGCGCCCTCGCAGGCCACGGTGCTTTTGCTCGGCGAGTCGGGCACCGGCAAAGAGCTGCTCGCGCGTCACCTGCACGAGCAGTCCCCGCGGGCCGCGCGCTCGTTCGTGCCGGTGAACTGCGCGGCGCTGCCCGAGACGATTTTGGAAGGCGAGCTGTTCGGCTACGAAAAAGGTGCCTTCACTGGCGCGGTGGCGCGGCGCGACGGACGCTTCACCCAGGCCGATGGCGGGACGCTGTTTCTCGACGAGATTGGCGAGATTCCGCTGCACGTGCAGGTCAAGCTCCTGCGCGTGCTGCAAGAGGGCGAGATCGAGCCGCTAGGTGGCAAGCTGCGCCATATCGATATCCGCCTGGTGGCGGCGACCAACAAAGATCTGCGCCGCGCCGTCGCTGAGGGGCGCTTCCGCGAGGATCTGTACTACCGGCTGAACGTCATCGCCGTGCACGTCCCACCGCTGCGCGAGCGGCTCGATGATGTGCCGCTGCTCGTCGATCACTTCCTTGGCCGCTTCCGCGACAAGAACCAAAAAGCGGTGAGCGGCATCAGTCGTCCGGCCCTCGATCTGCTGATGCGCTATCAGTACCCCGGCAACGTGCGCGAGCTTGAGAACGCCATCGAGCGCGCCGTCGTGCTCTGCCGCCAGCCAGTCATCGACGTCGACGATCTGCCCTACGAGATCCGCAGCCGTGGCCTTCAGGTCGGCGGCGAGGTCGGGGGAGCCGGGCCGCCGCGCCTGACCTTCCCGATTGGCACGCCGCTCGAAGAGATCGAGCGCACCGTGATCCGCGAGACGCTGGGCTACACCAAGGGCGATAAGCGCCTAACGGCTCAGCTTCTGGGCATCGCGACGCGGACGATTTACCGCAAGCTCGACAAGACCGAGACCGGCGGCGGCGGACCGCAGGCTGCAGAGCTCAGCGACGACGAAGAAGAATAGCCAGGGCGGGTCTGCGCGGGCCCGCGATGTCGGGCGATTGTGATACGTTCCGCCCATGCCGCCGCTGTTTTCCTCTCCGTCGTCGCGTCCCCGCAGGAGTCGCTTGACTGCCAGCCTGCTGCTGGGATCGCTCATCGCCTGTGGCTTGTCGGCTGGCTGTGGGGGTGATGCCGCCCTGTCCGCCGATGTCGACGTCGTTCTCGACAGCATGGGCATCCCGCACGTCTACGCCGAGAGCGACGTCGATGCGCTCTACGCCTCGGGCTACATGATGGCGCGCATGCGGCTGTTTCAGATCGAGATGGTGCGCCGGCAGGCCTGGGGACGGCAGGCCGAGCTTCTGGGGGAAGATCGCTTCGCCCAGGATGTCGCCAGCCGCGCGCTGGGCTTCGCCCGCTATGGCATCGACACCCGTCGTCGGATGGAGTCGGAAGCGCCCGAGGTCGCGCGCCTGATGCAAGCCTTTGTCGCCGGCATCAACCGCCACATCGATCGTGTCCGCCGCGGCGAAGAACCGCTGCCCGCTGAGTTCGCAGCCGGCGCGCTCGATTACCAGCCCGAGCGTTTCACCGACGACGATCCCTATGTCATCGGCAAGCTGCTATCGCTCGGCATGTCGAATGCGCTCGACAGCGAGATCCTGGCGACGCTGCTTCGCACCTTGGCCCCGGGCCTCAATGACTTCCCGCTGAGCATGCCGGTGCGACCGGCCTACACCATGCCGTCAGCCTCGCAGATCATGCCGCTGCGACCGCCCGGGGTGATCGATCCGCCGCTGGTGCCTTCCACGCACAAGAACGCCGCCGAGCTTTCGCGCGTTCTTTCCGCCTATCGCCCCATCGCGCCAGTGACCGGCAGCAACAACTGGGCAGTCGCTGGCCGGCACACCGAAAACGGCCGACCGCTTCTGGCCGGCGATCCGCATCAGCCGCTGCGCAACCCCAGCCGCTTCTTCGCGCAGCACCTTTCCAGTGTCGAGCATGGCGGCAGCCTCGACGTCATCGGCTTCGCGTTTGCGGGAACGCCAGGCGTGCAGCTAGGTCACAACCGTCACGTCGGCTGGACCGCGACCACCAACTTCGCCGATGTCATGGATCTGTGGCGCGTGAAGACCGAGGTCGTCGGCGGACAAGAGCAGGCGCAGCTTGGCGGTTCGACTGTGCCGGTACAGCGTCGCCGCGAGAGCATCCGCATCCGCAGCGTCGGCGGTCCCCCCGCGATCAAAGATGGCGTCGGCACCGCCCGCGAAGTGGCGATCGGCGAGCTTGGCGAATACGGCGTGTTTCTGCCCGATGAGATGCTGCCGGTGGCGCGCTTCCTCCTCGTCAACTCCAACGACGAGATCCTCCTGCGCTGGACTGGTCAGGCCGCCACGCGCGAGGCGCGCATGTACCTGAGCCTGGACCAAGCCACGAGCCTTGAGCAGTGGGACGCCGCCGCGCAGCAGCTAGACGTCGGCGCCGTGAATCTGATCGCCGCTGACCAAGCCAGCATTCGCTATCGCGTCCACGCCAACGTCCCCAGCCGTCCCGGCGTGAAGTCCGGCACCACGCCCTGGATGATCATGGATGGCCACGATGCGCGGACGCTGTGGACCGGCCAGCTCTTAAGCGACGCTGAGCTACCAAGTGCGCTCAATCCCGAGCGCGGCTACTTGTGTAGCGCCAATAACGATCCCTGGGGCTTCACCGGCGATGGCCGCGTAGATAACGACCCGTTCTATTACGGCAACTTCTACGACCCCGGCGATCGCGCCGCGCGCATCGAGAGCGAGCTTCGCCGCCTGATCCGCGAAAAATCCGGGCGCATCAGCGCCGACGATATGAAGGCGCTGCAGGCCGATGCCTACAGCCAGGTCGCCGATGATTTGCTGCCGCCGCTTTTTGCCGCGGTGCGGGCGATTGGCAGCGATCCGGCGCTCGATGCCTACAAGGGACGCAGCGACCTGATCGCGCTGGCTGCGCGGCTGGAAAAATGGGATCGCCGCATGCTGCGCGACTCGACGGAAGCGGCGATCTTTTTTGCCTACGCGCACTTCGCCACCGAGCGCGCGGTCGGTGATGACTACGGGCCGTTTATGGCCCGCATCTGGGGGGCCGAGCCGGCCTTTGCCTACAAGCCGCTGCGCTTGGCGCTGCGCGATGTCCCCGGCGCGACCGGCGTCCTGCAGGGCAACAAGTCGGCCCTCTTGCTGTCGGGGCTGGCCGATGCGTACGACTGGCTGCGCACTCGCTTCCCCGGGACCCCGCCCGAGTCCGCCTCCGGCTTTGCCTGGCGCGATCTGCACATCGCGCGCTTCGATCACCTGCTCGGCGGGGACTTCCACGGCGGCAGCATCCCCGTCGATGGCTCGGTCGGCACCGTCAACGTCTCTTCGTCGGCACTCGCCGATGACAGCGGCAAGCCGGTCCCCGTATCGGCCTCGCACGATGGCTCGCTGTACCGCATGGTCGTGCACTTCGACGAGCGCGGTCAGCCCCAGGCCGAGGTCAACTTCACCCTCGGCAACGACGGCCGTCGCGACAGCCCCTTTTACAGCAACCAGCAGGAGGCCTGGCAGAACCTGCGCTACGCCCGCCTGCGCTTTGAACGGAGCGAGGTCGAGGCCGACGCCACCTTGCGTCTACGCCTGAGGAAAAACGGAGCTGTCGAGTGATCCACCGCCCGCAACCCGCGCGCTCTTTTGTCTGCTTCACCCGTGTAAATCGCCCGTAGAGGGGGACCGTCATGCGCATCGAGAGTTACTCAGACACCTTCGGACTGATCCACGCACTGGGTGCACTGCGGCAGGCGGGACTGACCCCACGCGGTCTGCTATTCGTTGCCCTCAACTCGCAGGGCCGCATCTACCTGGCGATTCCCGAGGATCTGAAGCAGCTAGATCAATCGACGATGCGAGTCGGCGAAAAGCTGGCGCTGCGCTGGCCCGACTCGGCCGATGTGCCGCAGCGGCTGTTTCATTTCGACAGCATCCACGCGCTGCGCGATGACTTCATCGTGCTCAACGGCGATCGGCGCTTGGCTCACCCGGGCAATGCGCTCGACGTCGGCGCCGTCATCGGTCGCTTCATTCGCAGCGCCGGCGGCACCAGCGTGTTCTTTGGCTGTACGCCGCATCAGCCCGGCACCTGGCTGCAGGGCGGATCGCAGATCGTCGCGCTGCATGACTACGGCGTGGTCGAAGTCGTGCCGGTCTCGGTGGGCCTGCTCGCCCGTCGCCTGCACGATCATCGGCTGTACCTCATGACCTACGCTGACATCGCGCGCACCGGGCACTTGGAAGGCTGGCTGCCAATCTACGCCTCGCCGCTCGGCAACATCCTGCTCGTTGAGCGCCGCGTTGTAGATCACCGCCTGGTGCTGTCCTGCGAGCGTGGCCTCGTCGAAGTCGATGTCAGTGATCTGCCGCGCGTGCAAGAGCGCGCCCAGCTACCCGCGCCTTCGCCGTCGGCGCCCAGCACTCCAGGCTTCGATGGCGCTGGCTTCAACAGCAACGACGACTACGGCATGGATGACGAGCAGGACGCGATGGCCCCCGCCGTCCTGGGTCGCCTGGGCAATGAAGCGTTTGTGCTGACCCGCGGTCGTGCCCAGACCTGGGGCCTGCGCGACATCACCCCGGCCGAGCTATGGGGCGCCCCCACCGGTGAGATCACCGACATCAAGAGCTGGTTCGATCAGGGCGCTTCGCAGAACGCGCTCTAGGCGCAGCCGCTGCCGGGCGGGCGCCGAAGTTCCTGCCCTGCCGGCAAGCCGGAAAATTCCTGCGTCTCCGTCGCTGCGCGCCATCTTTACAAAAATTTACCTGCGGCAAAGTCAGGCTTTACAGGCGGCGATCATGCTTCTTCTTGTAGCGCTGAAACGTCGGGCGCTGAGAAAACAAGAACCCGCACAAGGAGCCGCACCATGACCCGCCGCCGCATCAAGATCAGCTTTATCGCCCTCGCCGTCGCCCTGTTCGTGGGAGGTGTCGCCTACAAGAGCGCACACGCCGGCTTTGGCCATCACCGCAAGGCGGCCATCGTCAAGCGCATGGTCAGCGCCCACATCGACGAGGTGCTCGACGAGGCCAAGGTCAACGACAGCCAGCGACAGCGCATCTACGGCGTACGCGACCGCCTGTTTGCCACCTTCGAAGCGCACCACCAGCGCGGTGGCGGCAAGCTCGAACAGGCGCTGACTCTCTTCGAGTCCGATCAGGTTGATGCCAACACGCTCTCCGCGCTGCGCAGCGACGTCGAGGCCGAGCGCAAGGCCATGGCCGATCAGGTGACGCAGGCCCTCGTCGAAGTGCACGACACCCTGACGCCGCAGCAGCGCCGCGTGGTCACCGACCACATCCGCCAGTTCAAGCGCTCGCACGGTGAATAAGCGCCCCGCCGCAGCCGCCCGCCTGCAATAATTTCCCCCCATGCCCGCCGCTCGCATCACCGCCCTGCTCATCGACGATGATGTCCGATTAGCCAGCTTGCTAAAAGAGTATCTCGCCAAGGGCGATATCGACGTCCAACACGTCGAAGATGGCGAGCGGGGTCTGGCCGTACTGCGTCGCGCCCCCGTCGATGTCGTCCTCCTCGATCTCATGCTGCCCGGCCTCGATGGGCTAGAGATCTGCCGCCGCATCCGCGCCACGCCCGACCTCGCCAACACCGCAGTCCTCATGCTCACCGCCAAGGGCGACGACGTCGATCGCATCGTCGGGCTGGAGCTGGGCGCCGATGACTACCTGCCCAAGCCCTTTAACCCCCGCGAGCTTCTGGCCCGCATCCGCGCTGTACTCCGTCGCGGCGCCACGAGCGGCAGCACCCGACCACGCTTTCGCAGCGGCGGGATCGAGATCGACTTCGATGCGCGCAGCGCGACACTCGATGGCAAGCCGGTGCCCCTGACCAGCTACGAGTATCAGCTGCTCATCACCTTGGCCAAGGCGGCGGGCCGCGTGCTCTCGCGCGAGCAGCTTCTCGACGAGCTCAAGGGCGAAGAGTACGAGTCCTTCGATCGCTCGATCGACGTCCACATCTCCAAGCTGCGGAGCAAGCTGGAGCCCAACCCACGCGAGCCGCGCTACATCAAGACCGTGCGCGGCGTCGGCTACGTGCTGTCGAAGGATGGGGGGACGACATGAACCGCCTGCACTCGCGGATCTATTTCCACGTCCTCGCGGTGCTGCTCATCGTCGGCGTGGCGACGACCGGCGTGTTCTCGTGGGGGCAGCGTGGCCTGCTCCTGCGCGAGGTGACGCAGCGCCTGGCCCGTCATCTAGCGAGTCAGCTGGGCGACCGACCGCTCCTCACCAGCGCCCAGCCTGACGAGCGTGCCCGGCTGCAGCAGGTCTTGCGGCAGCTACATCAGGACTTCCAGATCGATCTGTCGGTTCGCGATCTCTCCGGCGAGCCGCTAGCCATCGCCGGCCGCCTGCTGCCCGCCCCCGCCCCCGACGAGCTCTCCGCCCTGCGGGGGGGCCAGGACGTCTATCAGCGTCGCTCGCTCGCCGCCATGGCGCCGATTCGCGAGCCGGCGAGTGGTCGGCCGATCGCGCTCCTGCAGATGTCGCCGCCGCGTCACTTAGCAACGGGGGGCATTGGCTGGCTGTGGCGACCGCTGGCCGCCGTTGCCTTCGTGTTGTTTCTCGTCGCCGTGGCCTCGCTGCCGCTGGCCCGTCGCATCACGCGACCCATCGATCTTTTGACCGAAGCCTCGCGTCGCCTCGGGGCCGGAGAGCTGAGCTACCGCATCCCGCTGCCCGCGCGCTGTCTCGACGAAAACGCCCCGCCGCCGCCGCCCGGCCGCCGCGCTGCCGTGGCCCGCGCGCTCCGTCGAGCCCGTCGCCGCCATCCCGAGTCCTCGCCGCCGCCGGGTTCGCGGCCTGGCTCCTGGCCTGGCTCGTCGCATGAACTGTCGCACGGCCCTTGGGGCGGCCCGCCGCATGGAGCGCCCCATAGCCCGGCGCATGGACCCTGGGGCGGCCCTTGGCCTGGCCGGGCGCCTGGCCGATCGCATGGACATTGGCATGGCCCTCACCCTCGCCGGCGCGACGAGCTCTTGGATCTGATGTACGCCTGGAACGACATGGCCGAGCGCATCGAGGGCCTGATGCGAGGTCAGCGTGAGCTCCTGGCCAACGTCTCGCACGAGCTGCGCTCGCCGCTGGCCCGCGTGCGCCTGGCCCTTGAGCTCTTGCCGCGCGACGCCGAGTCCGAGTCGCGCCTCACCGAGATCGAAGCCGACCTCGGCGAGCTAGACCGCCTGATCGAAGACGTGCTCATCACCTCGCGCCTGCAGGCCACCGGTCTGCCGACCCACCCCGCCGAGCTTGCCCTGCGTCCCCTGCTCGAACAGGTCCTCGACCGCGCCCGCAGCCATCCCCAGACCGCCAGCCTCCCTCTGAAGCTCGCCATCGAAGAGCCGAGCGACTCGCCGCTAACCGTCTTTGCCGACGGCAATCTCCTCAAGCGCGCCCTGTCTAACCTCATCGAAAACGCCGGCAAGTACGGCGCCCCGCCCATCGTCCTTTCCGCCCGCCAGCGCGCCGACTTCCTCGACATCACCGTGCAAGACCACGGCCCCGGCATCCCCGAGTCCGAACGCGAGCGCGTCCTCGAACCCTTCTATCGCGGCGACAAAGCCCACACCCCCAGCCCGACCTCCGTCCCCCCCGGCGAACGCCAAGGCTATGGCCTCGGCCTGACCCTCGCCCGCCGCGTCGCCGAAGCCCACGGCGGCCGCATCACCATCACCGACGCCCCGCCGCAAGCCAGCGATCCCAGCGCCCCCACCCCGCCCAAAAACCGCGGCTGCTGCATCACGCTCTCGCTGCCGCTGCGCCAAGCCGAATAGCCGCCGGGCGCGAGTGCCCCGCTGTCCGTGCAATCGTCGTGGCTAGGCTGGTTTAAAAGATCCGATCCGCGCCCGGCCGACAGTCGGATACTCTGCCGAAGGGGGAGGCTGCGATGCAGACGAAGAGACGGAGCTTTGTCGGGGGTTGTGTGGTTGGGCTTGCCTTGCTTGCGCTTTGCGCGGGCGGCTGTGGCGGGGATAGCGGAGGGACGGGGAGCGAGATGTCGATGTGCTCGGGGACGCTGTCGGGGACGGTGTCGGCGAAGGTCACGGACTGCAAGTTTTTGTGGAGCGTGACCAATGGCATGGCGCTGATCCAAAACGACGGGCACATCACCACCGATGATGAGCTTGCGAACAACAGCTTCTTTGCCTTTGGGCTCGACTTTCAGACGACGGGGGATGCGCGGGCGATGACGCTGGATGCGGCCAGCGCGACGGTGACCAGCGCCTCGCTGATGCTGAGCAATCCCAGCGGAGCAGGGCTCATTGCCTATCACAGCACCAAGCCCAACGACACCGGCGCGATGGTGGGTACGGCGTCGATGACCATCAAGAGCGTTGTTGCGACCAGCGTGCCCGGCATTTGGGAACTCCACGGCACCGCGACCGCGACGATGGTGCCGCCACCGCGCGTCTCGTACACCGGCACGGTCACGGCCAACCTTAGCTTCTAAGCGCGGGCGGGGCCTGTCTGGCACGGCGCGCGAGCAAGCGCTGGCACTCCATCGCGACATCCGCCACAAGGCAGCCCGCATCCTCGTCTGGGCACGTGCGGCTATGGGGCTTTTGTATCGGGCAGCCCTGTAAACTCACTGCTTATCGGTTTGCACCAGTTCAAGGATCACATTGCCGATTGCAATCCGGTCACCATGGGATAGCCGGCGTTCGCCTTTGATGCGGATTGCGTTCACGTAGGTTCCATTTGCTGACCCTGTATCTTCGATGATCACGACACCGGCATCCTCACGGAGTACTGCATGATTCCTGGATACTAACTCATCAGTGATAGGGAAATCAGATGCCTGTGCTCGCCCAATGGTGATGGCAGATAATGGAAAGATGGGAAAAGAAAGGCCTCGTTGCTCGCCGGTTAGTATGCGTAAGATATAATTGGCTTCAGCCGATAAAAATGTCAGCTTGTCGTGGTCAAATCTCGGCGCTTGAATGTTTAGTATTTGAATTTTTCTAACGTCGATATTGTGGACCGTGGTGGCATTGTCGCCGTATTCGTTTTGATAATCTGCGGTGATGGAAATCGAAGGTCGGTCCCCCAGATAATCCTCCAGTGTCTGACGAAAATCGCTAATTGTACCAGTTCGTTTGTTTGGATCTATTTCGGTGGCGTTCATTAACGCGATTATTAATTTTTGGTCGATATCAAGCTGTGCTAGAAGCTCTTTGGTGTTTTGGTAAGACAAGATATTAGGATGTTTTGCTGTTAATGCGAATATGACTGTCTTGGCGATCCCAAAGAGATCGGCTCTGTGATCGATAACATAGTTCTGTTCTCGTTCCAGACATTCCGGAGCAGCATAGCCAACAGTGCCATAGTGACCAATTGATGATGGGATGCTGTCATTGAGATCACGGGCAGAATCAAAATCGCATAACATGCCACTCCAAGTGCTATCAAGCAATATGTTCGAGGGTTTGAGATCGCGATGAATGATCGATCTTTCGTGTGCCATCTCCAGAGCGCGACAGACTTCAGCAATCGCCCGCAAGCCGCCCTTGGTATCTAGCTTTCTGTCGCTAATTGCGCTGCTCAGCGTTCCATTCGGCTGGTGCTCCATGACGTAGTAGTGACATCCGAGTAACCCATCAAAAGTCGGTTCTTGAGTAATGCTGACAACTGACCTGGATAATTTGCTCAGCAATTTCATTCTAGTTGCGTTGCGTTTGAATCGTTCGACGGTCGTGGTATTTGCATTGTGTTGGCCATGTAATATTTTGATTGCAACGGCGAGTGGTGTTTTTTTTGAGCGTCTGTCGATTCCTAGCCAGACGGTGCCAAAACCACCCTTACCTAGTTCTTGCAATAAAACAAATCGATCATCAAGAACGTCGTTTTCTTGTGGCTGTGAGCCATTCCAAATCTGCTGCCGTAATTTCTTGATTGATTCTTCAACAAAAATAACCTGGTTGTCGGCACGATATTTTCGAAGTACATCACGGTCATGGTAGAGCTGTTCTAGTTGTTTTCGCATATTGATAGAACGTTCATTTGGGTTGCTCTCTTTGAAGTCTTCGCTCAAAAATTCGATGTTCGCCTCGATTTGTTTAGTGTAGTGTCGCTTTAGCTTTCTCCAGATCTCATTTGTGTCTACAGCGAATAGTAATATATTGACTTTTGAAGTCCTATCCATAGCTGGGCTGATTTTTTCGAAGATATGCTCAAAATGATCGATTAATAGTGATTCAAAGTCAGAGTCTGTCCGCAAGATGATAGAGAAGATGCGACGCAGGATTGCCTTTGATGGTGCCCATGTTTCTTGAGGAATAGAAATTGGCATATCGATATTGTGTCAATTTTGTGATTATTTGTCTAGATGGATGAGATTCGCCCCTTAGTTGTTCTCTTAAGTTCCTGAAAACGTTGAGAAAAAGGCAGGTTGCCTTAGCGCACGGGGCGGGGGCACCGCAGCCAAACGCAGACGATGTCGTGGGTTTGCCACGCGCTCCGGTGGAGAGAATCGCCGCGACTTGTTCGTGAACGCTGGGCCAGGCCAGGTTGGCTAAGAAGGTGTTTACATATTAAGCTGCGAACGCCCTCGTCTCGATGTGCTGCACG
>CALFYE010000244.1 GCA_937952145.1 uncultured Myxococcales bacterium
TGCCGTTGACCGAGCTAATCGCGCAAGCCAGTGAGCGGTCGCCGCTGTTCTTGTCGCTGGTTGCCGAAGACAACCCGCTATCGGTGCTGGGCACGCTGTCGGTCCGGCAGCGCGCGGGGCTGAAAGACTTTGTGACGACGGTCTTGCCGAAGCTGCTCAGCGATTCGCGACGGACCGGCATCACCGTCCTTCTTCCTCTGGAAGTCCGCAATAGCGACGGCGTAGCCGACCTCCTGACCGAGGCGCAGGGCTGGCTTCAGCAAGCGTGGCACAGCGACGACCGTACCCATGACGTATTGCCCGAAGTCCGCTTTCCAAGCTGGGACGATGTCGCCAGCTACCTGCGCTCGCACCATCCGCCGCTCAATGACCTGCCGGAAGTGCTGAAGGAGGCCGAGAAGGAATATGCGAAGTTCGGTCAACAAAGTACGTTTGAACAGCTTGCCAAGGCCCTAAACAACATCGTGGCGCGTCACTCCTAACCCCCGCCGCCTTCTGAATCGGAACTCGACATGGCATCCCCTCGCCTTCATGGAATTCACAACGGCCGCGACGGTGCGCCCTATCACCCCAGCGACGCGTTGCTGGCCGCTGCGAACACTGCGCTGCTCCTGAACACGCCGCTGCTGCTGGCTGGCGAGCCCGGCTGCGGCAAGACCGACTTTGCCTGGTACGCGGCGCGTGCGCTGGCTGCGGCTCTAGCTCAGCCCGATGCGGCGCAGGCGAGGCCGCTTGAGTGCTATGTCCGCAGCGACCTGCGGGCTCGCGATCTGCTGTACCAGTACGACGCCCTCGCGCGCTTTGCCGACGCGCAGCATCCACCACCTGGCGACCCGCAGCGGGCGCAGGATGCGCGCAACTACGTCACGCTGTCGCCGCTAGGGATCGGCCTGATGTCGACCACCCAGCGCGTGGTGCTCATCGATGAAATCGACAAAGCCCCGCGCGATCTGCCAAATGATCTTCTGCGTGAGATGGATCAGGGTCACTTCGCAATCGCCGAGATCCCCGACACCGTCCCTGGCTCTATTCGCGACGCCGTAAGCAGCATCGAGCTACGTCGCCAGATGCAGCGCCCCGCCGATGCGCCGCGCCCCATGGTCATCGTCACCAGCAATGCCGAGCGCCAGCTTCCCGATGCTTTTCTGCGTCGCTGCGTCTTTTTCCACATCCCGTTTCCCGATGAAGACGCGCTGCGAACCATTCTTAGCGAACGGGTCGCACGTCGGGCCGGCCCGGCGCAGCCGGCGGTCATCGCCGACACCCTGGCCATCACCCAAGCCCTGCGCGATCCCGCCAATCGCCTCATCAAGCCGCCCGGCACCGCCGAGATCATCGGCTTCCTGCGGGCCGTGCTAGAGCCTGGGCGTGAGGCGGACTTTCGCAAATCGCTGCCGCTTTCCGATCTGGCGCAGCGGGCCCGCAACAAGGAACGCATCCCCTGGCGCAAGCTGCCGGCGCTGCACTGCCTGATCAAGCTGAAGGAAGACCTCGACACCCTCGACCGGCTGAGCCCACAGACCTAGGGATCTGGCGATGACACGGATGCTGACTCCGCCCGCGCGCCGCGCACGTTAGGACCCCGCCTGCCTATGCTGCCCTCAGCTGAATCGCTGCATGCCTGGCTCAATCGCGTCCATCGTGACGTGCTGCGGCTGGGCACACGCGAGCACCTGATAGCAGCCCGCATTCGCGATGAAGCGGTGGCGCAGGGCTGGTCGCAGACAGCGCTCGGCGACGCGCTGGCCTCGGCCCTCGCAACGGATCGCGACACCTGGCGCGAGCTTCGTCGGGTGTTTGATGTCGAGTTCGCCCCTCGGCCTGCGGATCCGCGCCCACGACGCTGGCCGCGCATCCTGGCGGGGGGGCTGCTTGGCACGTTTTTGCTCATCGCGCTGTGGCTGGGCTTGCGACCTTTGATTCCCTCCCGGTCTGCGGATCTGGGCCATCCTTCGTCAAGCGATTCAGGTGAAGTCGCGGATCTGGGCGCCGCCGATCTACTACCCCCACCCATCGATCAGGGCTGCCGCAAGGAGCCCATCGTCGAGCCCCCGCGCAGCACTACGTCGACGACCCAAGAACCGGTGCCGGTCGCGCCGTTGTCGCTGCGATCGATGGCGCTGCTTGCGCTTGGCGTGCTGCTGCTGTGTTGGCTGGCGGTGCTGCTTTTGCGCCTGCCCTCGTACCTGCGCCGTCGATTAGCTGAGCAGGAAGCGGAAGAACAGCTCGCCGCGCAGCGCCGCAAGCAGCAGGAAGAGGATCAGCTTGCCGAGGGCCAAAGGGCGCGCGAGCACTTGGTAAAAGAGGCCCTGACAACCGGCGCAGCGACGCGGCCACAGTACCGCATCGACCTGCACCCGCCGTTTGGCCCCGACGTCGTCGAAGACAGCGCAACGCTGCTCGGTCGCGCCTACATGGCGCAGAGCGGGCGCGATCTGGACATCGACGGCACGCTGCGCGCGACGATCGAGCGCGGTGGCGCGGCGCACCCGGTGTTCCTGCCCGGCCGCGAGGTGAGGGAGCTTTGCGTGCTGTACGACGACACCACCACGCGCCCGTATCTGCCCGGCTTCCTGAAGCTGGTGGAGCGCTGGCAGCGCCTGGGTGTGCGGCTGAGTGCCTATCGATTTTCGCGACACCCGACGACGCTTACGCCGGTCATCGCCAGCGCCAGTGCGGGCGCGGGCACACAGCACGGCCCGGCGATCGAGCTTGCCGACCTGCTGCGGCAGCGCGAAGGCTGCTCGCTGCTGTTGTTTGCCAACCGCCTGGTCGTGCGCACCCCCACGCGTGAGCTGGACTGGCCGCGCACGCTGCGACAGGCCGCGGTCTGCGCCTGGCTCGACCCCGATCCGCGCCTGGACGCCGAGCGCGACAACGACACCCGCACCTATCTGGAGTTCTTGCCGCAGAACCTTCCGCGCGTGCCGTTCACGGAGGAGGGGCTCCTCGCCGCCGCGCGCTACATCGGCACACCCGCCGAGGGGGCCCGGCCCCCGTCGTGGTCTCCGCCGCCCCCACTGACCGAAGCCGGCATGGCGCGCTGGGTCGATGTCTGGCTGGGGTTGGGCGCTCTGGTGCCCGATGCGGCGCTGGGCGCCGACCAGGGCGGACGCTACGTGCTGGTCGTCAATGCCGAGAACGTGGTCGAGCAGCGCAAGGTGACGACCGGCCAGCCTGAAGGCGATCTGCGCGTCATCGAGAGCGGTCTGAAGCCGGACGACCGGGTGGTGATTGGCGGGTTGCTGCGCGCGATCCCCGGGCAGAAGGTCGATCCGCAAGCAACCAAGATCGAGTCCGGCGCGGCTGCGAAGTAGGAGCCGGCCATGATCTCGAAATTCTTCATCGAACGGCCGGTCCTTTCCAACGTCATCGCGATCCTGATGATCCTGATCGGCGCGGTGTCGCTCACGCTTGCGATCGCCATGGTCTTGCCGCCGATCTTGATCGCCGGTTCGGCGTCTTCGCCGGCGTACGCCGGGACGTCGGCGGCCGACGGAAGCGTCGGGTTCGACGGTCCGAAGTCCG
>CALFYE010000245.1 GCA_937952145.1 uncultured Myxococcales bacterium
AACCATTCCTGGGGCCGATTCTCCGTCGCAAAGAGAAGTTGTGATCATCCGAAAGGCTTAGGCGTCTCAAGGCCATCCTCCTAGCAGGTTGCAGATGCCGGCGTCCTCGTGCTTGTGATAGGCAACGGTTCAGCGGACCATCATACGTGTAGTGGATCGCGGCGAGCGACAGTGGAACTGGCGCTGTTCCGCGCCCATCGCGGACTCGCGGCGACTGCTGCGCTGGGCCATCGCTTGGGCTCAAGACGGCGGTGCGGATGGCCAACCATATGGTCTTCGCCGCCGGCCACCGGCCTGGCTACGACTTTCCCGCTGATGAAGACAAGCAGCGCGACCGGGCTGGAGACCTTAACGACGGCCGAAGCTTGATGCCGCCGTTTCGGCTACTTCTGCTGGAATGGGGCTCCCGGAGCTCAACGCTGCGCGCACGGATGCCTCTCGCCTTGTCTTACTTGCCATGCCGGGCTGCACACCGAACTGAGGCTTGACTTGTCGGGAACTGTGGGTCTACCGTCATGGCCGATTATAGACGAGCCACAAACGCGGAGGAAGCAAAATGAAGGCAACCTACACGCTCGATCGCAATGCTTCATCTTCTGTGAAGACCAACGTGTTAACTCAAGTCCTAAAACTCTTTGGCTCAAAAGTTACAGTCAGCGGCGACGCAATAACACTTAATGTCCTCTCCAATGTATCAATGGAGGAACATAAACTCGCAGATATTCTGAATAAGAGCCGGGTAAAATACACGCGCTCTGCCTAAAGCCGCGAGCTGCTGCAGATAAACTAGAACCCACCGCTCGCCAGGATCTGTGCCACGCGCTCCCTTCGGTGGTGCTCACTACGGATCGCGACCTATCAGTGCCGCGAGCATTATCTGCGCTCGGCGCTGCTCGGTCGACAGCGGTCGGAACCAGTTTTCCGTCCCGTGAGTGGGCTTACAGGCAAGCGTAGCTGCGACCCCTACCTCAATATCGGCGGGCGGTCGCGGTGCCCGCCTGTCGCTGATATGGATCCCGATCCTCGTGACCTGGGTTGGTGGCCAACGCACTCCGATCGTCGCGTAGAAACCGACCCGCTCTATCGCGTAGCGAGGCCGCGTAGTAGGTCTGGCTTTTTGTTCAGTTGGGGCGGCACGAGGGCAAACCGAGCAGCGACGAAGCGGTCCTCTCGAACAGCGCAAGAGCGCATAGCGCAAAAAGACCGACGGGACAAGGCACACCGCCCACCGCGGGCATCGCAATCCCTCCACACGTGACGACGCCCGGGCGAAACCAGGCAGCGTGTGTGCTCTCCCTCGGGCAGACAAAGCCCAAGGACATGCCTAGATGCCCGTAACGCAAAGTGGCATAGTGCCTCCCAACCAACGACACGAAGGTCTGGGCTGCCTTGCTGAAATTAGGTACAAAAACAAGGTCAAAACGCAGGATTCAACAGGCTGCAACCCCATCTTCGCTCGAGTAACCCACACCAACCGCCTCCGCGCGCCGCCCCTAGTCGTCAAGGACGTCTCCCCCATGGCCATCAAGAAGTCTGAGCTCTACACGTCGCTCTGGAAGTCCTGCGACGAGCTGCGCGGCGGCATGGATGCCTCGCAGTACAAGGACTACGTCCCCACGCTGCGACGCTCGGCCTCCGACAAGGCAGCGTCCGCCGGCAACTCGGTCAACTCAACATCTCGCGGCGACAGGAGGTCGCTCTCGTGGATGCCGAGGGCCTGGTAGTATCGATCGTAGTCTGCGGGTGAGAGTTTCATTGTTTCGCTCCTGAGTGCCCTGATTGGGCTCGTTTCGTAGTGGATTGTCGCCTCATACTCCTCCTGATGTGACTACTTCTTGCGGGCGTACAGCCCGACGCCGACGCCCACCTCGGCCTCGAGCCGCGCCTCCTTGGCGCGCCGCACCAACGTGAGCGGCACTCCGTGCCCGGGGTCCACCACCACCTCGACGAGCGGGTTGCGGCACCATCGCTTGAACCCGAGCAGATACTGCGGCTCGGTGTTCCGGCCCTCACAGATCACGAGGATCCGCTTGCGAGGCCGTCGCGAAGGCTCGGCGCGCGCAGGTCGGCGCTCGCGATTGCGACGATTGCCGGTCATCGCCTCATCCGTTGGGCGTCGCCCCCGGAAGCTCCCCAAGGAACGGAACCGCCCCATACCTCCCCTGCAGATACCCCCGCTCGAGGTTCTCTGCCTTCCGCGGCTGATAGTCGGTCAGGGGGTACACCACCGTGCCACCCCGCCGATCCTTCTCGGTGAGCGGCGAAACATCGAGCACGACGTCGGGCAGGTGGGCGACATCACCCAGATCGACCCGTCGGTGGTGCGCGCGCTGCAGGACGACCAGTTCATCCCGGTCATCAGCCCGATCGGCTTCGGCGAGAGCAACGAGAGCTACAACATCAACGCCGACCTCGTCGCCAGCAAGCTGGCCACGGTGCTCAAGGCCGAGAAGCTGATGCTGCTGACGAACACGCCCGGCGTGCTCGACAAGGCCGGCAAGCTGCTGACGAACCTGTCCGCGCGCGAGATCGACGAGCTGTTCGCCGACGGCACCATCAGCGGCGGCATGCTGCCCAAGATCGCGGGCGCGCTGGATGCCGCCAAGAGCGGCGTCAACGCCGTGCACATCATCGACGGCCGCGTGCCCCACGCGATGCTGCTCGAGATCCTGACCGACCAAGCCTACGGCACGATGATCCGTTCCCACTGACCGGCGCGCGGCGGCACGCCGCGCGTCGCGCTACGGTGACAGCACGAGCCCGTCGCGCGGATCGGTGCGGCCGGCCACCAGCGACTCGAACGCGGAATGGATGGCCTTGCCGCCGGCCGACTCGCGCACGACGATCCACGGCGGCGTTGCCTTCGTCGCGGCAGCGGTCATCGCGTGCCACGCGGCGCCGAGGGCCGCCTCGAGGCCGGCGCGGCCGAGGCCCTGCGGCGGCTCGGCGCTGCGCTTCTCCACCTGCGCCGGCGCGAAGAAGAAGGCGGGCCGCGGGCCCGGTAGCTCGCCGCTGTCGGTGTGCAGGCTCTCCCAGTGGCTGCCGCCGACCACGACGCTGTGGCAGAGGGCCTCGCGCCAGTGGCGGTGGATCGCGCCGCGCAGCGCGCGGTCGCCGGCGAAGTCGATGTAGGTGGTGGGCACGGCGGCGTCGAGCTGCGCCAGCTCGTCGTAGGTGGCGACCCGTTCGTAGAGCCCGAGGCTGCGCACGTAGTCGAGGTTGCCGCGCGACGTGAGCCCGATGCGCTCGGGGTGCCCGGCGCGGCGGCCGATGCAGAACGCGGTGCCCCAGGCGGTCTTGCTCGAGGCGCTGGACAGCACGATCTGCTTCGCTCCGAAGTCGTCCTGCTCGGCGCAGTGGTCGTCGAGCAGGAACGAGGTGGTGAACAGCGGCCGCAGCAGGGCCTGCAGGCCCTCGGCCGCCGCGTCGTACAGCGGATCGTGGGCGCAGGCCACGTAGGCGTTGTAGACCGCGGGCAACGCCGTGCGATGCGGCATCGCGTCGACGAAGCCGCGCTCGCGCACCCGCG
>CALFYE010000246.1 GCA_937952145.1 uncultured Myxococcales bacterium
AGAAGTTCAGGCGCAGCATCTCGTCGCGCGGCGTACCGGCGAAGAACGCGCCGCCGGGAACGAAAGCGACCTTATCGACCAGCGCATCCCGGAGCAGGCGCTCCGAGCTCAGGCCCGCCGGCAGCTCAGCCCAGACGAACAGCCCCCCGTCGGGACGCGTGAAGCGCGTGCTCGCTGGCAAGTGGCGCTGCAGCGCACCCAGCATCGCCTGACAGCGCTCGCCATAGACCGACCGCAGCTGCGCCAGGTGCGCATCGTAGTCGAAGCGCGAAAGCAGCTCAGCGACGGCCCGCTGCGCCAGCGAGGCGGTGTGCAGATCGGTCGATTGTTTGACGATGGTGGCCGCGCGCACAAGCTCCGGCGACCCCACCAGCCAGCCCAGGCGCAGGCCAGGCGCCAGCGTCTTTGAGAACGTCCCCAGGTGCACCACCAGCCCGCTGTCATCGAGCGCGGCGAGCGCCGGTGGGGCCGAGCCCCGGAAGCGCAGCTCGCCGTAGGGGTTGTCTTCAAGGATGGGGATGCCGTGGCGCTGCGCCAAGCGCACCAGCTCCAGCCGGCGCTCGGCGACCAGCGTCGTGCCTTTAGGATTGTGGAACTCTGAGACGACGTAGATAAGCCGCGGCCGGCGCGTCACCAAGGCTTGCTCCAGCGCCGCTACATCCATTCCGTCGTCGTCGCTGGGAACGGTCAGAAAGCGCGCCTCGCAGCCAGTGAACGACTGCAGCGCCGCCAGATAGCTGGGATCTTCAACAGCCACCTCATCGCCGGCGTTAAGCAGCACGCGCGCCACCAGATCGATGCCCTGCTGCGAGCCGTTGGTGATGAGGACCTGATCAGTCCCCACTCGCATGCCGCGCTGGCGCAGTCGCGCAGCCACCCACTCGCGCAGCGGCCCGAAGCCCTCGGTGGTGCCGTACTGCAGAGCAGCGCGTCCGTCGCGCGCCAGCACCGCGGTATGTGCTTCGGCGATGGCCGCGATCGGAAACAGCTCGGGGGCCGGCAGCCCGCCCGCGAAGGACAGTACATCCGGGCGCTCTGCGACCTTGAGGATCTCGCGCACCGCCGAGGGTCGCAGCGAATCCATGCGCCGCGCCAGCCGCAGCGCTGGGGCCACATCTTTTGGCGGCGGTGGCGGCAACGACGAGCCCGACGGCAACGGCCGGGCGAGGTCCCCCTGCGATGAGGGCGTTAGGAGAGGCGTGTTCATGTTCCCTCCTCTTCTGGCTGAGCCGGGTAGATATGGGACTCCTCCTTGATGGAGGCGAGCACGATCGTCGTGCAGGTCCGCGTGACGCCCGGGATCGTCCGCAGCACCTCGACGAGCAGCCGGTCGAGCGTGCGCGTGTTGCGGGTCTTGATCTTGAGCAGATAGGAGTCGGCGCCGGCGACGCGATGGCACTCAAGGACCTCGTCGAGTCCCTTGACGCGCCGCAGGAAGCCCTCGAAGTGCCTGGGGTGATCGATCCCGACGCCAACGAAGGCCGTGATGTCGAGCCCTAGCTGGGCGGCATCGACGCGCGCGGTATAGCCACGGATCGCAGCGCGCTCCTCCAGCTTCTTGATGCGCTCAGCGACCGCCGGCTGCGACAGCCCGATCTCGCGCGCTAGCTCGCTCTGCGTCGCCCGACCGTTGCGCTGAAGAAGGTCGAGGAGCCGGAGGTCGATCTCATCCATTCCTATAAACTATAGGATCCGTGGCCGCCGTTCAAATACTTGATAGGTTATCAAGCTTAACTCTTCATAATTACTAAGTCTCCCGTCGCTGCCGAGTCGGCACGGCCCAGCCCCAGCGACATCCGCGTTTTCGATGGCACTGGCCCTCAAGGTGGAGACTTAAGCCCCAGCAGCGTGGGTAAATTCGATCGCCGTCTCGTCGAAGAACACGCGGTGTCGCAGCTGGTACGCGCGCTGCAATGGCCAAGCCTAGAACGCATCGCTACACAAAAGGACGCTCCGATGAACAAGCTCTTTTTCGCCCTGCCTCTGGTCATTTCTCTTGGCGCTTGCGGTGGTGAGCTTGCCCCCGAAGCCTATAAGGGCGGTGCTGAAGACGGCACTGCGGGCAGCATGCATGACCCCACGGCGCCCGACTTTCAAGCGCAGTCCTCGATCTGTCCGGGCTCGAACCGGGTGTACGGCATCGATGTCTCGTACTATCAGGGCAACATCGACTGGGGCAAGGTCAGGGCGGCCGGCAAGCAGTTCGCGATCATCCGAGTCAGCGACGGCACCGGCTTCCGCGATCCGAAGTTCGAGACCTACTGGAAGCAGGCCAAAGACGCGGGCCTGCTGGTCGGGGCCTATCAGTTCTTCCGGCCGACGCAGGACGTCAACGCGCAGGCGGATCTGATGGTGAACAAGCTGAACAGCGTGGGGTTTGGCGGCGCCGATCTGCCCCCGGTCATCGACGTCGAGGTGAGGGACGGCGTTTCCAGCGCCACCGTCGCGGCCCGCGTCAACGCCTGGCTTGAGCGTGTGAAGTCGCGGACCGGACGACTGCCTGCTCTCTATACTTCGCCGGGCTTCTGGTCGGGAATGGGGACACCGAACCCGCTGCCCTATATGTGGGTCGCGAACTGGGGAGTGACGTGTCCGTCGGTGCCGTGGGGAGGCGCCCGCCTCCGCTTCTGGCAGTACTCAAGCACGGGCAGCGTCTCCGGCATCAGCGGCCATGTCGATCTCGATCAGTACAACGGCACGCTCGACGAGCTGAAGGGCCTGTAATTCCGTCGAGGGCGCTTAGAAGGTGTTTACAAATTAATTCCCCGTCGAGCTCCAGAGGATGGGGCCGCAGCGGATCTCCTTTTTTCGACGCCCCGGCGGAAAAAGGAGGCCGCGTCCGCGGGGGCCCCAGCCGTGCAGCAAGGTCGCGTTGAGGGCCTTCGCAGATTAATATGTAAACACCTTCTTAGAGCGCCTCTCAAAACCTGCTATGAAAATGGCCGTCGAAGCTTGCCTGGGGCGGGTTGGTTCAGGCGGCCATCTTGTGGATGTCCACGGAATAGCCGAGGCGCTGTAGGCGGCGGACGAGGTTGTGTTTGACGCGCGCTTCGTCGAGTTGATCGAGGTAGTGCTCGCCGAGTTCTTTGTAGCGCTGACCGGTTTTGAGAATGTGGTAAGCGCTGTTGAGAAGCTTGTGGGCGATGGAGACGTTGGCGCGCTTCTTCCCCTGACGCGCCTGCAAGCGTCGGTGTTTGTCTTTGAAGTAGCTGCCCTTCTTGTTGCGAGCCGCCACGGCAGCTTCCACCAGGACGGACTGGAGGTGGATGTTGTCCTTGCGGACCGGCTCGCGACGGCGCTTGTCGGCGCTGCGGTTGTTGCCGGGGCACAGGCCCGCCCAGGCCGCTAAATGGTCGGCGCTTTGAAAGACGGACATGTCTGTACCGATCTCTGCGATGAGGGTGGCCGCGACGGTGTGCTGGATGCCGGGGATCTCCATCGGGCGTTGCATCGGCTCGCGATAGGGAGCCAGGCGCTGGTCGATGCGCGTCTGAATCGTTTGGATCTGGGCATCCAGGGAATCGAGCACCGACAGCTAGGGCATCGGGGTCGGTCTGACCTGCGGCCAATGCACGAAGCATGGCCAAGCCCGAGACACCGAAGACATCCGAAGCGACGCGTCCGAGCTTGAGGTTGCAGCGCTCCAGCAGGTTCTGGGTGCGGTTGCGCTCGGCGGCAGCAGCCTGGATCAGCTTTCGCTGGGTCCGCAGCAAGTCGCGCAGCTCACGCAAGTCCGGCGGCGGCACATAGCTTGGGCGAATCATTCCCAGACGCACCAAGGTAGCGAGCCACTGCGCATCGTTGCAGTCGGTCTTTCGCCCCGGCACGTTCTTGATGTGATGTGCGTTGCCGACGATCAGCGTCAGGGACGGCTCGTTCTCCAGTACCGCATAGACCGGAATCCAGTAACAGCCGGTGCTCTCCATCGCCACGCGCGTGACACCGTGCTCGACGAGCCACGCACACAGCTCACGCAGCTCCTGAGTGAAGGTGCCAAAGGTGCGCATGAGCTTCTGCACCTTGCGCCCTGCCTCCGGCCGCAGCACGCACGCAACGACGGTGTCCTTGTGCACATCCAGGCCACAACAGCGTTCGATCAGGTTGGTTTCCATGCGGGTCTCCTTGGGAGAGAGCGCGATGCCGCAGGTCAACGACAGACACTGCTATTCGCCCTTGCCCGTTGCCGGGGTGCGGCACATAGGTTGCGCCCGCGACGCAGCGATCGCGATAGGCGGCATAGGGCTGCACGCAGCCGGTCTACGGACAGGCTGCCACGACGTCGGGAGGCAGCCGTCGGCGACAGCTGTCGGCAGCGGCACTGACCTCGGTGGCGCTGCAGTAGGTGGCGGCTAGCTCGCCCGGGCAGCGCTCGCTGACGCGCGGCGAGGTCGACACCAGGATCTGCGCCGGTCCGGGCCCGCTGTAAAGCGGGCTGGAGTCGCTGTCGAATCGATCTTCAGGTGGCGCCCCGCAGCCCAGGCTGAGCAACAAGAAAGAACGAAGGAGAGCAAGCTGGCCAGTGCAGGAACTGCGTCGAGTCCTCATCGTCCGCCTATGCCACGTCGGCCGCGCTGACTGGGCCAGCCGGTTGCTGAGCGCTGTCAGCGCATCCGCCATCGTTCGCTATCGTCGCCGCCGACCTGCGGCCTCAGCTCACAGGCTGGGAGGAACGTAGGTGCGACGAGACTTCGCCGTTCGTTCGCGCGCTCGGGACGGCGTCGACGCCTTGGCGGTCGGGGTCGAGGCAGGCCTGGGCTCCGGCGAGGGCTGCGCTGCACTCCGCTCGGCGGTTGCGGTCGGGGCCGCCGCCGCACCCGTCCCCCCGCGGCCCGCAACCGGCGGTAGCCCGCCAGCCATCCCACCGCCATCCCGCGCCACTGGGCTCGGCGCACTCATCTGCGGCCCCCTTAGGCGAAGCCCCAATAGAAGGACGACTAGCGACAGCGCGAGCGCCACCCACAGCACGCTGCGCAGCGGCGGCCAGCGCCGGCTCCCGGGCGACTGTTCGACCGAGTGCCCGGGAAAGATCTCGGCGCGCAGGCTCAGCTCCGCGCTGCCCAGCCGGCCGCCCGAAATCATCGTCGCTTCCCGATGGTCCACCAGGGGCGGCATCTGCCCCTCCACCGCCCGCACCAGCGCACTCGGCGGCTCTGCTGCCCCTGCCCCCACCGGCAGCAGCCGAGCCAGCTCGCCAATCTGCTCCCCCACCGAGCGATAGCGTCCGCCGATCTCACGACTACACGAGCGCGCGAACCACGCATCAAACCCCGCCGGCAGCTCTCCCGCCTTGCTACTGGCCGGCGCCATGGCCGAAAACAGCAGCTGACCCAGGTGCGCCATCAGCGAGTCGGCATTCCAGTACGTCTTCCCCGAAAGCAGCTCAAAGCCAATCATGCCGACCGCCCAAACATCCGTACACGGCCCAATCTCCGCCCGCCCCTCCCCCCCCTTGGCCTGCTCCGGCGCCATGTACAGGGGCGTCCCCAGCATTGCCTGCGTTGCCGTCAGCTTTTCGCGGTCTCCGGTCGCTAGTAGTTCCTGGGCGTAGCGCGCGATGCCGAAGTCCAGGATCTTGACGACCATCCGGCCCCCTTCCTGACAGTGCAGGAAGATGTTGTCGGGCTTGAGATCGCGATGCACGATCCCCACGCCATGGGCTTGGTCTAGGCCGAGGGCGAGCTGGCGGAGGATCCATAGGATCTCGGTTTGGGTAAAGGGGTGCTGGATGTCGAGGAGCTTGCGCAGGTCGCAGCCGCGCAGGAGCTCCATGACGTAAAAAGGGCCTCCGCTGTCCGCGGTGTCGCCGCTTAGCTCGCCGGAGTCGGTGACTTGGACGACGTGCTCGCTCTTGATGTGCGTTGGTAGCTTGACTTCGCGCTTGAAGCGCTCGACGTTGTCGCCCTTGGCGGTCTTGTGCGAGAGCAGGACCTTGAGCGCGTACTGCTCGCCGGTCTCTTTATGCAGCACCTGATAGACCACTCCCATGCCGCCGCGGCCTATCTCGCGGAGGACGTGGTAGCGATCGGCGATCATGATCGGCGGCATAAAGTCCTATCTACAATACGTGTATCCGGACTGCGGATTAGGTCGGTTGGCGCAGCTTGGCGGAATCGCGACAAAGTCGCAATCAATCACAGTGACTGCTGTGCCGCACTGAATGAATTCTCCGGCGACTTTGGGTTGAATGACTACGGCATTGCAGAGATTTCCGGGTTTGGCGATGGAACAGCCGGTGCTTTGATCGAGAACTACATAGATTGGCCTAGCAATATTGCTTTGTATTTGGGTTATGCTGTTTCCGACGCTGAAGAACTTGTCAATGGTGCCACTGCAGTCCCAGTCCCAGTCTGCATTCGGCGCCGTGGCGTCCTTGTAGACGTTTGCCGACGGTATGCGATAGAAGTTTGTGCGATCGGGCGTCCGCGGGACGTGAAGGCAGGTCGTCACTCCGCCCATGCAGCTGACGGTGCCGACGGTGCGACAGACGCCTTTTTCCTGGTCGTCGGAACAGTCGGCGCCGAGCGGCAGGCCCTGCCAGGTGGCATCCTCGTCGACGCTGCCGTCGCAGTCATCGTCGAAACCGTCGCAGGTGGCATCGCTGCTGCGGGGCCCGACGGCGGCGAAGCCGGGGCGCGTCACCCAGGTGCCCGCCTTGCAGTCTTGGACCTCGGCTTTGCAGATCGATTTAGGGCCATAGGTGAGATTCGGATTGGCTAATGTCTGGGTCTCCCCGTCGACACATTTGATACATCCTTCGGGATCTTGATCATCGACTCCGCCGTCGCAGTCGTCATCCCGTCCGTTGCCGCATTTTTCAATAATCGGGTCGATTCCTTTGCAGCTGCTCCATTGCATATTGGGCAGGCAGATCTGCTCTTCATTCGTGCAGATGGAAAGGGGATTTACGGTGTTGGTAATAATGCCGGCTCGCGGCGGGCAGGGCCGGCGGTCATCGATTTTTGTGCAGTTACAGAAGTCGGGGTTGTCTTTGACGCCATCGCAGTCGTCATCAAAGCCGTTCCCGCATATTTCTTTATCAAGACAAGCCGGGAGATCATACGTTCCCGCGGTACAGGCACTGATGAATAAGACCAGGCCGCCGAGGAGGGTCCGTCGGTGCGCGCCGCGCCGAGCCGAGGCGCGGCCGCCCGGGGGGAGGGCAGGAGGCGTGAGCGACGCTGAGGCCCAAGCTGCGCCCGGCGACGAGTCAGGCGACGAGTCAGGCGACGAGTCAGGCGGCGGGGCAAAGGGGGTTTCGAGCGGCGCTCTGGCAGCGTTCATGGCAGTCCTCCCCAGGTCATGAGTCGTAGCCCACCGAGCGTGGTGAGGGCCGTGGTGCGAGGTCGATCGGTCCGCGCGCTCGACCAGTCGGCCGTCAGGGCCAGGCCCACGGTGGCGATGGCGAGTGCTCCCGAGAGCGGCGCGAAGCCGGTCGCGACGCCGGCCATGACGCGGATGCGGTCACGCGTCGCAAAGGCTTCCCGCGAGGGCTCGGTGGCGACGCCTGCGGGGGGACGGTTCGCGGCATCCTCGCTCTGCGCCTGGGCACCAAGTGCGATGGCCGTCACCAGGGTGGCCAGCGAAAGGCCGCCAAGCACCAGCGCGGCGGCCCGCGGGGTGGCTCGTCGCAGGCTGGGGTGCAGGCTGACCAGCTCGCCATTTTCCAGCCGGCGCTGCCAGCGCACTGGGCGATGGCCGGGCGCCCGAATCAGCAGACGGTGCAGCCCCGGGTCGAGATACAGAAACGTGGTCTCCTTCGCCACCGCCGACGGCAGGCCATCGACGATCAGCTGGGTGCCGCTCGGGGCATCGGGCAGGCTGAGACGCACCTCGGCGCTGGCCTCGCGCTCGGACAAGATATCGACGCGGAGGTGCTTGCCCGGGCGGAGCTCGATGGTCTGGCTGAACTTGCGCAGCTTGGTCCCGCTGGCGGTGATCTCGTGCTTGCCGGGGTCGAGCGGCAGCCGGGTTCCCCACCCCTCGGGAGCGACGGGCAGACCGTCGAGCAAGACGGCGAAGTCGACGGGCATGCCGGCCGGCACCGCCAGGGTCACATAGGGGACGCGCGGCTCTAGCTCGGCGAGGTTTTCGATGGCGTCGCGGCGCGTCTCTTCGTACTGACGCTGGCCCTGGCGCGCCCGCTCGGCGGCTTCGCGCTCGGCGGCGTGATAGGTCGTGTAGGCCGTCCCCGACCGCCCGAGATCGCGGTGGCAGTGTCCCAGCAGCAGCCGGGCGTTGGGGCTGCTGTGCAGGCGCAGGCTCTCTTCCAGCAGCAGGACGGCGTCGCCATAGCGCCGGTTCTGATAGGCGCGGATGGCCTGCTCGTACTTGGTCTTGGCCACCTCGGAAGGTGTGCCGGCGGCGCCGGGGCCGGCGGCGGCATCGTCTGGCCCCCCGCACAGGACCAGCAGCAGCAGCCCGGCCAGGTACATCACCCGTCGCCCCGAGCCGCGAGGAAGCCCGGCCGACCCTCGCCTCTCGCCCGGGCAGCGAGCGTCGCGTCTGGGGCGGGGAGGGGGCTCCGTGCTCCCGACGAGAGCTAGGGGTCCCACGCCCCGCCCTGGGGAGGCGCGCATCGCCGTCGCATGACGCATCCGAACCTGCATCTGCTCTCTCAGAATACAGGGAATTTGGGAGTGAATCCAAACAAAGCGCACGCCGGGGCAGGCGCTATCAGGCGCGGGTCCGGTCGCCGGGCTCGCCGGGGCTAGAAGGCGCCGAGCACTCCCGCTGTTCCGAGGAGGCTGAGGAGCACCGTCTGACCTGCCTTGCCCTGCAGCGTGATGCCGGCTTGGAGGCCAAGCAGGGTGCTGAGCGCGATGTGGCGATGGACCCAGTAGCGCACGCCGGGGGCGACGGTACCGCCAAGCTGGAAGAAGCCGGCCGCCTGGCCCAGGCCGACGCTGAGCATGCCCAAAAGCTCTGCACGTGAGTCGCGCGAGCGGGCCAGCGCCACCTGCACCTCGGGGGCGAGCAGGAACGAGGTCACGGTGCTCGACGAGCCCACCGGGCTATAGACGAGCAGATCGAGGCTGAGACCGACCACCACGCGGCACAGCTTGTAGCCCAAAAACAGATTCCACTTCGGCCCCGCCGAGGAATCGATCGCCGTCGCGCTCGTCGTTGTCGTGGCGGTCGGGGTCGTCATCCCCATCATGGTCATCGTCTGGCTGGGGGGTGTCGTCGGCACCGGCAGCGCGGCCAAGCGTCCACCCAGGCCCACCGACAGCACAAAGCCATTTCCGACCTGACCGGCGCCGCCACAGCCGCCGATCATCGACGAGCCCTCAGCGCCCCCGGCCGCGATGGAGGGCGCGGGCGGGCCTGGGGGTTCTCCGCCTGCGCCCGGTTCCTGCGCGTACGCCGACGGCACCGCCGCCCACAGTAGGGTCCCCAAGAGCGCCCCAAAACCCAGAACGCAGGCTCGACCGCTCGCCTCAGGATGCCGGCCGGCAAAGACAATCCGATAGCAATCGACAGGCATGAACACACTCCTCTTTTCGATGGTTGAAAGGAGGGCGCTAAATAGCGCAGCGCCACCACCGCTGTCGAGCAATTTATGGTAGTATTAATGTGTTTTGTGGTCGCCCATACTAATTTGATAACCAAGAATCAGCGACGAGAGAGCGAGGACGCTGCGGCGTAGGATAGAATTTTGTGTCGAAGAAACTCCTGTCGTTAATATTAGAATATAGACAACGCATACCTGTTTTCTGGGGCCTCCCAGCAGGTCATAAGCACAGTAGTCCGCGGAGTGGCCGTTGCGACGAGCCGGTTTGTGGTGCGCTGTCGGCGTCGCGCCTGTCGCTGATCTAGCGGCTGCCGCTGAACTGGGGGGCGGCGGCGATGCGCTTTACGACGTCGGGTGGGGCGTCGGGCGGCAGCGGGGCGTCGGGCCGCGCAAGCGGCTGGAGATCCACAACCTGGGCAGCCAGCGCTGATCCAGCGGTCGCTGCAGATCGGCCACATGGATCGCCGCCGCGGTGGTCTGCGCCTTGCTGCCGATGGCCTCGCCGACCCCGACCGCCCAGCCGGCCAGAAGCAGGGCCACACGCGTCGCTGTCGAGGCACTGTAGGTGTAAAGCGTGCAGCGCGGACCCGCCACGCGGCGGCAAGCGGCGAAGGCAAAGGCGGTCCATAGCTCGGGATTGGCTTTGGGCGAAAACGGATCCCAAAAGACGATGTCAGCGCGCGTGGGCTCGGCCGAAAGTGCAGCCAACAGGTCTCCGCGACGCAGCGACCAGCGCGTGCGGGCTGTGGTGTGCTCGCCCTCGGCCATCAGCGCCTGCGCCGCCTGGCCCGCCGCCCCGTCGAGCCCAAAGGCGGAGCCATGCTCAAGCGCCAGCTTCAGCGCGCCTAGGTCGCGTTCAAAGCTGACGATGTGCAGCGGCGCGGCACCGGGCGGCGCGGCCTCGGCGATGGCGCGAGCAGCGAGCGCGTTCGATCCGCCCCCCAGCCCCACGTCGAACAGCACGAGCGGTGCGGTCTGGGCCGCGAGGCGCGCATCCAGCCGCGACTGCCGTGCGTAGAGCGCCTCGGCCTCGACCAGTGGGCCGACGCCGGGGTGCATGGTCTCGCCGGTCTGCTGGCAGCGCAGCGCCAGCGCGCCGGTGGTGGTGGTGACGACCTCGTGGCTCATCGGGCTGGCCTCAGGCCCGCGGGCCGGCGTGCTCGTGCCGGTCGATCTGCGCGAGCTTGTCTTTGGCCCAGCTGGCATAGACGCCGTCTTCGATGGCCTGTCGCGCATCGCGCATCAGCGTCAGGTAGTGATGGAAGTTGTGCCGCGAGATCAGCCGCGGCCCGAGCGGCTCGCGGCAGCGGATGAGGTGTCCGAGATAGGCGCGGCTGTGCTTGCGACAGACCATGCAGGTGCAGCTCGCGTCGAGCGGTTCGTCGCAGGTGTTGTATGCCGAGCGCGTGACCCGGACGCGACCAGTGCCGGTAAACGCCGTGCCCTGACTGGCGAGGTGCGTCGGCAGGATGCAGTCGAACATGTCGACGCCGCAGCCGATGGCGACCAGCAGATCGGGCGGCGTGCCCACGCCCATTAGGTAGCGCGGTCGATCCGCCGGCAAGAGCTCCGCCGCGAACGCTGTCGTGTCTTCGCGCTGCGCCCGCGTGTCGCCAACCGCCAGCCCGCCGATGGCCAGCCCGTCGAATGGCTGCTGGCAAAGAAAGTCGGCGGACTCGCGACGCAGCGCCGGCAGGAGGCCGCCTTGGACGATGCCGAACAGCGCCTGCGCAGGATTGGTCCGCGCGGCCAAGCTGCGCAGCGCCCAGCGGTGCGTGCGCTCCATCGCCGCGCGGGTCACCGACTCCGGCGCCGTCGAGTCGACGCACTCATCGAGGACCATCATGATGTCCGAGCCAATCGCCGTCTGCATCTCGATCGATTTTTCGGGCGACAGCAGGTGGTAGCGCTGGTCGACGTAGCTGCGAAACTTGGCGCCCTCCTCGCGGATCGTGCGATCGGCCGACAGCGAAAAGATCTGGTAGCCGCCCGAGTCGGTGAGCACCGGCCGGTCCCAGCCCATAAACGGGTGGATGCCGCCGACGCGACGGAAGAGCTCGGGACCCGGCCGCAGGAGCAGGTGGTAGGTGTTGGCGAGGACGATCTCGGCGCCGAGCGCCTGCATCTCGTCGGTGGTCATGCCGGTGACGGTGGCGCGCGTGCCGACCGGCATGAACACCGGCGTCTCGACCGCGCCATGGCAAAGCTGCAGTCGGCCACGGCGCGCCCGCGACCCGGGATCTTGGCCCAGCAGGTTGAACTGAAACGACGACATCGCGCGGAACCCTAGCGCATGAACCCCCCTTCAGCGCACAGGATCTCGGCGAACAGCGATTCGGGGCTTTCGAAGGTGTTTACATATTAAGCTGCGAACGCCCTCATCTCGTATGTGCTGCACGGC
>CALFYE010000247.1 GCA_937952145.1 uncultured Myxococcales bacterium
CCTGGTGGTTCGCGGTGCTGTGTCCGCTGACCGGTGGCATCGGCATCCTGCTGACTGGCACCGCCGTCGACAACTGGTACATGTGGGCGGTGAAGCACAACTTCGCGCCGGAATACGAGCTGGTCTATCAGCCCGTGCCAGATCCGGCGACGCAGCCCGCCATGCCGAAGGCTGAAGCTGCGCCTCCCCAGGCCCCGCCAGCGGCGGCAGCCCCGCCAGCGGCGGCAGCCCCGACGGCCCCAGCGGTTCCGAGCCCCACCGGCGAAGGGGGCGCGGCGCCAGCCATGGAGCCGGCTCCTGCCCCGACGGCACCCGCGCCAGCTCCGGCCGCAGGCCCGGCGCCAGCTCCGGCTCCGGCTCCGGCCGCAGGAGCCGTGCAAGCTCCGGCGCCCGCGCAAGCTCCGCCGACACCGGTGCCGGCCGCCGCTCCGGTGGCACCCGCGCCGCCGGTTGCCGCTCCTGCTGCGCCGGTTGCAGCCCCCACTGCGCCAGCCGCAACTCCCCCAAAACAGGTTGAGGTGAAGCCGTGAAAGCCTTCCTCGTCAAGGCGACCGGTGTCGTACTGGTCTCCGGAGTCACCATTGCCCTCGCGGGGGCGTATAACTCGACGTCGTCGGTGCAGCGCGGAAATCCCGGGCTGGGCATGGACCTGATCGAGAAAAACGATCGCTTGGTCGTCCGCGCCAAGACCAACGTCGCACCACCGGCTCTACCGGCTGCGTCGACGGATGGCCAGCTTGCGGTGGACGCCTACAAGAACGTCCAGGTGCTGGGCCACATCACATCGGGCGAGATGACGCGCTTGATGACGGCGATGACGCTGTGGGTGGCGCCCAAGCAAGGCTGTGCCTACTGCCACGCACCGCAGCGCGATGCGGCGGGGCAAGTCATTACAGATGCCGAGGGCAACCCGCAGGCCGACGCCAACAACCTGCACTCCGACGAGCTCTACACCAAGCGCGTGGCCCGACGGATGCTGCAGATGACCATGCACATCAATTCGGGCTGGAAGTCGCACGTCAAAGAGACCGGCGTCACCTGCTTTACCTGCCATCGCGGCAACCCGGTGCCCACCAATCTGTGGTTTGACCAAGCGTCCAGCGATCCCAGCCAGCGCGCCCTTGGCGACTCGGCGGGACAGAACAGCCCGGCGGCGGCCGTGGGCTTGACCGCGCTTCCCACCGATCCGTTCCGACCGTTCCTGGTCGGTGATGATGGCATCCGCGTCATCTCGACCGAGCCATTGCCCATCGACAACCGCTCGTCGATCAAACAGACCGAGTGGACGTACGCGCTGATGATGCACATCTCGACGTCGCTGGGCGTGAACTGCACGCACTGCCACAACACGCGCTCGATGGCGGACTGGTCGGCCAGCCCGCCGGCCCGCGCCCAGGCCTGGTATGGCATCCGTATGGTGCGTGATCTGAATGCGGCCTATCTCGAGCCGCTGACCGGCACCTTCCCGGCCGAGCGCTTGGGACCCACCGGCGACGCCCCCAAGGTCAACTGCGCCACCTGCCATCAAGGTGCCCACAAGCCGCTCCTGGGTGCCAACATGCTCAAGGACTACACGGTCCTTTCGGAAGCCAAGCCGCAGCCCCCAAAGACCCCGGTGGCTCCGCCTGCGCCGCCCCCTGAGGTCGTTCCTGCCCCGGCCCCAGCGGCAGTGCCGACTCCAGCCGCCACCGCTCCAGCGGCAGTGCCGACTCCAGCCGCCACCCCCACCGGATCGAAGCCCTAAATCCGCCAGTTCGCAGTGGGAACGGCAGGGCTGCATAGCCGCAGTCCACGGCAGAATTTTTTGACCCCAACATGCCTTTGCAGGCATCGAAAGAACACAAGTGGAGTGAGCAGAAATGAACCACGATCAATCGATGGGACGTCGTCGAGCCCTGCAGGTGCTTGGAACCGCCAGTGGGCTGGTGATATTGGCTGGCTGTAATAAGAGTGGCAGTGGCGGCGGCGCCCCTGCCGGTGCAGCCCCAGGCAAGGCGCTTAGCTGCCAAGACAAGGGCGAGGTCGACGAGGCAGCCGCCAACCTCCGCAAAGTCCTGCAATACAAAGAGAAATCAGACTCGCCGAGCAAGCGCTGCATCGACTGCGCTCAGTACGAAGCGGGCAAGTACGGCGACTGTGGTGGCTGCAAGCTATTCGCTGGCGGTGTTCATCCCGAAGGCGTCTGTCTGAGCTTTGCGCCCAAGCAAGCCCCCGCGGCTTCACCGCCTGCTGCGCCTGCTGCCCCCGAAGCCGCCCCCGCAAAAGCTGGCTAAGCGCTGTACAGCTAACTCAGCATCCCGCCTAGCAGCGATAGATCAAAGCCCAGCCAAAGCCCGTTATTAGAGCCAGCCAACAGCGAGAAGACGCCGAAGAAGGGGCGCTGGCCCCTCAGAGCTGCGTGGCGCTGGCCAGTCTAGTAGGACTACAGTTTCATCTTTTCGACATCGGCGGCCCGTGCGTTCGGCGGCAGGTGTGCGTAGACCTAGCTCATCGTCAGCGACGGATGGCCGAGTGTGTCTTTGAGCGCCCGGACACAGCCACCCTGCTCGGCGAGGATCGATGCCGGTGTGGCGCAGGCCGTGCCAGCCCGGCGATAGTGGCTAACAGCCAGAGTCGCGCAGCAGACGCGCGAGGTACTCGCTCCTGTCCGTCGGCACGAAGTGCACGCCGCACCCTAGGCCCGCTGCGCAAGCCCACGGCCCAGCCGATCGCCTACGCTGCAGATGAAGCGGGCTTCACACCACGAAGGAGAGCGGCTGGACGTGCTTCCCAGACTGCTCGACTGCTCGACGGCTCCGGCAAAAGAAGACCCACTTCTCGACGAGAGGCAGAGTCCACTGAGACTTGAAGCCAGATAACTGGACGCTGGTGAAAGACCCTGATGTTCCAGGCGGGGAACGGGTCAAGATCCTCGACTTCTGAATAGCAAAGATCATCGAGACGCTGAGCAGTCAGCCGGTCCGTACCCGCAGTGACATGCTGATGGGCACCCCGACCCATATGGCTCCAGAGCAGTGCCAGGGGCGAAGAACGTCAGCACGCTGAGGAAGGCATGTTAAGGCCATGCGGTACCGTGCAAAACGCTGAGTCCCGTACTGTCGGCGCTATCGGACCGTACTGTCAGCCAAGGTCCCGCACACATCTGTACGCACTCCCTCGATCTCCCACCGCTGCCAACCATCCCGGTAGTCCACCCCACCTGCTCTCCACCCCACCATGCGCCCTCCTGGCTCGCTGAAATAACCCCCTCCCATCGCAGCAAAAAAACGCTGGACAGGTTTGTGAACCGCGATGGTTCGCTGAATGTGAAGCTCGACGCCGTCCCGCTGACCGGAATGCTTCAGATCCGCGACCACCCGCCTCCGCACGACGGCGAACCCGTCGATCCCGCGGCCATCAGATCGAGCACCGCATCCGAGGGCAGAGCCCCATCGCGTCTGCGAAAGAAAGCGCCGTGATGTCGCGCGCAGCCGAGCTTCATCGCGATACGATCCGGACGATGCTCGCCTCCCCGCGAGCGACGTCACACCCAAGGGGGCATGGGGATGGCCAAGCTTGAGAAGCGCCGTGATTCCGACGGGCGCATCCGGTTTTCGTTCCGCTACATCGACATCGATGGGACGCGCAAGCGACACACGCCTGATGTTGAGACGGAACACGACGCACTGCGCATCATGGCGGAAGTCCGCGCTCGCATCGCGCGCGGGATCGTCGGAGTGCCCGACGCTGCTGCGAACGAGCGGCAAGGGTCGTCGAGCAAGCTGTCGACGACGGTCGAGCGCTGGCTTCGCGCGGCGCAATCGACCAGCAAGAATCCGCGGCAGCACCGCGTGCATGTGCAGAGCAGTCTGGCCGGCATGATCGAGATCCTGGGGGACGTGCCAATCGCGCAGCTTCGCCGCGGCGATATCAGTCGCTGCTTGGCCGCTGGGGAGCGTCAGGGCCTGGCCGCTTCGACGCAGAACAGCAGGCTATCGGCGCTGTCGCGCGTCT